>NZ_JBQQCB010000002.1:0-409720 GCF_052246675.1 Nonomuraea sp. KM90 | reverse complement strand
GAAGATCGCATCGGTCTTGGCCGCGTCGTGGAAGAATTGCACGTACGAGGTGTCCTTCTGATTTGGGTTGCTGGAGCGTAGAGAACTCCCATCTTCCCAGGCCAAAGGGCACCTCGCCCTATTTCACAGTTCTTTTGTCAGATTCCCAGCGGTGGATCCAGGCTCAGGATGCCGCCCTCCATGGGGGGCGTGGTCATCCGGTGAACCACATGGAATGCCAACGTCATGAATCGTCAAGGCAAAATCAAACCCGCAGAGCGCCCGGAGAGCCGCAGTTACGCTACGCACCGTAACGATCAAGAGCATCCGGGAGCAGAGAATGCCCGACAAGGGTGAACGACCGCGTGGACGAGTGCGCACCAGGACTCTGCTGCTGGCGGGCGGAGCCGCCGCCGTAGCCGCTGCGATAGCGGTGGGCAGCGCTGGGACAGTCAGTCCCAACGGCCAGCAGGGCTCCCCACCTCAAGCCGTGGACACCCTGCGAGACGCCACCGGCCATGATGTCGCTACGTCTTCGCTGCCGTGGCACAAGTCGAGCCTCTCATCCGCCTCCCCGGCACCAGTGGCACTGGCCCTCCCCCACGAAAAGATCGCAGAACGAGACCACGGCAGGGGCGGTGCCAGGCACGTGGACGCGGCCAGAAACCGTGCACACAGGGATGAGCCGCACGGTCGCCACGAACTCCTACGTCCACGACCACCGGCCAATCCCACAGCAGGGCGCCACTCTCGCCGGTCGAATACTCGATCAAAGCGCGCACCAAACGATCCACGCCCGGCTTGGCCGGACATCACCGGACTCGGCGGAAGCCCGTCGCTTATCGACATGAAGTGCGACGAATTGTTCCCAGCCCACAAACGCGAGTTCCGGGTACGCAACATCGCCTGCCATCGGCTCTTTAGCTGACCCACCACAGCGCCAGAGCCGGTCAAAGAACGTCGGCATCTTCTCCGGCTGCCCCCAGATCGCTGGCCTGTTGGGTCGGCTCCCTGAAGCGGGCAAATAGCCATGCGACCCAGGTCCAGCGCGGCGTAGCTCCTGTCGGGGGCGAGCCGTAGTAGCCGCCGTCAGGGCTAGGAGGGAGGTCCATCGCGTGTTCCTGGGCCCCGTGAGGGGCCATGCTCGCTGAGCAGCGTCCGCAGCCGGTCTTCGGCGTGACCTACAGCCGCGGCCAGAGCGTGCTCGTAGACCTGAGGAAGATGCCCGACTCCGAGCCCGGCAGCGGTGATCACGGCGTCGAGGTTCTGCTGCTGCTGGTCCGTCATGTCAGAGCGCATCCCCTGATGGCCGAGGACGTCGCGGGCGGCGTAGGCGTCGGTGGAGGCCACCTCGACAAGCGCTACGCCCAGACGGGAGGCCGATGACGGAGATTGGCCGGCGGTCAGGTCGAGCGCGGCCAGACCGAGTCGGGCACGGAAAGCCGCCGTCATCGGTTCGTGTTGGGTGATCAAAGGCAGCACCTCCTGGACGACATGGTCCAATTCCTCAGGCGGGATGGTGGTGCCGGGCGGGCGGCAGGCGATGCGCAACAGCGCCGCGACAGTGTGCTCCCACGGTTCCGCAGGGACGGTGGCGTCGATCACGGCAGCAGCCTCGTCGGGGAATCCCTGTTCCATCATCGCCATGATCTTGAGTTGGCGTCCGTCCAGCAGCCGTTCGCCAATGCCGCGGTGGGCGGCCATGGCGTCGGCGGCCTCGCTCCAGCGGCCTTGCTGGGCCAGGGCTCGGGCCCCGTCGATGAGCAGGGCGATCCACAACTCCGTGCAGACCGCACGGTGATCGTCGCGGCTGTGGATCAGGGGCGACAGGTCGACGTCGTGGCCGTGGATCACGGTGGCCCGGCGCTGCTGGGCGGCGCGATAGAGCTGGTCGAGCACCTCGTAGGCGGCTTTGCCGTCGCCCTCGCGGATCAGCAACCGGGCAATGTTGATCAGCGGCATCAACGACATGACCGCGACCTCCTGCTCAAGACTCCCGCTCTCAGCGAAGACTTTGTGCTGTCTCCAGCACAGATCTGCGGCCAGGTCGGGCAGTCCGGCGTCGGAGGCGATGAGCGCGGAGATGTTGAGGACCCCGCAGGCGCGGGCCACCAGGTCGCGGTGGTCGGCGCCTGCGGGTTCGATGGTCAGCGCGGTGAGATCGGCGATGCGCGCTGTCAGAGGCTTGCCGGGCGGTTTGGTACGGCAGACCAGCGGGATGTGGGCGGCGATCGCCGGGTTGATCACGATGCTTGGGTCCCTTCTACGGCCAGTCGATGACGAGCCGGCTCGCAGGCTTGTCGATGATGAAGCGCGGGTCGGCCGCCTTGAGCTGGTCACGGCTGCCGCCGGTGGCCATGCGGAAGCCGGGGGCGGGAGCGTGGTTGCCGTAGTCGCGATCCCATTCCTCGATCGCCGCAGCGACCTGCTCGGCCAGGACGGCGGCGCGTGGGCCGTGGCCGATGACGCCGATGGCCCAGAAGCGCCCTTCGGTGTCTTCTCCTTCGCGGATGGTCAGGTAGGCCAGGGTGTCGCCGTCGAGCGCGGCCATCGAACCCCACGCGAAGTGCGGGGTGAACCCGGCCCGCTGGCCGGGCATCCGGGACAGCCCGTTCGGCAGGACGCATGCCAGCCACAGGTACACCCACTGCCACGGGTCGCCTTGCCGGAACTTCACCCCGGTATAGACGGGGCGGGCAGGGGTGTCCAGGATCGTCCGCATCGCCTCGCGGTCGACGAGTTGCTCGCTGAAGGTCTCCAGGTGGACATCGCCTTCCCCGGCGATCTGGACGCGCGTGTAGATGTCGTCGCAGATGCCCTTGCGCAGCGGCACGAAGGTCGCCATCTCGCAGGAGACCGTCTTCCAGGTGTCGCCGTCGCGTTCGAAGGCGAAGGATCGGGAGATGCTGCCGCGGATGCGCATCGGGATGACCAGGCGGCCGCTGGGGGCGAGCTGGTCGAGCACCGTGGTGGGGATGTCGCCGGCGCCCACGGTGAACTGGATGCGGTCGAAGGGGGCGTGCTCCGGCAGCCCGGCCGCGCCGTCGCCGAGCACGGCGGTCACGTTGCCGGCCCGGGCGGCTTGCAGGTGTGTGCGGGCAGTGTCGACGAGGTCGGTGTCGACGTCGATCGTCCACACCCGGCCGGTGGGGGCGACCAGGTGGCCGAGGAGGGCGGCGTTGTAGCCGGTGGCTGCCCCGGCCTCCAGGATGTTGTGGCCGGGGCGGGCGCCTACCTGCTCCAGTTGGGTGGCGACGATGGACGGCGCGGAGATGCAGGAGATCATCTCGCCGCCGGTGTCGTGCTTGATCGGCACGGCGTCGTCGACGTAGGCAGCCTCGACATCAGCGTCGGGGATGAACGTGTGGCGCTCGACCGTACGGAAGGCGTCGATGACCTCGGGGGTGCGCAGGTGGCCAGTGCCGATGTACTTGGCCACCATGGCCTCGCGCAGCTTGGTGGGGTCGACGGTGGTGCTGATGGCGGTCTCCATCCTGGTGAAGGTAGGGGGTACTGGTGAGGACCGGCTGGTAGACACGGCCGTCGGTTCGGTATCTCCGAAGGCGGCTTGCCAGCCGAGCCACGCCGCGGCGGCCTGCTCGGCCACGGGCGTGTTGTTCCGGTTGAACGCGAAGATCGCGTGGTGGGCGAAGATGGCGCGCAGACCGCGCTTCAGGTGCCCGCCTTTTGCGAGCTGGGCGAGGTGGCGGCCGGCGTCCTCGAACGCGGCGACGCGCGCGGCCCAGCCCGGTTCGGGGTGGGGCCGCTTGGCGGCGTCGGCGTTCATGAGGCGCCGCATCGTGGTGATCGCCGCCGCGCGGCGGGTCTCGGCGGGCGGGTCGATCGGCGGCCGGAGGTCGCCGATCTTCGCCCACACATCACCGACCTCGAACGGGTCGAGCCCGGCTGCCCGGTACATCGAGGACAGCAGCAGGATGCACCGTTCTTTGCTGTTGGGGCTGCCGGTCTCGGCCAGCGCGGCGGGGCTGTCGGCGCAGAACACCGCGTGGGCGATGGCCATGCCCTGCGGGCCGCCGAACGCCTCGGTCTCAGCCTCGTAGATGCCGCCGGCCCACCCGGCCGCGACCTCGTCGGCGACGAGCTGGTCGAGCAGGGCGTTCACGGGGCGGTCCGTGCGCAGCCTCAGCCCTGCCTCCTTGCGCAGGAAGTGGAAGCGCCGTCCGGTCAGCGCGGCCGACAGCGTGGCCGCCGCCTCGGGGCTCACCCCGGCATCGCCGGGGAAGCGGATCGTGGCCTGCCACCACTCCGGCTTGGCCGGTGGGGCGAGATTGTCCTCGTAGCTGTCCATGTCGTCGTTGTTGCTCCTGCTCGATATGGGTGCGGCGGGGGTCAGTGGATCAGCAGGGCGCTGGTCCAGCCGGTGGTGTTGGAGCCGTCCAATGCCAGTTGCGCCCCGGCGCGCCCTTCCAGAAACCCGGGCTTGGGCAGTTCGTTGATGCCTGCGGCCAGTCGCCTGCGGGCATGCTGGGTGCTCGTGGTGAAGCGGTCGGGGGTGGCGCTGTCGGCGGCGAGGGCGGTGGTGACGGTCAGGATTCCGGCCCAGCCGTGGCAGATTGAGGCATCGCTCACCCGTTCGAGACGGTCTGCGTCGGCGAGGGCCGCCAGGGCGATGGCCTCGGCCTTCTGCCTACGGGCAGGGTCGCCGTGCGCGAGCGCGGCCAGTTGCAGGGCGCGGGCGATCCCCAGGTCCCCGTAGCACCAGGACGGCCGCAGGGGCGGCACCCGCGAAGGCTCGTCGGCGGTGAGCTGGTCGACGGTGATCCAGTAGGAGCTGCCGAACTGCTCCAGCCAGGTCGCGAACGTGGTGATGGCGCTGCTCTGGCCGTCGACGCGGATGCCGCGGCGGGCGGCCAGGGACAGCAGCGCCAACGGCCCGGCGATGCCGTGCGCGATGCCGTTGTTGCCGTGGCCACCGGGGATGTTCACTTCATGTGTGGGGTTGTCCGGCGACCACCACCCGGGCAGCGTCCGGCCCTCGGTTTTGACCGGGCACGCCAACGACACCAGATGGCTCAGGATGTCTTCGAGCAGCGGTGAGGGGCTGGGGCGGGCCAACAGGAGTGCTCCCAGCCCGGTCAGTCCGCGGATGAGGTCGAATTCCGCGAGCGTCGGCAAGTGCCGGGCCAGCCGTCGCTGGCGGGCGGCGGCCAGGCGGGCGGCCACGACCCGGTCGACGCCTGCCTGCACCTCGCGATCGACGCGGCCGGCACGGCCGAGAACGAACTCCAGGGCCGGGGCTCCGTGATACAGGTTGGCGTTGGACCCGGTACTGACCCCGCCGGCGACCGCCTCCTGCAGCAGACGGCGCGCCGTGGCGAGGTCGGCGCGCTCGATGTGCAGCAGCGCCGCCCCGAGCGCGCCCTCGGCCAGGGCCTGCGTCGCGACGGCGCTCATCGCCTCGACTCCAGCGAGACGACCATGCTGTGCGCCCGCCCGCCGATCCACCCATCGGCATCCGGCGGCGGCGCCTCGAACAACACCGCGACCGGCGTTCCGCCCAGGTGCGCGCGCAGCAGGTCCACGTCCATCTCCCGTGTGAGGTCCAGCGGCAGATGCTGGTCATCGACGGCCAGCAGCACCCGCTCAGGCACGCCAGCCCTGCCGCGCCGGGCATGCAGCCGCTCGGCCCACTCCTGCAGGTGGGCCGTACGGCCGGGCAGCGTCCGGGCGTAGAGCTGCCAGCGGGCGGCGACCAGGACGGTGCGCCGGTAGTGCAGGGCGGGGGTGAACGGCAACGTCCACGCGGCACCCCAGTCGAACCACGTCACCTGCGCTGTCGCGGCGCGGCTGATCTCGGCCAGAAACCGGACCAGCGGCGGGGTGTAGTTGTTCCAGAGGAAGTTGATCGCCGTGGGCGCCAGCAGCTCAAGGCGTTCCCCGGTGGCGGCCACCGCCAGATACAGGTGGCCGTCACGGGCGCCGACGACCAGATCGCGCGGATGCAGCACGTCCTGTTGCCCGCTGTCTCGGTACTCGCCGACACTGACCAGCTTCGGCACGACATGTGGTGCCCGCGTGAGCAAGTCGGCCTCGGCCCGCGTGGGGTGAAACGACAACTGCGCCGGCACCGCACCGGGCGCGACGGTGGGCAGGGCGGCATACCCAGCGGCCAGGTCCGGCAGCAGATGCCAGAACCGTCCGGACATGGCGCCGGCCGCGCGGGAGACGGTATGGACCCGCACCCGGAAGTCGCCCGCGTCCAGAGCGGAAATCGAGCGAGCTTGAACCTGGGCGCACAGCTCGAAGTGGGGCGCGGGCGCGAGGTTGGTGAACGGCTCAGCCGCGGCGGCTTCCAGGTCCTCGACCATCGCCTCCGACAAGATCACCGCCCGATTGCCCTCGACGGCGGCCGTCCCGGCGAGGTCCAGCAGCAGCCGGTCACGGCGCGACATCGGTCGCGGCGGCTCCGAAAGCAGGCCGAACCCATCCGGCAACCCCAATCCGCTACCGGGGTCGGTGAGCTGCTCCACGGGCACCTCGCCCCCCTCGCCGAAGCGGTCGAGGAACCGCTCGGCGTAGCGCCGCCAGGCCGGCGTACCGGCGGGATGGGTCGCGAGCCGAGCCAGCACGGTCGCCGCGGTCTCCATCTCGACCGCGACCGTTTCGGGCAGCCGCACTTCGGCGTCCAACCGCACGTCCACCGCTGTGCGCTCGCAAGCGGCAAGGAGTGCGGGCGGCACGAACAGCGGCCGGGTCGGTGACGGTGGCGGCGGCACGCAGCCGGGAACGCAGCAGACGCGTACGCAGCAGCTCAGCGACCAGTTCGGCCCGGCGGCAGGGTTCGACGTGCGGGAACTCGGCGGCGAGCTTTCCCAGCAGGGCCGCATGCGGAATCGGAGAGCTGGCCGCCTGCAGCACCAGCTCCACCGCCGTCGTCGATGCCAGGGAGAACTCGTCAGCGCCCTCGGCTGGAACATGGACGCGGCCGTCGCGCACGCGGGCGAGGTTGTTGACGCACACCTCAACGTCGGCCATCCGTTCCCCTCCGGTCTCCCACGCGGTGATCGCCGCGTCCAAGGCAGCGGGGTCGGGCCGGGCGACGGCCTCGTGCGCATCCCCGACGCGCACCAGCGACCTGCCGCCGAACTCGACCAGGGCGACCCCGGCGAACAGGCCGAACGGTGTGGAGCGGTGCGCGTAACGCAAGGCGTATCGGGCGACGGCGAGCGCGGCGCGCCGGGCCCGGCGGGGATTGTTCACCTGCCCGTCCAGCACGGCCCGGACCTGGCGGGTCAGGTCCCGGCTGGCGTTAGTGACAGCCTCTCGGAAGGGCCCGTCCGCCCACACCGCGGACAGCCACGACCGCCATTGCTCGATCGAGCAGCCAGGTTTCGGCCAATCCGGAAGGGCAGGAGGAGCCAGATGCACCGTGGCGCGCAGCATCCCGGCGCCGGTGCGCCGATACCGTCTGATCCGCGTCCGCGTCATCGTGTTCACTCCGTTCCTGCTCACCGTCTGGGAAGGGCGGAAGGCCCGGATCCGGTCGAGAGGGACCCGGGCCGTGGGGTTATGACGTGGTGCAGGCGCTCGGGCACGAGCTCCCGCACGTGTCGCCGGTGCCACACCTCAGCGACGTGTTGGCCGCTGGGGTGTTCTCCGCGAGCTTGATGTCGAGGTTGAACGGGTCGAACGCTGCTTCTGCGCTGGCGACGGCGTTCACCTGTTCGATGCCCTGCTCGACGGTTGGAGTGCTCATTGGCTTCTGCTCCTGTCCTGTGTTGGGGTTCCTTCGGGAGGGAGGGCGGCCGGCTCCAGCGGGCAGCGCGAATGGGGGTTCGGGCCGAGCCACGCTGCTCCTCTTGATGGCCTGGCGCCTTGTCCGCGCCTTGAGGTATGCGGTGCCTCTGAGGGTCTCCTCAGCCGGGCCGGCCTTGCCCGACCTCGCGACGTAGGAGATCTCGAAGTCTGGGTAAAGAGCTCAAGTCCCTCCTCTCGGCGTTGGCTGGCGAGTTGCCCGACTGGCCTGACCAAGCTCTCTCAGCGCGAGCCTCGGACTCGGACTCCTCCTGGGCCTGAAGGGCCTCGGTGGCGTCCTCGGCCTCGGGCTCGACAGCAACCGTCTCGGGGGCGGTCTCGGCTGCCATCGTTACTCCCTCGTGTCGAAGCGGAACGTGTACGGAGCTCTGGCCGATCTGCACGGGCATGCGGAAGGACGGCCAGAGCCCCGGCCCCAGCCCCAGCCCCCGGGAAGAGTCGCTGGGGACCTACACCCCGGCTGGGGCGCGGACCTGTAGAGTCGCGTCGCACCGATGTCTCAGCCGGGGCTGTCTTCATGGGGGGTTCTCGGCTGGCAGGTCACCAGCTTGGAGGGGGCGTGACCTTCTCCACGGCGGGGTAGGCGCGGCCGAGAGCCCCGCTGTCTGAGTAGCTCCGGTGAACCACCCCGCCGAGTCCCCCTCCGAACCCGACCCGGGGGGGAGCTCATGCGACTCCGTCCAGAGCCTTGGCCACCGCCTCCTCCACGACACCCTCGGCCCAGATCCACGGGCCGAACCCCAGGCCGAACGGCGCAGGCTTCAACCCATCGAATCGGCCATCTACGGCGGCCTTCTGGAACTCGGTGTACGCCCGCTTGGTGGTGCGCACCAGGTGGGGCCTTGGACCTGCGGCCACATCGTGGATCTCGATGATGACGTTCTCACCGTCCAGCTGTGGGCGGAGCTTGTCGTTCCGAATGTCGTGCAGGAGATCAAGCCAGCATTTGGGACCCATCGTCGCAATGTCCTCAGGGTCGATCAGATCGCACATCTGGACCGTGGTCGACCGGGCCACTCGGCGAACGGCGAGGCGGTTGGGGCTTGTGGCTTCTACATCATGCTTGGTCATCGGGAGTCTCCGAAGCGGTTGCTGTGCCAGCGGCATGACAATTGACAGTAGCCACGGGTGTGGATCTCTTACACCTCGGAGTAAGTCCGCAATCACCCCGGTCTCTGGGCGGCCCTCACCTGCCCATTCTCGGAAGCCACATGCCATTACCCATGCCAATGGGTAATCTGATGGCGCTTCCGGGAGGGGGAAGTGAGATGTCGAAGCAGAGTCAGGACTCGAGTCCGCAGGCACGAGGGCGCCGATTGGCGCGAATCGGCAATGAATTGTGGCTAGAGACCGGATCGGTCAAAAAGGCAGCTACGGAACTGATGCGCCGCTATCCGGTCATTTGCAGCCTGCAGGCGCACCGGTATGCGTGTGGCCTTTCCCAGGATCAAGCCGCCGTCCGGTACAACCAGATGACCGGCCACCAGACCAGCCTGGGCGGTACGTCCATCAATGCGTGGGAGACCTGGGCCCGTGAACGCAGCAGGGCCGGATCGCCTCCCAGCTTCACCAGCCTGCTGATCCTCGCCGCCGCCTACGGAGGTGGCCCCACAGGTGTCGCCGAGGAGGATATCTCCCCCGGCGATCTGGTCGCCGAAGCGTACGAGCGCTTGGCTGTGGAAGACCAACTCGCGCTGAAGAGGTACGCCACCATCAACTCCACAAGCCCGCCGGACACGACGGCGCCGGCAGCAGAGGGGCAAGGAACCGCACCGGCCGCAAGACCGACATCGGCCGAATCCGACACCACGGGCCACGATTTCATCATCGCTGCTCCAACCGTCGAATATGGCAACCCGGACAGACTCGTCTACTCCTTGCCCAACCCCGCCCCTGGCCAACTCCTCAACCTCAGTTGGACGTCCTTCGGCTACGGCATCGAGCGCCTCATCCACCAGATCAAGAACCTTGGGCGCCGTACTGATGTAGACGCCTGTTTCGGGATCAACGAGGCCGGCCTCGTCATGGCCACCTTCCTCGCATCAGCCCAATTTGGACGCTGCCCCATCGGATACCTCAAATGCAACAAAAGCCGCGAGTTTCTCAGCCTTGACAAGGCGTCGATGTTCCCGGAGCTGCCAGATGCCCCGGAGATCGTTTTGTGCGATTTTGAGGTAAAGCATGCCGATGTGGTCGGATTCATCTCGCGAGAAATCCGTAACCACTATCCCGGCGCGCAGATCTACTTCGCGGTGTTCGGAGCGATGACCAAGGGGAAGCTCGACGTCAGCGATTTCGACGATCTGACCGGCGCGGGCATCATGCGAGCGGCAAACTTCAAGGCGGTGTTCGTCGCTGCGACGATGAGCCCTCCAGGAATAGAGCCACCACTGGAGCTGCGCTGAACAGTACGGAGGTCCCGACGTGACAACCTCTCCCACCCTCCCCAGCCTCGCCCAAAGCCTCGCCGAGTTGGTCGCTCAGGTGATCGGGGAGATTCGGCCACGCCTGATCCAGGCCGCGCTCTCAGGCGAACGATCAGAGGCCGCCAACCTGCGCCACTCCGACAACTTCCTGTCCGCCCATGACCTGTGGATGCATGAGCGCTACCAGGAGCTTCTGACTCCGATCATTCCCTCGTACGTCTACGCCTCCGAAGAGGCCGACCCGCACGTCATCGGAGCCGACCCCGAGCCGGACCTATGCGTCCTGGTCGATCCGCTCGACACCAGCGAGCTGGCCGTCCGCGCCCTCTACGGTTACACGCACGTCATGGTGTACTCCCGCAGCCTCGCCCGCCCCATCGCCGCGGTCGTGGGCGACATCTTCCACCACCTCCAGATCTACCTCGCCGCCCGCGACGAGGACGGTAAGGACCAGGCGTTCGTCTACACCCAGGACGGCAAGGCACACGAGCTGAAGCTCCACCGCTTCGCCGAGCTACGCGAGGCACTCGTCACGAACTACCTCATGAAACCCGCTGAACGACTGCAACCGCTCGGCCGGCAGACCCGCCTGATCGACGCACTGAATCAGCCCTCCGCTGACGGCACCGTTCGTGGCCGCATCGGAGTCGACTTCGGGTCTGTGAGCCTGTGCCACGTCGCGGCCGGCTTCACCGACGCGACAATCGAGTTCGCCAAAGGCTTCGCCGTCTGGGATCTGGCGCCAGGGCACTACATCCTCAACGCCGCGGGCGGCGTAGTCCTCGATCTCGACGGCGACCCCATCCCCTTGGACTACCAATTCGGCAGCATGACCGATATCAACAAGGCCATGGACAGACGACAGAAATTTGTGGCCGCTTCCAGCCTGGCCCTCGCTCAAGAAATCGTTAGCTCCATAGACGCCACCTAGCCTGGCGAAGTGCTCCCCCGCTGTCAGCCGGCCTGCACGAGCCCGACAGAGCAGTTGCGTTGCCACGAAGACCATCAAGACGTACGGCTGGCATCAGCGGGAAACTGTTGAGGCCAAACACCGGAGCGCGCGATCAAGACGCGCAACATGACGTCCATGGCAGGTACGTCGGGGACGGATAGCGACTCGCCAACCACGCGCCATCCCAGCGCACGGACATCCCGTGAGCACGTCACGGCCTGCATCTAGTGGGGTGACCACGAACGTTCACCGGATTGGTGTGATCATGCTGCTCGGGTAGCTGGTCGTCCCCAGCGGCGCTGTTTTTCGCTGCGGATGCGTGCGCGTTCGCGGCGTTGGGAGGCCAAGACGTCGGGGTGGCGGGCGTTGGCGTTGCGCCAGCGGAGGTAGGCCTGGAGTTTGCGGGTCTGCACCGTGTGGTTGGGATGGTCGGAGTTGCTCATCACGAAGGTGCGCAGCGGTCCGAACTGCGCTTCGATCGGGTTGGCCCAGGAGGCGCTGGTCGGGGTGAAGCACAGCTCGACCTTGTGCGCGGCGGCCCAGGCGCGGATGGCGGGGGTCTTGTTGGCCGACAGGTTGTCCAGAATGACGTAGATCGGTGCGCCGTCCGGGCGGGCGTGGCGGATGCTCTTGAGCGCGGCCAGGGTGTTGGCGCCGCTCTTGCGCTCACGGTTGACTCCCCACAACTGGTCATCGCCCAGGCTGTAGCAGCCGTGGAAGTAGCGCACCCCATGGGTGCGCGTGTAGGTGGCGGGCTGCCGCTCCGGCCAACCCTGCTCCGCCCAGCCGGAGCCGGGCTGAGGCCGGATCGACAGCGGTCCGAACTGGTCGAAGGCGAAGCACCGGTGCGGGAATTGGGAGGTGACCTCCTCAATGCGCTCCAGCTTGGCATCGCGGTCGGGGTCGGCGGACTCCTTCCAGGTCCGGGTGCGCTGGAAGGAGATCTTGTGCTCGCGTAAGTACTGCCGCAGCCGCTCCCGGCCGACCTGCACGTTCCGGATGGGGTTGTCGGCCAGGTAGTCGGCCAGTTTGCGGACGCTCCACCTGGTGAAGGGACGGCCCAGCTTCTCCGGGCGCGTCTTGGCCGTCGCGACGATGAAGTCCTCATCGCCCGAGGTAATGCGGCGGGGACGGCCTCCCGCCCAGTTAGGGTCCAGCGCGGACAGCCCCCGCTCGTTGAAGGCGTGGATGACATCCCGCACGGTGTCCTCATCGGCCGCGACCAGCTGCGCGATCGCCGGGACCGGAGTCCCGCTGGCCGAGGCCATGATGATCAACGCTCGCCGGACCCGGACCGACTCGTGCCTGCCACGCCGGACCAGCCGTTGCAGGGTCTGCCCTTCATGATCGGACAACCGCCGCGCCCGCACAGGCTCAGCCATACAAGTCCTCCCTCCCACCGCCATCGTGCATGCCGATACGACAGTGGAGGACAACCGGGCGAAACCTACGCAAGCCGTACGGCGTGTCCCCGACCCGGTGAACCTAAGTGGTCACCGCACTAGGCATACCGCCCAGACGCTGCCTCCACCGCCGCTCGGGCCGAGGAGGTACGACAAGACCCGGTCAAAGCGGCTCATGCACTGTTGTGGCTATTTCTTGTGGGCCAGCTGTTGTCTCAGGAGATCGTGACGGAAGTAGTAGAGGTCGCCAACTTGTCTGAGTGCACCGCGCCGGTGACCGTCCTTGAGAAACGTGTCTACCCGCCAGGGCAGTCGACCGGACGTGGCGAGCATGGCGCGGGCCAAGAAGAAGCGGAGGCGAGAGGCGGACAGGACGGATACAGCAAGAATGGTTACGAGGGCGGCCAGGGTGAGCGTGTACGGAGAGACGGACGGCCGGGTGACGGCCGTGTGCACGACTGCCATGTCAAGCAGCCCTACCTGCACGGCGATCCGGCCGCGGGAGAGCGTCACCTGGAGCCAGAGCGCGGCCCCTAGCGCGATGACCACCGCCTGATCAGCTCTCAGATCAGCACCCATCGTGAGAAGGCCGAGGACGACGGCGAAGAGGGCCAATATCGCGATCCACGATAGCGCTCCACTCGTGGGGAGCGGGTCTCGAGGTTCTCTAGCGACAACGTAAGCGAAGGTCGCCATTGCCATGGCCGTTCCGAGGAGGGCACCTCTGGCGGATCCTGCTGCAACGCCGAAGGCCGTGCCGGCGCACAGCCCTGCCAGGACGCCGAGGAGCACGCCGTAGACACAGGGTGGCACGACGTCGATCAGTCCCGGCCAGGAGATGCCCCGCCGACCGAAGTGTCGCGCCAGGAAGGACAACCAGCGATGCGCGGCGTCCGCGCGCCAGGCGAGGCTGGGCTGCTCACGTACGCTGGAGCGGCCGGAGCGACTTGGGTAGCCGGATGGGCCGCGCCCGCGGTGGCCGACGGAGCCGGAGTAGAGGGCCGGCACAAGTTCAGCGAGAAGATGGGCCTCAAGATCGCGTCTGGTCGTGAAGGTGAGCAAGTGGTCGGGGTCCGCCGCCCGTTCGGCGTAGGCCACGCGGGCTAGGGAGAGGGCCAGCGGAGTCGATAACCCGCGGGCGAGTTCGCCGTCCGGGTTAGCGGTCAGTTCGGCGAACACGTTGGACCATTCGGGCAGCCGGGCGGGTTTCGTGGTGATGGTCAGGTAGTCACGGATTGTGGCGGCGTCGAGCGGCTTGAGCTCGATGGCGGCTGCTGCCGTGAGAACGTCTGCCCGATGAGACTCGATGGTAGCCAGGTACTCCGCGGTCCGGCTGGTCAGGACAAGGGGATGCCTTGCGCTGAAGGCGGCGTTGATCTGGATGAGAGCCTGCTCTCGTTCAGGGGCGGGCATCTCGTCGAGGCCGTCCAAGATGAGCAGGAGCCGATCCAGAGGCAGCGGTTCGGCGGAGTTGTAGTCGTAGTCCTCCACCAGGCGAGCGTAGATCCAGCCAATGACGGACTGGTTGGAGGGAGTCCACGTCGAGAGCCGCAGGATGACGGGGACGGGGTCGGCCTGCTCGCGGGCGGCCAAACCGGCCAGGGCGAAGCGCATCACCAGCGAAGTTTTGCCCGCGCCGGGTTCACCTAGGGCGACCAAGCGCGTCCGGGGTAGTTTGCTGTGAACCATGTGATAGATGTCGTCCAGGCTGCCGTCAAGGTCGATGGGCACGTCCTTGCCGCCGATGACTCGCCAGTGGTCGCTGACCGGCGGACCGACCGTACGCCAGGTGACGGGCAGAGGCTCCGGGTCCAAGAGGCGCTGCCGCAGTTCCTCCGACTTCCATACCTGCTCCACGTTAGCGGCAAGCCGTTCAGCACACGCCACAGCAGCGTCCGCCCCAGGCTCGGCCACGTCCAACGTACCGAGATCGCCCCTGCTCTTGGCCCGCTGTCGTAACCAGCCGATCATCGCTGCCGAGGCGACGAGGGCGGTGACGACAAAGCTAAAAATGCTGGCCCATTGGTCAGCGTACTCGCGGCCTTGAGAGACGGAACACGACCACTGCGATGGCCACGAATGGCACCAGGACGGACGTGGCGACCAATGCCCACCAGTACCACCCGCGAAAATCCGACTCTGAGCGCACCACGCCAGCCGACACTACTAGAGCCTTCTTCGTATCAGAGGGGCCGACTACGGTGGCAGCGGTAAGGTTGAAGACGGGATCGGGCCCGGCGAGATGAAGGCTCTTCCAAACCGTGGAGGGCCGTCATCCATCGCCGTCAGTCTCGCGGCACAGACAGTCCCGGCTGATTTAGTTCTGTTCCTATGTCGGCCGGTCCGCATCTTGGCCGGGGCGTAGATTCTCCAGCGACCTACCCGCTGGAGCTGGAGCTCTGGTCGCCTGGCTCAGGCCACATTCATCCCGGCCAGGGCCCATGGCCTCCGATTAACATCTCTACTATGGCCCCGCCTGGGTTCCTCATTCGCCCCCGGGCGGGGTCTGCCCGTTGCAGACCGGGGCGTGTACGTCAGCGCGTAGAGGGAATGCCGCAATCCGGCCACCTGCGATGACACGCATTCGGCCGTTGTCCTGGACGCGCAGGGCATCGCCATCCTCAAGGAACTGATGGCCCTCGTCCGGCCCAAGCCCGGCAAGGACGGCGAAGATAAGAGGCCGCCATCCGCAGCGGAGATCTTGGACCACATCAAGGCCGCCCTCGAAAAGGACGTCGAACCGGGGTCCGCGAAGTACACCGCCCTCGCAGAGCGGATCAAGCTGCTGCGGGACCGAATCATCCAGAACTCACAGGACGCCCTAGAGTTCCTATCCGAGGCGCTCCGAATCGCTCGCGCCATCGTGAACGCCGGAAAGCACCCCGACGAAGCGGTCGTACTGGACGACGACCACGTGGGCGTCCTGTCGCGGATCATCCACGACCACGCACCTCCCGGCCTCACCATCACGGAAAGAAACCTGGCCGAGGAGATCGACCAAGTGGTCACCCGCACCCTCGCCCAAACGTGGGACAACGCCGACGCCCGCAACCGAAACGTTCGTCGCGCCACCGCCGCGGTCTTCCGCAAGTACATGTTGAAGCCGGTTGGGGAGCCGTATGATTCCACGGTCGCCTACATCGAAGCCCACTACCTAGTCGACTGATGCCCATCATCGCCGATGCACTACCGCCAGGCTATGTCGTGACGCGAACTGTCGACACCTAGTAAATCGGCTGCTCCTGCTTCGTTGGTGCGGCGCATCGTCTAGGGTCTGGCGCGATAAGTTGTGTGCGGCCCCGGACCAGACACCACACCTTGTCGCCTGGAGCCGTTAGCTTCCTCTTCGGAAGGGCGATTGTCCGAAACGGTCGTTCTCGGTCGCCCACCGTCACCGTTTGTGTGCGTCCATCTACTTCGAGACCCACTTCGACCTTCCACTCACAATCGCAGCTCAAGGCGAAGCCGGTAAGGTACGCTTCCTCAATCTGGCCGACCTCAAGATCGA
Organism: Nonomuraea sp. KM90; assembly: GCF_052246675.1. Taxonomy (NCBI): domain Bacteria; kingdom Bacillati; phylum Actinomycetota; class Actinomycetes; order Streptosporangiales; family Streptosporangiaceae; genus Nonomuraea; species Nonomuraea sp. KM90. The sequence goes on along the minus strand of NZ_JBQQCB010000002.1, from coordinate 393,676 downwards.
ACGCTGTTCCCACTTCAAAGCTGGTTTTCACGTCGAGAACGAAGTCGCCGAAAGTGTTCGGTGCACTACCTCGGTCAGGATGCGGCAGAAATGTGCCGTCGAAGGACTCCTTCTTATATGGGTCAAATGGCACGCAGGCCAGTATCGGAACGTCGTCACGCGGCTGCCGCTGCGAGACCACGGAGAATCGTATTGCCTGCACGGTGATGGTCGTGTCCCTCTTGGCGCGCAGTGTCACGGTGACTTGTGAAGAGCCGCGGTCGACAAGGTTAGCAGTCCGGATCCAGTCGATCAGGTGGTCACAGTTAGTGTCTTCCGGCGGTTGGGGAATTTCTGCACCGACGTCGGACGGCGACGCGAGCCATGCCTGGTTGAGCGCCGCCGCATCATATTTGGCGGTCAACGTGACTGGGAGAGATGCTTGGTCGTCTGGTGTGGCGGATGACGAGGTGCTTGTTACTGGCATGGTGGGGAGATTGTCTGACAGGGTGACCGGACGGGGGTCTGTCTCAGGCCGGAAAAGAAGCACGCCGAGGACGAGACCAACGGACAGGCCTGCAGCTCCGATGATCCACGGCCACCGGCTGCGTTCGTGCCGCCGGTTCATCGTCCCCACTTCCATTCCGGACCGGGGATACGCGCGACCCTCCATGAGGTTACGTCGTGTTCATACACAGTTGCATACTGGCCGGAGAATGCCGTCGTTCGGAAGTGTCCGTCGTCTTCGTGGGGAGCCACGACCGGCAGCCGCATTCCCTCGACTTCTGTACCGAATTCGATGGTCCACTCGGTGTAGTATTTTCGAGTCAGGGCTACGACCTGTAGGGGTACGATCTCCGTGGGTGCGAGCCAGATCTTCTTCACGTCGGTATAGCGCTCCCCGAGCTCGTAGTTCCTGTCAATGATCCGAGCGGTGGTGTCAGTTGTGTTATCCAGGTCGAACCCGATCTTCACCACCTCTGCCTCTCCCTCTGCCCCGGCGGCTGCTAAGGCTCCGGCAAGTGGTGCTGTCCTGCGAAGCACCGACGCCTTGATCGAATTCACGAGCACAGACTTACCCGAGATGTTCTGGAGGGACATTTCGATGCGCGAGAACTGCGGGCCGTCCGGCGCGCCTGCGTCCCCGAAACGAACCGCGCCAGCTTCGTTAATGAGCCAAATCCACTCATCTGGGCTACCTGTCTGCATCATGCGCTTTTCGTGATCGGGCGACAGTGGTCCGGGTATCGCATAGAGGTAGTCGTCCTCGGGATACCACAGATAAGATGAGGTGACTCGAATCGGCGGTTCGGGTGCGGCGCTCGCCTGTCCGATCGGCAATATTCGAGACAGGATTGCTCCGCTGCCCATGCCAACTGCCATGCTGGCGATACCGATAAGAGCATTGCGGCGAGTCAGTACCGGTTCGCGTTGGCGGGCGCCATCAGTATCTGGTGGTCGTTCATCGTTAGCTGGCGTTTGAAGTGGTTGAGTGACCCCTGATGCCGTAGGAGGGTTCGTCACGACGAGCATGTCGTACGGCTCAGTCGGATCCGTCTTCGAACTGCCGGGTTCGACAGAGCCGTTGGCAGGCTCTTCGACCAGGTCCGCAAGCACGACACCCTGCGACTCACCCGGACTCTCGGCTGTCCTGACACCATCCGCCATCGCCTCACTTCGTGTCGCCTCATCAACGTCGCCAGTGCGGCCGACTGAGCCGCTGGATTGGCCGGTATCGTCGAGTTCCTGAGCTTTTCGCCTCCTCGCCTCCCATGCCGCCACGGTGGTTCGGATCTGCTCCTCTGCCCGACCGTCGTGTCGAAGGCAAGCCTTCACATATGCCCTTGTCATATCCTCGGTCGGAATTTGGCGCCCGCTGGCCGCCGCCGAAAGAGAACTCGCACTTCGTCCAGCGAGTCGGCCGAGCGTCGTGTAGGACGGCGTGCCACATTCATTACGAAGGTCGCGAAGACCTTGAGCGAACTCCCGTCGGTAAATGGGCAGGTGCTCGTCAATCGGATCCTCCGGCCGACCTGGTCCCGGCTTACCTGCGCTGTCTCCAGTGACGTTCACACGCTCCTCCTACCGTGTCTAACGCCGCAACCTGACGAACTGCCACAGCCTACTCGCATTGACGTCTGCTCCGCACGGCCTTGTGTCGGCCCCTCTATCGCACGTGTCGCACGACTATCCATTGACGCCCAACGTCCCGGATCGAGCCCGATGCCGCAAGAGCGAAACCGGATGAATATGAGTGGGTAGAGCTATGGGCCCTGGTCGGACCGATTATCCGGCCGGCAGGTTCAACAAGCTGCGGACAATGCCCTGACCTGCGGCTATGGAGTTTGGATATACGAAGTCGCGGCAGAGCCTTTCGGTCAATTGTGAGGAGATGCAACCTGGTCCCAGGCGACAGGGCTGCGAACTAAGAAAGGTGGTTGGACGAACTGGCGAGCCTTACACAAGACGCCTTCGCGGCCCAGCTATGGACACGCCATTCCACAAATCAAAGGAGAGCTGACATGCGCCTCATCAAAGTCGCGCTGATCGCATTCGTGGTCCACACAACTTTCTTTGCGATCGGGTCATCGACTGCGAACGCGGAACCGTCAGTGGCCGATGGGCTGGCCAACTGCACCTACCGGGTAACCCGTACCGTGACCGTGTACGAGAAGCCCGCCAACGCCTCCACCCGGCTGCGGGTCAAGCACAAGGGCGACCGCGTCCGCGGCTTCAGCCGCCTCACCTATTACAACAAGGTGGAACACGTTCGCTACCGCGCAGTCGATATCAAGAAGGCAGCGGACGACATCGGCTGGCTGGATATCCACGCCGTGAAGCTCATTAGGTGCGACCGGTAGAACCCGACGATTCCGTCCCTTGGCGACACCAGTATGGCGCCAAGGGACGGACTGCGGGGCACAAATCGTGATCTACTCGCGCGATCAACCTTCAATTGGAGAGATGAGAATGAACACAAGAATCGTCCGACTCGGTATTACTGCCGCAGTCGCGATGGTAGCGCTCGTAACCGGATTGGCTTCAATAGCCACGGCCGATACTACCTATGTGACCGATGACGGCACCATCCCCAGCGGGCCGAACCAAGGCCAGGACGAGCCCGGTCCAGGCGCCCGGGTAGCCAACAAGGCGTTCGGCCACTACATCAGCCGGGTCATGCCGGGCGGACGACTGACTCAAGTCGGTGGCCGCGCCTCTCACTACTACGGCCGCATCACCGGCCCTGAAGTCAACCTCTGCGGATGGCTCCACAAGAGTGCCCACGGACCACGGGTGGACGGTGCCGCCGATACCTGCTCGAAGCGTACCGCCAACCGTATGTGGCAGCGCATGACGATCGGCAAGCGCTTCAGCGCCCCGGCAGGCACCAAGGGCCACAACGGCACACCGGTGGCCGTAACTCCTGGCACGAATTGCATCCTGTACTACAACTACTTCACCGACAGTACGTTCAAACGCGGCCACCTCCGCGACCCCGGCGGACATATCGGCACCAACCCCGCAAGTCCTGGCCACATCAGGTATCGCTACGAGACCCACGACGGTACCGCTGCCGTCGTCTTCGACGACGTACACGGCTGGGGATTCGTCGCTGTCGGCTGCCTGACGATGCGCGACCCAACAACGAACAGGCGCATTAAGACCTTCAACGACCGCGACCGACGCTCTTCTGAGCGAGCATTCGGCGTTTATGGGGAGTCGCCTCAGGCAGCAGGGCTTCGGTACGTCCTCATCCCTCCGAGCTGGGACAGGCCGTTCCCGGCAACAAACCCCGCTGACTCGCACGGCCCGAACTCCAGACAAGCCGGCCGGGTCAATCTCCGTGGCGCCATATTCGTAACGTTCCCTCCAGCCAACTATGTCGCGGCCTTAGCATAAGATCAGGCGCACCCTCGCAGACGGGAATCATGCTCTGAACAGAGCCGGTACGCAGCATGGGACCCGAACTCCCAACGCGGGGATTAAGATCAGCTACCGGGAAGAGGATGCGCTCCGGCCTGCCTCGGCTTCGGCGGCCTCGTCGCCGTTTCCAGGACTGAGAGCACGCCAGCGGCGGCCAGATCGGCCTGACCGATTTGCGGCCCCGTGCACACGTCGGTCAGCAATTGGTCCTGCTCGGGGTGCATCAGGATGCATCCGGTCAGTACAGAGAGAAGCGCCAGGAATTCGAGTGTTAGCTCTCGGTTCCAGGAGGTCTGTGTAATGTCGTCGAGGCTCGACGTCCGGCGCTTGTTTCGGGGTTGTATGGTCCGGTCGTTCAACCACCGCCACACGATGCGCCGGCCGGAGACCGTGTAGTCGACGACCTCTTGGCGTACGGGGGCGAATGTTCCGCTGCCCACGGTGAGTGTCTGTGCTGCGGCGTCGTAGTCGAGATGCTCGCCCAGCCGGTCAGGAAGTGCCCTGACGGGGGTCAGGCACTTGACGCCGAACCGTTCGATGAGGGCGCGTTCTGAACGTCCCCGCCCGGCGGCGGGATCGACGCAGCGACTGCCGTAGGTGTGGAGCCAGAGGATCTCATGTCCGATCGTCACCGCGCGATTCCAAAGCATTGAATCCACGCTGAGCGGGACACGCACGCCCGGTTGCCGAAGATGCTCTCGGAATCGGCGGGTGTACCCAGGGTGCGCGGTGATCGCCGCGATATACGCCAGCACGTCGTCTGCACAGACAGGAATGCCCAGGCGGATGCGGAGGTGTTCGAGCAGGTCCCGAGTCATATTGGGGACGTTGCCCTGGCAATCGCGCCAGAGCGGACGCACGCCGCCACTCCTGCCGTTGAAATGGTGCAGATCGGGGATTAGTCCGGAAAACACCAGCGCGGGACCGTCGGTAATCTCGTGCACGTCCTGCTCCGAAACGTAGATCTGGTGCTCGGATCGGACTTGCCAGAGCGGCGGACGGGCCATGACGAGCAGCCGGTTGTCGGGGATGAGCCACTGCCGGTCGAACGAACGGTAAGCAACTTGGATCGGCTGGGGACACGGCTCTGACTCCTCTGCCAGCGAGCGCTGGACTGGCGGGAACCCAGGCAGTGGGTCAACTCGGCTGTGCAGGGTACGATCCCGCCCCTCTCGGAAGAGTTCACGCTGGTCCTCCCTCGATGCGGCGAGGAGTGTCCGCCATCGGGTGCGCAAGACCTCGACAGTGGGTGCGTACACCCACGCTCGCCCGGGCGTGACGCCCCTCGACCGCCACGGCATCAGATCACCGAGCGAGGGGAACGCCGCCCATTGCGCGTCGGGGGCCGGGAGGAAGGAGTCCTGCCACCCGCTACCGCAGGAATGCCAGCACGGTCCTGTCGTCGTCAACTGCGCCAGCGCGGCTGTCTTTTCCTCACGCGTTCCGTGTAACTCCAGATGGCGGACCACCGCCGGCTTCTCCGCGTCCGAGTCCGCCGTCCTGGCGAAGACCAGGATGCTGAGCTGCCGCCCGACATCCTGTCCGAGAAGCCGGGTCGCCATCGGCGGGCGGTTCCCTTCGGGAGTGAGCTCGATGACCCAGCCCAGGTCACACGTACGTCGCAGATACTGGCGCAGGCCCTGGAAAGCAGCGCCTCTGATCACACTGGACGGGACGATAAACGCCACTACACCTTCTGGCATGCGGTGTTCGGCCTCGAACACCTTCCAGGTCGCCCAGCGCAGGAAGTACCACGGCATTCCATGCAGGTCCGATTCATAGCGGCCGAGGCCGTCAGCGCGGAACTCATCGAGCGAGGGGCGATCAACCGTGGTTCCGAGCCGGGGCGTTCCTCTGCGAGGGCGTTCGATCCATTCGGCTCGACCTTTGGCGTTCTCCACATGCGGTGGATTCCCGATCACCACCATCACGGGGATCCTGCGTTTGATGCCGTTCGCCTTGTCCCGTGCCTCCTCCATCACTCGGTACGGCGCGCCCAGCGTCGGCTGTACATGGTTCGGGTCAGCCAACGCGTCGCTGAGAAACCGTAGAGCCTCAGGCGGCGTCTCCACCGCGAACCGGCTCTGGAAAGAACCATGGATCCGCAGCTCAGCCACCGCATACGGGGCAACCTGGATCTCGAACCCGATCAGCCGGTCCGTGACCAGGTCATGGACGTAGTCCTCTCGGGACCCATGCCCGAGCTTGTCGGCGACCCGGTCCGCGACACGGCCGATGACCTCGACCAGGAAGGTGCCGGTTCCCATCGCCGGGTCGACCACCACCACGTCGTCGTCGGCGAACCCCCATTCCTTACCAAGATGCTCACGAAGCACCTCGTCGACGAACCTGACAAGATGACGGGCGACGTCAACCGGAGTGTAATAGGAGCCAGTGTCCTTGCGGAGCGCGGGGTCATAGCTGGCGAGGAAACGTTCGTAGAGGTAGGCGTAGGCATCCACCGGGCTGACGTCGAGCGTCTGCAAGTCGGCGACGCTGATCACACGGCGGAGGGTCTCGATAGTGTTCAGCTCGTCATCGGCCCCGCTTGTGAGCACCGCGAACGCCTGCCCCATCAGCAGGTGCCGCTTGCCCAGCTTCCGAGCGATCTCCTGGTAGGGCTCACCGACCAGGTCGATGCCATCCGAACGGGCAAGCAGCAGCGCGAACGTGACGGTCTGGGCGAAGGCGTCGGCGAAGCGCTCATGGTCCAGTCCAGGGAACAGCAGCTTCCGCCAGTCATCGGCCAGCAGCGCCAGTCTCATCTGGGAGCGTTTCTTCAACGGGTCAGTGATCGCGGCATACACCTCGTCCTTCAGCAGACCACACAACCCACCGATGATCTTCACGAGAGAGCCCAGCGTGCGAGGAGATTCCGGCTCCCAGAGCATGAACCGCTGGACGATGCCTGCCAGCTCGGCGACGGCCGGCGCCGCCGGACGCCGCAGCTCCGCGACGGTATTCGCCAATCTGACAATCGGTGAGATCCGCTCGCCGAACGAGTAGTGCGCCCAGGTGACCCCGTCCGAGTACACCACGTTGGGGAGCGCGGAGAGCTTTTCCCACTGCTCCCGTTCCCGCTTGTCGGGGTTCCACTCGGGGGCGCCTGGTACCCCCTTGCCTGGTCTCTTCAGCTCGATGTAACCGACGCGGACCTGTCCGATGTTCACCGCGTAGTCCGGCCGTGCCCGCAAGTGCTTCAATTGCACCTCGCCGTAGGGAATCGCTTCGACACCGATCAACGTGCCAAGGTCGCGCAGCAGAGTCTCCAACGGCCCGCGGAACTGGTCCTCCTCCGCGCCGCCCAGCCCCCGCTTCTCCGTCACCGTCCGGCCGAACCTGGCTACGATCGCGTACGCGGTGGCTCCGGTGTCGAGCTTGGGGACTCGGGCCACAGGCACCTCCGGTCGATGACCAGCACCCACTCACTGTGACCGCCGCACCAGAATCCATCAAGATACAAAACGGAAACCGTGCTGTTGAGCGCGTGTGTCTCCCGCCCGAAGCACTCTCGGCGGCGCCGGCCCCGTCAGGAGCCGTGACCGTGACCGCATAGGCCAGCCAAGGGCCCATCGTCATCGACACGTCGCCACCCCTGTATCACGTCGAGGCCGGTGTTCGTGCCTTGCTCGCCGCGACGTCGCCTAGATGATCCTCATGTTCGAGCGTCAGGTAGCGAGACCGTAAGCGCATCGCCCTAAGTCGCTGTCGCTTGAAGCCCTGCAAGAACCCCTCAGCTGCGCTCATGATCATGAATTTCGGAGGGCGCCAACGGACACCGAACTCGTTCGAACTTCGCGCAGAACTGACTTGTACAACCACTCGGGCGGTGACGACCCGAGGTCATCGGCGCCCGTAGCCGCCCATGCACCTGCGGCAAGTAATGCCTGCTACACATGGCTTTCGCCAGCCGGACTAGAAATCCCAAACGGCGTGCTGTTGCACGCTCCACGGCTACGTCTCTAGCTTCATAGCCCTCGGCATCGTTCGAAGGAGACGGGTTCGGGTGGACGACAAGTTCTGGGTTGTGATCGTGATCGGACTGTTCTCGATCATCGTGGCGCTGGCCGCCGGTATCTTGCGGAGCATCGGTGGCGACAGGGTTCCTGCGGCGATCCAGGGCGGAGCCGTAGCGTTCGCCGCCACGATGACGCTGGGGCTGGTCGTGGCGAACGCGCTGGGGGTCGTGTGAGCGGCACGCGTGCCGCTGTGGCCGAGGGCCATAGGCTGGCCAAGGTGTGGGACGCGGTCGACGGGCTGGCCGGGCTCGCCTCCCCGTTGATCGCGTACCATGTGGCGCTACGTGTGTTCTTCCTGCACGGCTTGAGGAAGCTGCAGGAGGCAGACTCGGCTCGGTCCTGGCCGACGTGGGAGAGTCTGGTCGCCCGTGCAGGCGGCCAAGGTGCGGAACGGCCGCTGGCTCAACTGCTCTCGGAGGTACGGCTACCTGAAGCGCACCTGCAGGGACGTTCCCGCTCGACGGAAGACCTCATCGCGCTCAGCCCGTCCCCCGCGGTAGACCGGCGGTTGGGGGCGCTCGTGTTGGCGCTGGATTCGGTGGACGAGTCTCATGACCTGTTCGAGGACTGTTTGGAGCGGTTCTCCACCCGGCATGGGGTACGCGGCGAGTACTATACAGCCCGCGCGATCACGGGACTCATGGCAAGCATGCTCGCGCCACTGGAAACGGATCGGATCCTCGATCCGGTGTGCGGATCCGGGGGATTCCTCGTCGCAGCGGCACAGCATGCAGCGGCAGGGTCCCGCGCAGGACGCCCCCCTGCGTTGCATGGCCTGGACGTTAATAACGAAGCCCGCCACATTGCCATGATGCGTTTGGTCCTACACGGCCTCCATGCGGACATCGGCCTTGGCCCCGTGGACTCCTTGCACAACGGCCTCACGCCCTCCTCGTTCGACGTAGTACTCGCCAATCCGCCGTTCAACATGCCCAACTGGGACTACAACGACAAGCTCCGCAACCATGCGTGGGCTTATGGCCCTCCCCCCAAGGGGAACGCCAACTTTGCCTGGCTGCAGCGCATCCTCGAAACACTCAACGCCACGGGACGAGCAGGCGTGTTGCTCGCCGCCGGCGCGGCGACCGGCTCACGTGTCGGTGAACGGCTCATCCGTCAGCGGTTGCTGGAGGACGACGTGGTGGCCGCGATCGTGGCACTGCCCAGCAAGATCTTCCGACACACCAAGACAGCCGCGTGCATCTGGCTGCTGAGCAAGGACAAGAGCGCGAACCCGCGTTGGGGACGTCATCCTCGCCAGGGACACGTCTTGTTCATCGATGCCAGTCGTACCGCCGAACGCGTCGCCGGCAGGCAGCACGTGCTGTCCCGGGCCGGAGCGGACCGGATCCTTCGTACGGTGTCGGCCTGGCGTGGGATCGGTGCCGAGGCGTATGAGGACCAGGAAGGCTGGTGTCATTCCGTCACGCTGGAGGAGATAGCCGCCCGGAACCACGATCTACTGCCCACTCGCTACGTCAAACCCACCGCGCCCACGTCCCGGTCCACGGAGATCGAAGCGTTGACGCATGAGTTGTACGGGCATTTCGACCAGGCCGCCCAGCTCGAACGGCGGCTACGCGAACTCCTGGAGAAGGGCTAAGCGGACGCCGACATGGACAGAAGAGTTGTGGATGAGCGGGGATGCGCCTGGTATCGACTCGGCGCTCTGCCGGGTGTCGCCTCGATCACCTACGGCGTCGACCGTGCCGGATCGAACCTGCAGGGCGGAGTTCCGCTGCTGCAGGCAGGGCACATCAGCGACGGGCGCATCCACGTTCACCAATCTGCCTTCATCAGCCGGGAGGAACACGCGGCGTGCACCCGGTCATGGCTCCACGCCGGGGACGTCGTGATCGTCCTGGTCGGCCGGGTCGGCGATGCCGCCGTCGTCACACCGGAAGAACACGACTGGAACGCAGCTCGCTCCGTTGGCGTCGTCACCTGCACCGAAGAGGGGCGCCGCGACAGCATCGGCTCTTGGGTGTCCTTCTGGTTGAGAAGTCCTGCCGCACGGGCCTGGTGCCTCGAACATTCCGCGGGTACAGCTAGGGCTTCACTCAGCGTGACAGCGCTCAGAGATCTCCCCGTACCCATGCCGCCAGCGGTTGATCGCGCCCGCATTCAGAGTCTGCTGAATGTCATCGACGAGAAGAAGGCCGTCAACGAGCGGATCGCGGAGTGCGCGGTGAAGCTGGCCGACGCCTACTTCGCCGAAATACCCGCTACGGATCTCCCCCTGGACCGTACGCCCCTTGCCGACGTAGCGAAAGTGAGCAGCGGCTTGGCGCGCCCGACACAAGATGGCCAGTCACCAGGGGTGGGCTGGGTCACATCGGCCGAGGTCCTGCAGAGCGCCTTCCCCCACCTGGACCAGGTCGCCCGTGTGATCACTACCTCATCGGAGCACATCGTTCAACCGGGGTCCCTGCTGGTCGCCTCGACCCCCAGCGGGGTACAAATCGTCGAAACCCTTGTCCCGGTGATTCCCAGCCGCGGCATGCTCGCCGTCAGTCCGTTCTACGAGTCTGATCGCATGTGGCTCCTGCACGATCTGCGGGCCAGAGCTGCTGAGCTTGTGCTGACAGCCCAAGGGAGGCAGGCGCGTGAGCTCAGCAGGAGGATTTTTGAGCAGCAAACTGTCCGATGGCCTGACCAAGCGATGCGCGAGGCGTTCGGGCGCGTTGCCGGACCGCTTCATGCGCGGGCGAAGCTGGCGACCGCAGAGAATCACACCTTGGACGCCCTCGCCAAAGCGGCATGGCGTGAGATGACTCCCCCAAGCGACTGGCCACCAAGCGACTCGTAGCTTCCGACCCCGAAGAAGAGGCCAACTGAGCGATTCAGAATCGCTCATGGTAGGTGCCGGGAAGCGGCTGCGATAAGCGTGGCGATGAGAGCTCCGATATGAGGCCAACTTTGATGGCAAATCGGCTTTTAGGGTGTTACTGCGGATACTGCTGGGCTCGACCTACGTTCCCGCATCAACCCCCAAGCGTCTGCTCGTCCGTTGAGCGAACTGAAGCTAACAATTCAGGACAATCTGCCTTTCCCCTTGTTTCATCGTCATACGTCTGGCAGGTTCCACATGTTCAGGTCGAGAAAGGACGATGTATGTACGAAGACGTCCGGCCGGTTGCCGAGCCACGAGCGTGGATGATTCGCGGTGGCAGGGAAGGGCAACGCGAAGCGCGGGCGCTGCACGAGGGGCTGGTCATCGTGGGTTGGCATGAGGCCGGCGACCTCAGCGGCTACCCGAATCGAGAACAGCTGGCCGAGGCTCTACGTCTGGCATTCCCCACGGCGGCTGCGAACGTTATCTCCAACTGGACTGGGCAGCTCTGGCGATTCACCACCGAGATCCGTGCCGGAGACCTGGTGGTCATGCCCCTGAAATCGCCCGCCGGCCACATCGCCATCGGCAAAGTCACCGGCCCCTATGAGTACCGAGCGCACGAGCCGGAAGACTTCCAACAAGTGCGCACGGTCGACTGGCTCCGCTGGGACGTGCCCTTAACAGCCATCCGACCCGACCTGCGCGCAAGCCTGAGCTCGTTGCTCACCGTCTGTGGACTGACGCGCAACAACGCCGCCAGCCGGATCGCCGACATCGCCGACACCGGCGTCGATCCCGGCTTGGCAGGCGAGGAAGAAGTCACCAGCGCAGACGAACTCCTCGAAGACGCGGCCTCTCGCGACCCCGCCAGTCCACGCCAGATGACCATCCGCAGTCTGCTGGAGCACTGGGGGCAACGGCGACGTACCGGCCCCGTCATCGCCACCATCAAAGCCGATCTGGCCAACAAAGGGCTGACCACCCGCCCGCCCTTCACCGAAGGCTCGGTCAGCGACGAGATCGCCCTCATCCCCCTCGGCACCGAACCCGGCTCCGGCACCACCACCGTCGACGACACCACCAACACCGAGGACGTCTCAGAACCCGAGCATATGAGCCTGCGCCTGGGCAGCCTGCCCACGCCGCTAGTCTCCGTACCCAGCACGGCCACCCTGACCTACGCCAAAACTCTGATGGTGCAACGCCGGTTCTCCCAGATCGCTGTGATCGACCCCGACGGCACCTACCACGGAGCGATCAGCTGGGAGTCCATCGGCCGCGCTCACATCGCCGCGAACCAGCCTTCCCTCCAAGCCGCTATTGCGTCGGCCCGGGTCGTGGACCATGACGCGCTTCTGCTCGATCAGATCGAGGCCATCTACGCCGACGGCTTCATCTTCGTGCGCGACGCCGATCGCCTGCACGTTACAGGTATCCTCACCGCCGCCGACCTCACCGGCCAGTTCGGGAGCCTCGCCCGTCCCTTCGTCCTCATCGAAGAAGCCGAGAACAGGCTCCGGCGCGTCACCGACGAGGTCTTCACCGTGGACGACCTCAGAGACGCCGTACAACCACACCGCAAATCAAAGGTGCACCGAGCCGCCGACCTCACCTTCGGTGACTACATCTTCCTTCTCAAGGACCCACAACGTTGGTCTCTTCTGCAGTGGCAGCTCGATCACCAACTCTTCCTCGCGCACCTGGACGAAGTCCGAGAGATCCGCAACGACCTGATGCACTTCACCCCAGATCCGCTCTCTCATGATCAGTACGGGACCATCGAAGGACTACTCAGCCTGCTACGCACGGTTGATCCCAGACCATGAACAGGCAGGCGCGGAGGATTGCAGCTCAGCGCCTATCCGGCGAATGTCACGTGAAGTATCCACACGGACACACATACCGGGTTAATGTCAGTCATGGAGATTGGGGAAGAGTGGGCCTATCGCGAGCGGCCGAGGGCGCTGGCCGATCCCGTGCACGCGTCACGATCGTGAAGATTCGCGATAGCGACGACTCAATCAGGATCCGCCGGCTGGACGGCGACGACGCCGGACTACAGGAATGGGTCTCCTACACCTCTCTGCTCGACCGCTGGACCGACATCGAACCGCGACTCAACGACGAGCGGCGCCTTTTGGCCGTCAGAGAAGCATCGTCTGCCGCCGGCGACACGGTGGAGTACGAAGCCGCGTTGCTCGTCGTGAAGGCCTGCGGGCTTGGCCGACGGGTGATCCTCGGACGAAGCAAGACCGAGACGGGGGTCCTGCGGATCGACAAGCCTGCGGGGGTAGCTGATCGTCTGGGACTCACCGTCGAAGAACTAGCCGACGACCCTCTCGCCTTCCATGATCGCCATGGGGCGCTGATCAGCCCTTGGCGAGCAGCACGGCGGCTGATGCCGACGATCGCTACGACCTTCTCCGAAGGGATCATAGAAGCGATCCACCGGGAAGAAGCAGAACTGCGTTCGGAGAACCTCTACGGCTACCCTTACCGCCCATCCTGGAAGGACGCCCGCGAGGAACGCAAAGTACGACTGCGCGAGCGCGAACCTGTGCACGCCTTGGTGCGGCAGTGGTGCGGGCAGGAAGCCGTTGAGCGGTTCGATGAGCTGATCGCCTTGCGCAACGAGGTTGTACGGCTTGGCAAGCTCCTGGACCGGGCGGTCGAGGCACTGCGCAAGCGTGGGGCTACGGCTACCGCCGCCACCATTGAAAGCGACCTGGGCGTCCCCATCGCCATGCTGATGGATGGAGATCGTCGTACCTGACGCTGGCGGGTTCTTCCGGTCGTGATTCTCGCGTTCGCCTCGACTTTCCTCCCGTAGGTGCCGGTGCAGGGCCTCCGGCGTCGGTTCAATGTCGAAGTGCGCCTCGGTCAGCACGCTCGGCGTGCGCAGGGGATCCATGGGATCTGCTTGTGCTCGCGCCCACGTCACCCACCGCGTAATGGTTGCCTCCTGTGCAGGCAGAGTCGCCGCAAGTGCTTCCAGCCCCAGACAGAATTCGCGGATCGCCGCGACGCAGGCCCATCCCTCAAGCGCCTGGCCGAAGACTCGCCGCCGATGCTCCTCCCTTGCTTGTTCGGCGGCCTGCGCACGTTCCTTATCGCGCGCTGCTTGCCGCTCCGCCTCCCGCCGCCGCTGTTCCTCCTCCTGGCGTCGCCACTTCTCAGCGCGCTCCCGCTCAGCCTTCTCTCGCTCCAGGCGCACCTGCCGGTCAGCCTCAGCACGCCGCTCAATCTCCTTGACGGCCGCGCGTATCTTGTCCTCCAGACGTGAACGCTTGTCATCCGCCCAGCACTGCAGACCGCTCCCCTCCCCCAGCTCGAGCCTGAGCCGACCCGAAGGGACCTCGTCGTACTCGGGCGTGACCCGTTGCCAGGTGTAGAGCTTTCGGCTCCGGAGTTCCTCTTCGGTGTACACGTGAGGAACGCGGTCGAGTTCCTCCTTAATGTTCAGCGCGTACTGGTGCCCACGCGCGTGCGCGTGGAGGCCGCGTGGTTTGCCCCGCCTGGATATGCCGATGCAATGGCCCCGCTTCAACAGGTCCTCTGCTAAGGCGCGTACCACTTCCAACGCGCGGCCGATCGTCGCGTCGGTGACGTCGATCGAACGACGATCTTCCCAAAGCCAGTCCCGCAAGCTCGTGAGGATCGGTGATCAGGTCGCGGGCGCTCAATCGGATGCGGTTCCACTCCGCCTCGTCGGGATGTGTAGCATCCTCCAGCCGAAGGATGAGATCCCCGCGGTCGCGACCGGTATGCAGGAGGCGGAAGCCTTCAGGGATCAATCCCTGGCGCTTGGCCGCGTCCAAGGCCCGTCGATGAAGCGCCCTGGTGGCCTCATCCGGGTCACGGACATGCAGCGTCCCCCCTTCGTCCTGCAAGCGCTTGATCAGTTCAGCCGCCAAAACGTGAGGTGATGGCGGCCTCGGGTCGGCAGGTCGTCTTCCGCTCTTGGAAGTCACGGTGGGAGATGTCAGAGCCGCATCGCCCTGGTAGTAAGCATGCTCGAGGTAGAAGCGTCCTGCCTCGGTTACCTCGGCGATCCAGACCCCGTCTCTCCGTGGGGTCGAAACCAGTCTCCTGTCCCGGAGTGCATACACGGTACGAGCTAGATCACTGTTCTTGGCGGTGACCGATTCGCCCTCCGCGATGCGGCGCAGGGTCGCCATCTGGCGCTCGTTCAGCTTCGCCCACCGACGCATATCACTAGATGACATCAGGACGCCACCGTACGCAACCAGATTGCGTGACAACGGGTTCCCAACTCAGAGGTATCACGATCAACCACGCTGTTGGTGAGGCCTGCGATGAGCGCCGCAGGGCACCTGAGAGCGGACGGCGCCATAGACGACGACCCGGTGGTGTAGGGCTTCGCTGTTTGCGGCGTGCCGAGTAGGGCTAGCGTCGTCGCTATGGCCCCCGAACATCTGGAGCTAGTGGCGGCGCTGACCGACCTCATCGCCGATGCACGACTACGAGCCGGGGAACATGCCGATCTGACCGACCGGGGAAACCGCCGACGCAATCGCCTAGTCCCCGGCAAGTGACAGCGTACGCCGGGCGGCGAACGCCGCCGCTCGGGCCAACAGGTATCTGGACAGAGATCGTGGCGATCGACAGGCGGGCCGAGCGTTGCATGGCGATGCGCCATTTCGGCTCGGGGTCGCCGCGCTGCTCAGGTCCAATCACGAGTTCAACGCCGAGGCTCTAGCAGGGCAGCTCGCCGCGTACCTGGCTGGGCCGCCCGAAACCCCATGGCCAGACTTCGTTCTCAATATCGACTGGGAGCTGCCAAGTCCGATCGGCCTCGGCGGGTGGAGGCTTTCGCGACCCAGCCAGACGAGTGGAGAGCCCAGCGGCCGGTCCCGATCGCAGCGGACCACGCTGGCACCCGGGTGTGGGATGTATCCGTCACTCAACCATCTTTGGTGTATCAGGTTTGGGGGTCGCACAGGACGGTTAGGCATGAACCATGGCAATGGCTAATTCGTCTTTATGGATAACCATAGTAACTTCGGGCGGCGTCACGGCCCTCATTACAACGGCGATCACACTAATGGCAGCTCGCGCAAGCGATAGAAGAAAAGCGCGAGCAGAAGCGGTGGTTAAAGCTTTCGAGTTGGGCTATCCAGAATTTAGCGAACTCGCCGAACAGCTAGCCCCCTTTTTGGACAAGATGAAGGCGCATGCCGACGAGTGCTATAAGGCTCAGAGTGAGCTAGAAGCAGCTCTCGGCAAAATGGAAGTTCTCGAAGATGCATTCGCCGACCTCGAATCTTACAAGCGATCCAATTCAGCAAATAAGCGCTTCAAATCCCTTCTCCTTGAGAAATCTGCTCTACGGCAAGAGTGGAGCGTCTATGAGACGAAAATTCGGATACGAGCCTCTCCGCAAGCGATAAAGGCTGCTGTGAAGTTGCGAGAAGATCTCGATGTAGACGCTCCAGCGCTCATTGGCAAATACGCCAAGCGTCATGCTGATGCTCTGGCCAAGCAAATCAATCGAGGACTGCGCGGGATAATTGACACAGGGTTCCGCTCTGGTGATCCAGCTAGTCCCGTTGACCGCATCGACGGTACGCGAGCCGTAATACTAGTACTTGTGGATTTCTATGCCTCTCCAGAGAAGGTGCGTAGGCTCGTAGCTAGGGAGCTTGGTTGGAGCCAACTTCAAGACGGGCAATAGTGCAAGGGGGCTCGCGACTACAGCCACGAATACCAAAACGGAGGCTCCCCATTGCACCCGCTACCTGCCTCATTGTCGTTCGAAGCCCTTGCATTTCCTTCAAGCTCTCGTGCCGCCGTTTCCCAATGCGAATGCGACACCGCGGTGCGCAATCCATGGAGCGCTTTTCATCCTGAGTAACGGCCGTCTTCGACGAACTGGAGGACAAGGAGGGCCTGGACGAGCGCGGTCGCGCGATGCGGGCAGCAGCGCAGCTTGGCGAGCACCTTCCATGCCTTCAAGGTCGCGACGGCGCGCTCGCCTATGGCGCGGATACGGGCATATAAGCGGTCGACGTCCCGCTGTCCACGTGCCGGTCACTGCTGAGAGACCCACGCACCGCGGCCGTCCTGAACGACCGGGACCATGCGGGTACGGCTGGCAAGCATCGTGCCTGGACTCCAGCCGCTCGGGCGGAGATCGCGTGAAGGAATCGCAAAATGAGAATAGTCAAAGGAATGTTATCCGCCCTGCGGTTGCTCGATGATTGCTCGTCGGCACGCGATACGGCGCACCACTGTTAGTCATTCTTGGACATTTCCAGGGATGACATTGGTGGCTACAGTGGTACATTCAAACATAGAACGATAGTGAGCGGCATTGTGGCTGCCGTCTTTTAATCCGCAGGTGCGCTAACTCCTCCGGCATGGTCGCTCGCATCCTGCAGGCCACCGTGGTCGTTTCCTCGCCGGGTTGAGGCCACCTACCGCCGGTCGAGGGCGGGGAGTGTGCGCCGGATACGGATGCTCTGCCCGGTACTCGTGGTCGAACCTTTGCTTCGCCCGCGGTCCGAATCCGGGCCTGATCGCAGGTATTTATAGAGGTGACAGGGATCAGATGGTCCAGGTGATAGGGCCACACCGACATGACTTCACCGCACGACACCGCAACACCGCCGAACCACATCATCCGCCGCACTACGCGAACCGCGGACCATAACGTTCAGCACGACCGACGGCGCTCATCTGCCGATCGAAGCGCCCCATCGGACCGGCAGCGACTGCACGGTCATTCCAGGCCGGCGCCCCGAAACGGCTTCTCATCTTGCTCGCACGCATGGGTGCGTTCCTGTGATGAGAGCCGTCCTTGCTCTGTGGCGACTCGAAGCGAAGAGCGCTGAGCCGGCGGCGTCGCCGTACGGAGACCGCCGCCGCCCCTGGCCCCGGCGTCGGCCATCGGATTCGGCCTTGACCAACGCCATCCAGGTGGGCGTCGATACGCCCTGTCCGGCATGGCCATCGGTGCGCCGGGGTGACGACCACGGGCGTGCTCGCCCGGTCACGCCACCGCATCGGCCGCGCCGGACGGGCACACGACGACCCCGGCGCTCCACACCGTACAGACGGCGGCACGGGCGACAGGACCGCCGTGCACCCGTAGCCAGTCAGCACCGGGCCATGGCTGAACGGGATAGCGCGGGATGCGTGTCTGGGACAGGACTACCGAAGGCACGCCCTTCCAACAGGGCGGGTGATCAGTCCCTTCACCGGCCGCTTCCAGGGCTGAGCGCCACCCCGCCCCTGCTCACCACCGTACCGGCCCCGACCAACAGCACTAAGAGAAAGAGGACAGGCACCACCATGGCCGAGGGACGCACCTTCAAACGCTGCTCCTGCCGCGACGCCGACGGCAAGGCACTCGGGCAGAAATGCCCCAAGCTGCGCCGCTCCGACGGCGGATGGAGCTACCGGCACGGCATCTGGAACTACCAGATCGAACTCCCGCCAGGACCTGACGGTAAGCGACGGGGGCCGCTGCGGCGCGGCGGCTTCGCCACCCAGGACGCGGCCAAGGGCGAACTCAGCCGCGTGCGTGACTTGCTCGCGCTGGCCGACCCGCGCGAGCCCGCCACTCGCATCCAGATCGCCGATCTGATCAAGCGGGCGCTGGCCGAGACCGACACCCTCCCGGACATGGAAACGGTCCGGCGAAAGGTCAAGACCGGGCAGCATCTGACTCAGGAGATCACCGTCGAGCAGTGGCTGGCCGAGTTCCTCAACCGCAAGCGGAAGATCGAGGAGACCACCCGCCGCTCCTACGAAGGCCACATCCGCCTCTACCTCACCCCGTATCTGGGGCGGCTGCGGTTGGAGCAGCTGAAGGTGAGTGACATCGCGTTGATGTTCGAGCAGATCGAGGAGTTCAACGACACCATCGCCGAACGCCGCGCCCACCCCAATCCGCAGGTCCGGGCCACGGTGAAGTACCGGCGGCCGATCAGCATCGCCACCATGCACCGCATCCGCGCCACCCTGCGGCATGCGCTCAACATGGCCATGCGGCAAGACCGGCTCATCGACTTCAACCCTGCCGCTGTCTTGGAGATGGCCGCCTACACCCGGCCCAGGCCGCTGGTGTGGACCGACGATCGAGTCCGCGCCTGGCAAGCCGACTACCGCAGCTACCGGGAGAGGGAGAAGCAGCGCCGGGGCGGGCGGCGGGTCGATCCCATCGACGCCTACACCAGCGTGCCCCGTCCCTCTCCGGTGATGGTCTGGACACCAGCGCAAACCCGCCTGTTCCTCGAAGAAGCCAAGCGCCACCGCCTGTTCGCCCTCTACCAGCTGATCGCACTGCGCGGGCTGCGCCGAGGCGAAGCGTGCGGGCTGCGCTGGAAGGAAGTCGATCTCGACGGCCAGACCTTGACCATCAACTGGCAGCTCGTGCAGCTGGCCTGGGAGGTGCATGAGGGCACCCCGAAAACCGACGCCTCGGTCCGGACCATCGCCCTGGACACCGACACTGCCCGGGTGCTGCGCGCCCACCGGCAGCAGCAACTCCAGGAACGCCTGGCCATAGGCGAGGCGTGGACCGACACCGGGTTCGTCTTCACCCAGCCCGACGGCAACCGGCTCCATCCCCAGCACATCTCCGACCAGTTCCTCTGGCTGGCCTACCTCGCCGGCCTGCCACCCATCCGCCTTCACGACCTCCGCCATGGCGCGGCCTCCCTGATGCTCGCGGCCGGAGTGGAGATGAAGGTGGTCCAGGAAACCCTGGGACACACCTCCAGCGCCTTCACCGCCGACACCTACACCTCCGTCTACCCACAGGTGGCCATGGCCGCGGCCGAGAAGACCGCCGCCCTGCTCTTCGGTGAGCAAGACCAGGCCGAACCGGGCAAACTCATCCCGCTGAGGAGCTGAACAGTCGGATTAAGCATCCGGCCCCGCGTTTGCCGCCTGCTCGCGGCGAGGCGGGGCCGCTGCTCTTCGGCAGCAGTCGGCGATACCGAATGGATCATGGTGTGTGCGGGGTTGGTGCGCACGAGCACGCAGGGAGCACGCAACCGCTAGAAGAAAATTCTAGAACGCGTCCGATCCCGCATAGCCGCAGGTCAGAACATGATCAAAGCGCGCCCTGCAGGATTCGAACCTGCGACCGTCGGATTAGAAGTCCGGTGCTCTATCCAGCTGAGCTAAGGGCGCTCCCGCCTTATTGTGCATGATCCGGCGACATGTCACGCACACGTTTTCCCCGTGTCAGCCTGTCAACCCGGTCACACCCCACATGAACAGCGTCCCCAGCACGGTAGCTGACCGCGTCCAGCCCGTGGCGTGTCTCGGCGTGTGGGTCTCAGGGAGGATATCGGACGTGGCCAAGTAGAGGAGGAAACCGGAGAAAAGCCCGAGGTACGCCCCCAGGACTCCGTCAGGGATGGTGGGGAGGGCGGTGAGGGTGGCTCCCGTGACCGGGGGCGAGGGGGTGCAGGGTCAGGAGGGTGAGGGCGCGGCGGCGGGCGTTGCCGTACAGGGACGTGATCGTGTACGTGTTGTAGCCGTCCGTGAAATCGTGAGCGATTACTCCGATCGCCACCGCAGCGGCCAGCGGCGCGTCCGTCTGGTAGGCGGCGCCGATGACGGTTCCGTTCAGGAGGCTGTGGACGATCAGGGCCGAGCCGGTGGTGAGGCCGACGCCGGCTCGGGAGTGGCGGTGGGCGGCGTGCATGCCCATCGAGCGCCCACGATGTGAATGCCCAGGAACGCCAGTGCGACCATGAGCATGGGCAGGAGGTACGCCGTGCACCCAGGGTGAGGCGAGGGGCAGGGCAAGGCCGGGCCGAGAGCCAGGGCGAGGGCGAGAGAGAGTCAGGGCGAGGGCTTCGGGGAGGGGCCCCAAGGCGACCACGCGCAGCGTCATGCCGGCCGCGTACCCCAGGGCGAGGTGGCGGCGCGTGCCGACGCGGTCGGTGACCAGCGCCCGCCGAGCGGCGTCATGAGGAACGCCGCCGGCGACAGCAGATCGGCATGAATCGCCAGGCCGGCGGGCCGGAGGCGCGGTTCTCTGGTTGGAAAAAGGCGGGGCGGGGGTGGGGCAAACAGGTCTAAGCTGTCTTGGCATGTTCGCGACGCTCCTGCATGAGATTCCCCTGCAGGGCGGGGACGTGACAGACGGGGTGGTGCGCGTCGGAGACACCGTGCGCAGACCGGCCAGTACGTCGACACCCGCCGTGCACGCCCTGCTCAGACACCTGGAAGCGGCCGGGTTCGACGGTGCTCCCAGGGTGATCGGCACGGACGAGCTCGGTCGCGAGATCCTCACCTTCCTCCCGGGTACGACCGGGCTCCGGCTCGAGACGGTGACCGATGAGGCGCTGGCCGGGCTGGCCGGGTTGCTGCGCCGGTATCACGATGCGACGGCCGGGTTCCCGCTGACGCGGGAGGGGTGGGAAGGCGGGTCGAATGACGACCGAGCGCCGGAAGTGATCGGGCATTGTGATTTAACGCCGGAAAACGTGATCTTTCGGGTCCAGGGGCGCCACTCCCCCACCCCGTACGCGATGATCGACTTTGATCTGGCCCGTCCGACGACCCGGCTCTTCGACATCGTCACCACCCTCCGCCACTGGGCCCCCATCTCCGACCCCGTCGACCGCGCCCCGCTCCTCCGTACCGTCGACGTGGGCGCCCGTCTGCGCCTGTTCTGCGACGTGTACGGGGTGCCGCCCCGCGAGCGCCGCCGCCTCCTCGAGCTGGCCAGGCTGCGCTTCCACCGCTCCTACACCGTCATGCGCACCCGCGCCACGGCCGGCGGCAACTGGGCGAAGATGTGGGCGGGCGGCGCCGGCGAACGCATCCGCCGTGCCGGCGCCTGGCTGGACGTGCACGAAGATGAGCTTCATGCCCATCTGGTATGACCCCCTGGGGCTCGCCCTCGGCGTGGCCCTCGACCGGCTCCTCGCCGACCCGCAGAGCTCCGCCCACCCCGTCGCGCTGTTCGGGCGCGCCGCGGGCAGGCTGGAGAAGTCCCTGTACGCCGACGGCAGGCCATCTGGCGTGCTGCACGTGGCCGTGTGCGTCGGCGGTGTGGCCGCGCTCGGCGTGCTGGCCGTGCGGAAGGCCGGCAACCCCGTCGCCCGTACGGCGATGACGGCCGTGGCCACCTGGGCCGTGCTCGGCGGCACCACGCTCGCCCGCGAGGGCGACCACATGGCCGACGCCCTCGAACACGACGACCTGGAACGCGCCAGGGCGCGCCTCCCCCACCTCTGCGGCCGGGATCCCCGCCATCTGGAGGCGCCCGAGCTGGCACGGGCCACGGTGGAGTCGCTGGCCGAGAACACCTCGGACGCCGTCGTGGCGCCGCTGTTCTGGGGTGCGGTGGCGGGGGTGCCGGGGTTGCTGGCGTACCGGGCGATCAACACGCTGGACGCGATGATCGGGCACCGCTCCCCCCGCTACGAGCGTTTCGGCTGGGCGGCCGCGCGACTCGACGACGTGGCGAACTACGTACCGGCGCGGGTGACCGGCATGCTCACTGTCCTGACCGGGCCGGATCCGGAGCGGGCGCGGGCCGTGCTGCGCAGGGACGGGCACCGGCACCCGAGCCCGAACGCCGGCCGGTGCGAGTCCGCGTTCGCCGGCGCGCTCGGGGTGACGCTGGGTGGGCGGAACGTCTATGGCGGACGGACCGAGGAGCGGCCCACGATGGGCGACGGGCCCAGGCCGGACGTCAAGGACATCCGACGTGCCGTCCGCCTGACCCGCGCGGTGAGCCTGGCCGCGGCCGGCGCGGCCGTCGCGACCGCCTGGGCGCTCCGGGCTCTCCGTGGTACGGCGGCGGCTTCCCGATGATCCGTCGCAAGGGACGGCAGTAGGCCGTGGGAGCGCGGCGGCCGGCTGACTCGGGCTCATGGGCCGACCCCCGGCTGACGCGGGCCGCCCCGTCACCGTACGCGGCGCGAGTGAGGACTCCCTCGCAAGGTCGTCCTCACCGCCCCGGCCTCACATGACCCGGTTCAGGTTGAGCACGAGCCAGACCACGAACACCGCGACCAGGGTGATCCCGATCATCGACTTCGCGGCGTTGTGGGCGACTTCTTTCCTGGCCGTGACCTGCCTGGCGCTCTGCTTCCACACCTGACGCATGAGGATCATGGTCTGGAAGCGCCGCCCCAGGGCGAACACGGCGAGCCCGATGATGATGAACAGGATGACGCGGCCGTCGGCAGGTTCCACGGGAATCCCCCCTGTGGTCCTCGAAGCTACCCAATGCCCCCCGAATGGCTGAGAACACAGAATACGCGCACGACAGCGGTTTGTGACGGTAATTATGGCTCCAGGTCCACCACGATCGGCGCGTGATCGGACGGGCCTTTCCCTTTGCGGGCCTCGCGATCGACGTACGCCGACCGCACCCGCCCCGCCACGTCCGCGCTCGCGTACACCAGGTCGATCCGCATGCCCTTGTTCTGGTGGAACATCCCGGCCCGATAGTCCCAGTACGTGAACGGATGCGGCCCCTTCATCGGCGTCGGCACCACGTCCACCAGCCCGAGAGCGCGCAGGTCGGCCAGCGCCTGCCGCTCGGCGGGCGTGACGTGGGTGGCGCCGACGAACAGGGTGGGATCCCAGACGTCGGCGTCGGTGGGCGCCACGTTGTAGTCCCCGCACGCCGCCACCGGCCCGGCGGCCAGCTCGGCGGCGAGGGCGTCACGGAGCGCGGCGAACCAGTCGAGCTTGTAGGCGTAGTGGGGCGAGTCGACCGTGCGGCCGTTGGGCGCGTACAGGGACCACACCCGCATCCCGCCGCAGGTCGCGCCGAGCGCGCGGGCCTCGGGACGGGCCGCGCCGATCCCGTCGAGCTCCCCGAAGCCGGGCTCGCCGGGGAAGCTCGGCGTCACGTCCGACAGCCCGGCCTTGGACAGCAGCGCGACGCCGTTCCAGCGGCCGTCGCCGTGGGCCGCGACCATGTAGCCCAGCGCGCCCACCTCCGCGACGGGGAACGCCTCCGCGGGACACTTCGTCTCCTGCAGGCAGACGATGTCGGGCTCGATCTCGGCCAGCCATTCGAGCAGGCGGGGCAGGCGGGCCTTGACCGAGTTCACGTTCCAGGTTGCCAGGCGCATTCCCCTAGCCTGCCACCGGCTCCGCCGGTTGAGGGTCCGCGACCCAGCCCGCGGTCAGGATCAGGCCGGTACGCCGCTCGGCCGCGAGGAAGCCGAACGGCCGGTCGAACACGACGTGCACGTGCCTGGCCCGGTACGGCAGGCGCGGTATCCCCCCGCCCACGGCGCCGAAGGCCGTGATGGTGGCCGACTCGAACCCGGTGGCGCTGAAGTCGGCCACGGTGACCTGCGCGGCGTCTTCGATCGCCAGCGGCTCGGGGCTGATGCCCGGGAAGTGGCCGCGGTTCGTGTCGGTGACCGTGGCCAGACCGAAGACCTCGGGCAGGCTCAGCAGGTCGTGCCTGGCGGAGATGGTGAAGCGGGGCACGGTGACCTTCAGCCGGTCGCCGGGCTCGGAGGCAGGCTCGCGGACGACGGTCACCCCGGGGCCCTCCTCCGGAGGCATGACAACGGGCCGGCCGCCGTCCAGGACGCCGATGCCGCCGGCGAGCACCTCGCCGGGCGCGTCCCGCTCCCCGAGCACGAGGTGCATGTCGATGCCGCCCGTGCCCATCACGCGCAGCATCGTGAGCGGCCCCGACGGCGTGGCGACGACCCTCAGCCGGTCGACCACCGACGTGCTGCGGTACAGCATCGCCACCTCCGTCCCCGCCCAGGGCCCGCTCCAGAACGTCCCGACCCCGGCCTGGAACGGCCGAAGCCACGCCGTCCTGACGGTGAGCGCGCCGGCCAGCACCAGCTCCGTGTCCTCGGTGACCTCGACCGGCATGGCGGGGACGAGCCCGCCGGTCCGCTCCGCCGCCCAGGCGTCGAGCCGGAGCTGGTCCACGGCCGGGTCACCGGACAGCTCGCCGCGCAGCCCGTCGGGCAGGGCGGACAGCCAGGACGGGTTCAGCCGTAACGAGCGGGCGAACCACAGCCCGACGGCCGAGCTGACGGCCGGCCCGGTCAGGCTCCGCAGTACGCCCGCCGCCGCCTGGGCGGCACGGCCGGCGTCGATGCCGATGGCTTCCTGCAACTCCGCCCGCCCGGGCCCGTCGGCGGCGGAGGCGAGGTAGGCCAGCAGCGGCCACACCCCCGCCCCCGACATGACGACCGATTCGCCCGAGCAGGCCGCCGCCCACCGGGCGGTCAACGCGTTCACCGGATTTCGCATCCGCCCAGCATCCCGCAAGAAATCCGCCCAGCATCCCGAGGAAGCGCGGTCAGCATCCCGCAAGGAAGCGCGGTCAGCGACCGGGTCCACGCGGCGCCGCCCGTCGCGCACCTCGACCGGGCCGGGTGCGCGGATGTCCATCGCGGCCGCGCATGCATGAGGCGTCAAACCGCCTTCATCAGCGCGCCGGACACCTCCTCCAGCAGCCCGCCGACGCCCCGGTCCATGGCCGCCTTGGCCTGCCGGGCGGCGTCCAGGGCGTTGCCGGCGGCGCTGGGCGAGTCCTCCACGACCATGCGCAGCTCCAGCTCCAGCGGGGAGCCGCCGAACCCCTCCCCCGCCAGCCGGATGTAGGCGATCTTGCGGTCCTCCATGAAGGGCATGTGCTGGGCGCCGACGTGCGTGGACATCCCGCCACCCATCGCCTTCGTGGCCTTCTTGCTCTTCATCCGGTCGGCGTCCTCCAGGTTGACGAAGTCCATGTTGCCGCCGCCGAGCAGCTGGTAGCCGTCGGCGAGCCGGACGCCGCTCCCGGTCAGCGCCTCGACCAGCGCACGCTGCACCAGCGTCGCCCCGAACGAGCTCTTCAGGTCGTCGCCCACCAGCGGTAGCCCGGCCTCGGCGAAGCGGCGCCGCCATTCGGGGGAGCGGGCGAGCACGGCGGGCATGCAGTTCACGAAGGCGCAGCCGGCCTCGATGGCGGCCTCGGCGTACAGCTCGGTGGCCCGCTGGGCGCCGGCCGGCAGGAAGTTCAGCACGACGTGGCTCTCCGTGGCCCTCAGGTGGGCGGCGACCTCGGCGGGCGTCGAATCGCCCCGCGGGTCGATCGCCCCGGCCGAGCCGGGGCCCACGCCGTCGGCCAGGATGCCGTCCGCGACGGGCACCCCCAGGTGAGGTACGCCGGCGAACCTGCGCGCGTTGTTGGGCGCGGTCCAGATGGCCTCCGACAGGTCCCGGCCGAGCTTGCCCGCGCCGACGTCGAAGGCGGCGGTGAAGCGCACCTGGGAGATCGCGTAGCCGGCGCAGACCGGGTGGCTCAGCCCGGGGGCGTCGCCGTCACGGTAGTACTCGACGCCCTGCACCAGGGAGGACGCGCAGTTGCCGACACCGACCACGGCGACGTTCACAGAAGTCATGCCCGAATTAGACCCCGGATCAGACCCGGCGCGTGCGCTCGACCCCCACGGTGATCTCGTTGCCGAGCCGGCGACCCAAGAGGAGCTCCAGGTCGTCGCCGCTCCAGAACCTGCCCGGGTCGTACCAGTTGGGGCGGCGCCCGGCGGGGAGCAGCCCCATCTCCTCGTAGGTGACGGCCACGACCTCTGCGCAGTAGGCGCTCTCCAGCGTCTGCTCCTTGCGGTTCCTGCGCGGGACGCGCCCCTTGGCCCAGCGGGCCGCCAGGCGGGCGGTGGAGGGGAACGGGGTGCCGTCGAGCCTGGCCACCGTGCGCAGGGCGGCGTCCTCCATCTCCTGCGTGGCCTCCGGCTCCAGTTGGCGCAGCCAGGGGCGCTGGTCGTAGCGGTCGGCCCACGTCGTCACTGCCGCGCGCAGGTCGTGCAGCTGCACCCCGCGGTGGTGCGTGCCCGCCCACAGGTCGGGCAGCGACTTGCCCAGCTCGGCGTGCCACATCATGGGTGGCAGGTCCTCGATCACGATGGCCATGCCCACGTGGTTGACCGGGCTGTTGGTCATCGTCTGGATGGCGCGGTCGGGCACGGAACGCCCGCGGAAGACCCACAGGTCGCCGGTCCTCGTCACCTTCACGGCCTCGTCGAGAGTCAGCACAGGGCTAGCCTAGGCAACATGCGCTGGTGGAAGATGCTCGGTCTGGCGGGAATCATGGGAGTGGCGGCCACAGGGGTGGTGATCGCGCGCGCCGAGCGGCGCCGCCGCGCCTACACCCCGGAGGAGATCAGGTCGCGGCTGCGCGAACGCGTCGGCGAGCAGCAGGACGATCACGCCGAGGGCCGCAGGTCGTAGACGAACACCACGTCGGGGTAGGCGGGGTTGTCGTCGTAGCCCTGGATGCCGCCGAGATAGGCCCGCTGCGACTTGGCCACCCACGGCAGCGCGGCGGCCGCCCGCTGGTCGATCACCCGGGTCGTGGCCCGCTCGTAGGCCTGCTGCGCCGTGGGCTTGTCGGTCACGGTCAGCTCCGGCACCGGGTCGAGCAGCGCGTCGAGGCCCTGGTCCTTCAGGTACGACAGGTTGAACACGGGCGGGTCCGCGCTGCGGAAGACCTGGCCGAAGTAGGAGTAGCCGTCGGCGTAGTCGGGCCACCAGTACATGACGAAGATGTCCTGGCCGCGCTTCTTGCCCAGCTCCCACTGCGCGTTCCAGGGCATCGCCCTGGCCTCCAGGGTGACGTTGAGCGTGCGCAGCGTCGCCCGTAGCCGCCTGACGAGCACCTCCTGGTCGGCCTCGCCCTCGGCGTAGGTCAGGCGAAGGCGCAGCGGCCGGCCGCCGGGCCCGTAGCCCGCCAGCCGCAGCAGCCGGGAGGCCACCGCCAGGTCCTGCTTCGGCACGTCGTCGGGCACGTGGCCGAGCAGCCCCTCCGGGATGACGCCGCTGGCCGGCATGACGGAGCCCTTGAGCGCCTTGACCAGGCCCCGGTAGTCGACGGCCCGCTGCACCGCCTTGCGCACCCGTACGTCCTTCATCGGCCCGGCGGCCGTGTTGAAGAGCATCATCGCCGTCGTGAACGACGGCCGGTCGGACGTGCGCAGGCCGGGCGCGGCCGAGGCCAGCGCGAACAGCTTCGGGTCGAGCCGGTTCACGAAGCTCGCCTCGCCGCGCTGCAACATCCGGTACGCCCGCTCCCGGTCGGGCACGGCCCGGTACTTGATCGTGTTGTAGTGCGGCCGCCGCCAGCCACCCCAGTACCGGTCGTACGCCTTGAGCGTGAGCTCGTCCTCCTTGCCCTTGTCCCACTTCACCACCGTGTACGGCCCCGACCCCGCGTCCCTGCCCTCCTGGAACCACTTCCCCAGGTCAGGGGCCGCCTTGGTGTCGTAGATGTAGGCCGCGTACCCGGCGGAGGCCACCAGGTCCAGCGGGACCGGGTACTTCAGCGCGAACGTCACCGTGCGCGGCCCCTCGACCCTGATGGAGGAGACGGCGTCCCAGATGTAGGAGGCGCCGGTCCTGGCCTGCATGGTGCGCTCGATCGACGCCTTGACCGCCTCGCCGTCCAGCGGCCGGCCGGTGTGGAACGTCACTCCGGGACGCAGGCTGAACGTCCAGGTCCGGCCGTCGGCCGACGACCGCCACGACGTGGCCAGCCGGGGCACGGACTTCTTGGTGACCGGGTTCCAGAGCGTGAGGGTCTCGTACACGTTCTGGAAGGCGATGATCTCGTTGGAGTAGGAGCGGCTGGGGTCCCACTCGGTGACGACGTCGGTGTTCTTGACGTAGACGAACGGCGACTCCCCCGAGGGAGCCTGCTGTACCTCCGCAGGCGCCGAGCAGGCCGCGAGGAGTACCAGCGCGGCGGCCGCTGCGAGTCGACGGCGCAACGCGTCTCCCTCTGTCGCCGATGTATCCGGGAAACCTACTCCAAGATCAAGCCGAGGAGCGCCCAGGTGTCCAAAAGTCCCGAAAAATTGGGCATTTTGGTGATCGAATTGCTATCCTCGGGGCTTGTCCCGTCCGGGGTTGCCAGCAGGGGACCGACCGGAGTGAGGTGCCATGGGTCGTAGCCGAACGATCCGCATGAAGATCATCGGACTACTACTGGTGCCGCTGGCCTCCATGGTGGTGTTGTGGGGGGTCATCACCGCCGTCACCGCAAGCGAGAGCTTGGAGCTCCGTCAATACAAGACGGACTGGACGAACCTCCGTCTTCCCGCGTACAAACTGATCAGCGAGATCCAGCGTGAACGTCTAATCTCGGCCAGACTCCTGCGTAACACGGCGGACAAGACCGCGGTGGCCACGCAGCGCACCCGCACCGATGCCGCAAGTGACGCGTTCAGGCAGCTCTCCAGCAACTCCAAGGACAGATCGGAAGAGATCCGCACACAGGTGGACGCGGTGTACACAGCAATCGACAGGCTCGACGCGGTCCGAGGTGAGATCGACGCGGGCCTGTCCGACCGTCTGCACTCCGTCGAGACCTACAGCTCGATCATCGACACCCTGTTCGGCCTGCACCGGCGGGTCGCGCTGATCGACGACATCCCGATCTACGAGCAGTCCCGCGTGGTCATCGACATGGGCTACGCCAAGGAGTTGCTGACCAGGGAGCAGGCCATCGGGCTCGGCGCGCTGACCGCCGCCGAGCGCAGGCTGTTCACCCGGCTGGCCGGGAACCGGCGCTTCCTCCTCGACCAGGGCCTGGCCGAGCTCGACCCGGTCCTGCGCGACCCCCAGGTCGCCCTCATCACCTCCCCCGCCTACCAGCGGATGCGGATGTTGGAGGACCAGATCATCGCCGGCGGCATGCCGCAGGGCTGG
Organism: Nonomuraea sp. KM90; assembly: GCF_052246675.1. Classification (NCBI taxonomy): domain Bacteria; kingdom Bacillati; phylum Actinomycetota; class Actinomycetes; order Streptosporangiales; family Streptosporangiaceae; genus Nonomuraea; species Nonomuraea sp. KM90. The sequence goes on along the minus strand of NZ_JBQQCB010000002.1, from coordinate 364,225 downwards.
CTCACCACCACCGAGGCGCTGGCCAAGTCGTTCAACGAGGCCCAGATGCGGGCCAGCACGATACTGAACGAGCGCGCCGACCCGGTGGCCGACGAGGTGCTGTCCAGGGCGTTCCTGCTGGCGGGCACGGCCCTGGGGCTGGTGATCGTGTCGATCGCGTTCTCGCTGCGGATGGGCGGCCGGCTGTCGAAGGAGCTCGGCGCGCTCCGGCTGACCGCCCTGGAGGTGGCGCAGGAACGGCTGCCGCACGTGGTCGCCAAGCTGCGCAAGGGCGAGACGGTCGACCTGCCGGAGCTGTCGGTGGCCAGCACCACGGTCGAGATCGACGACGTGGGCCAGGCGTTCTCCACCGTGCAGCAGACGGCGGTGGAGGCCGCGGTCGGCCAGGCGCAGCTCAGCGAGGGCGTCGGACACGTCTTCCGCAACCTGGCCAGGCGCAGCCAGACCCTGCTGCACCGCCAGCGCATCCAGCTGGCCGACATGCAGCACCGGGCCACCGACCCCGAGGCGCTGGACGACCTGTTCAAGCTCGACCACCTCACCACCCGCATGCGCCGCCACGCCGAGGGCCTGATCATCCTGTCGGGCGCGACGCCGGGACGCGGCTGGAGCCGGCCGGTGCCGCTGCTGGACGTGGCCCGCGGCGCCGCGGCCGAGGTGGAGGACTACCAGCGGGTCGTCGTCGAGCCCATGTCCGGCCAGCGCCTGGCCGGGACCGTGGTCGGTGACGTGATCCACCTCATCGCCGAACTGATCGAGAACGCCACCGTCTACTCCCCCGCGCACACCTCGGTCATCGTGCGCGGCGAGGCGGCGGCCCGCGGCTTCGCCTTCGAGGTCGAGGACCGCGGGTTCGGGATGAGCGCAGAGGAGCTGGCCGACTACAACGAGCGGCTGGCCAGCCCGCCGGAGTTCGACCTGGCCGACAGCGACCGGCTCGGCCTTTTCGTCGTCTCCCGCCTGGCCGCCAGGCATGACATCCGCGTGACGTTGCGCGGTTCACCATATGGAGGGACCACCGCGATCGTGTTGATCCCGGAAGAGCACGTGGCCGCACCCGAGGCCGAGGCTCAGAGCCCGGCTCCGAAGGAGCCCGATCGCCCCATGCGGGTGGTGCGAAGTGAGTGAAGAGCGCTGGCTGGACGAGGACGCCGGTCCGATCGTCCCCGCCTACCTGCTGACCAGGGGCCGTACGGTGCCCGCGAGCGAGGCCATCGACCTCATCGCGGTGATCATCACGGCCGGTGGCCTGACGCCGCCGCGCGGCCTCGACCCCGAGCATCTGATCATCCTGCAGAAGTGCACCCAGCCCACCCGGCTCGTGGACGTCGCGGCCGAGCTGAACCTGCCGATCGGCGTGGTCCGGGTGCTGGTCGGCGACCTGCACGCCCAGCAACTCGTACAGGTGGAGCTGCCGCCGCCCGCCCCGGACGCCAAGGTGCTGCTGGAAGTGATCAGCGGGCTGAAGGCGCTGTGACGACCCGGCGATTGAGATATCCGAACACGGCCGCGAACAGCGCGGCGATGACGCCCGCCCCGGCGGCTGTCCCGAAGACCCACTGGTAGCCGCCGGCGCCGGGCGCGGCCGCCAGGATGGCCGCGATCGCGGCGCCGGCCGTGCTGCCGCCCACGATGCGCACGAGCGCGTTCACCCCCGCGGCCAGGGCCGTCTTGTCCGGGGCCACGTGCTCGACGGCCATGGTGCCCAGCGCCGCGTAGCTGACGCCGAGGCCGATGCCCATGAGCGAGGACGCCACGTACAGGTGCGCGGGGGCGTCGTTCTCGATCACCAGCCACGCCGCGGCCAGACCCGTGATGAGCGAACCCGCCGCCACGGCGGACGAGGCCGGGAAGCGGCGCATGATCCGGCCCGCGAAGAGCGAGATCACCAGCATGAACAGCGTGCTCGGCAGCAGGTAGAACCCGACCTCCAGGGTGGTGGCGGAGAAGCCCACCGGCGCCTGGGCAAAGCTGGACATGCCGGTCAGCAGGGTGAAGAAGGTGAAACCGAGCAGCATCGAGGACACCGTCGCCCCGACCGTGCCCCGGTGCACCAGCATCGCCATCTCCACCAGCGGCTCGGCCACCCGGCGCTCGACCAGCACCCAGATCACCGCCAGCACGACCGCCGCACCGAGCAGCCCGAGCACGCCCGGCGAGGCCCAGCCCCAGGAGCCGCCCTCGCTGATGGCCAGCAGGAGGGCGACCAGCCACGCGGTCAGCAATGCGGCCCCGAGAAGGTCGGGGCGGCCCTTGACCGGCGGGGCGGCGTCATGGACGAGGAAGGCCACGACGATCGCGGCCACCAGCGAGACGCCGCCGGTGATCCAGAACACCAGGTGGAAGTCGCCGGAGGCGAGCCCGGCCAGGATCATGCCGCCGCCGCTGCCGAAGCCCATCGTGGCGCTCAGCACGCCGATGCCGGTGGCGAGCTGGTTCCTGGGCAGAGTGTCGCGCACCACCCCGATCGACAGGGGAACGAGCGCGGCCACGAAGCCCTGCAGCACGCGTGCCACGATCAACCAGGTCAGCGAGGTCGCCAGGGCGGCCATGACGGAGCCGATCACCAGGAGGGCCAGGGCGCCGAGGATCATGGGGCGCCTGCCGTACATGTCGCCGAAACGCGACAACAACGGCGTGGACACCGCGCCGACCAGGAGGCTCAGCGTGAGGGTCCACGACACGGCGGTCAAGGAGGTGTTCAGCTCCCGTTGCAGCACCGGAAGCAACGGGACCACCGCGGTGTTCTGCAAGGCGGCGATGGAGGCGGCGAAGGCCAGGGAGACCACCGCGGGCCAGGGGTTCTTGCTCGACGTCTCGCGCGACGCGGGCGCGACGACTGTCGCCATGTCGGCTCCTTTGGATAACTTAGGTAAGTAACAGGGCACGATAATACATACGTAAGTTAGGTAAGCAAACGGATGGACGAAGATCTCAACTCGACGGTGGCCGCCTTTCGCAGGCTCGTGACCACGATCAACCGCGGCAAGACGCACGAGCGGCTGACCGAGGCCGCGGGCGTCCGGCTGGACCGCCCGGACGTCCAGATCCTCGTCCACCTGCTGGACGCCGGTGAGCCGCGCAGGATCGGCGTGATCGCCGAGAACCTGCAGGTGGAGAGCCCGCACGTGACGCGGCACGTGGCCGCGCTGGAGCAGCGTGGCCTGCTCGAGCGCGTACGCGACCCCGACGACGGCCGGGCCTGGCAGATCGTGCTCACCGAGGAGGGGGCCGAGGTGGCGAGCCGGTGCCGCCGGGTCACCACCGAGTGGTTCGAGGGCGCCCTGGCCGACTGGTCCGCGGCGGACCGGGCGGAGCTGTCGCGGCTGATGGGCAAGCTCTCGGACGACCTGTGCGAGCACATGAGGGCCCGCCTCGTCATCAAGTGAGCGGGGTCATCAAGTGAGCGGGATCGTCACGGGGGCGGCGTCGTCACGTGGGCGGGGTCGTCACGTGCGCAGGACGTCCTCCGCGCGGTGGCAGGCCACCTGACGGTCTCCCACGTCCCGCAGCGCGGGCGGCCGCTCGCACTCCGGCACGGCCAGCGGGCAGCGCAGCCGGTACGCGCAGCCGGTCGCCGCGGGCACGGCCTCCGTCCGGCCCCTGGCCTCGGGCGGGGCGCCGCCCAGCTTCGGCACGGCGTCGCGCAGGGCCCGGGTGTAGGGGTGTGCGGGGTTGTCCAGGAGGCCGGACGTGGGGCCCGACTCGACGACGCGGCCGGCGAAGAGCACGTGCGAGGTGCGGCAGAGCCGCTCCACGACGGCCAGGTTGTGGGTGATGAGCAGGCGCTCGGTGTCCAGCGAGGCCAGCAGGTCGAGGATCCTGGCCTGGACGGTGACGTCGAGCGCGCTCGTGGGCTCGTCCAGGATGAGCAGGCGGGGGTCCACGGCCAGGGCGCGGGCGATCACCACGCGCTGGCGCTGGCCGCCCGAGAGCTGGTGGGGGCGGCGGGTGGCCAGGTCGGGGTCGAGGCCGACCTGTTCGAGCAGCTCCTTGACGCGGGGGCGGGCGGCGCGCGGGAGGGCCTCGGCTATGGAGGTGCCGACGCGCATCCTGGGGTCGAGGGCCTCGGCCTGGAAGACGGGCTGGACGTCCTTGCGGAACTTCCGCATGTCCGTCTTTTTGAGGGTTTGGTCGCCGTACCAGATATTTCCGGACATGGGGGTGAGGAGGCCCAGGAACGCGCGCGCCAGCGTCGTCTTGCCCGAGCCGCTCTCCCCGATCAGGCCCACGCCGCCCTCGGTGATGTCCAGGCTGACGTCGTGGACGACCGGGCGGCGGGCGTACCCGAGTGTCACCCGCTCGGCCCTCAGCAGCGCCTCCGGCTGGGTCACGGCAGTGCCTCCAGGAGCTCACGGGTGTAGGGATGGGCGGGCTCGGCCAGTACGGCGGCGGCGGGACCCGACTCCACCACCGCGCCGTCCTTCATGACGAGCACCCGGTCGGCGATCGTCGAGACCAGGGCCAGGTCGTGGGAGACCAGCAGGAGCGCCAGGCCCCGCTCCTCCCGCAGCCTGCGCAGCACGCCGACCACCTCGGCCTGTACGGTCACGTCGAGCGCGCTGGTGGGCTCGTCGGCCAGGATCACCTCGGCGCCCAGGGCGATGGCCAGCGCGATGGCGAAGCGCTGGGCCTGGCCGCCGGAGATCTCGTGGGGATAGCGGCGCAGGATCTCGCGGTCGAGCATGACCGCCTCCACGGCCTCCGCCATGGCCCGCTCCACGCCGGGCCTGCCGTGCAGCTTGAGCGCCCGGCGCATCAGGACGCCCAGGCGGGTGGCGGGGCTGAGCGCGGCCTGCGGCGACTGCATCACCAGCGCCACCCTGGCGCCCCGGATCTCGCGGAGCGCGCGCGGCGAGGCCGTGAGCACCTCCACCCCGCACACCCTGATGTGTCCCGAAATTTCGGCATCCTGGGTCAGGCCCAGGAGCGAGAGCAGCGTCGTGGACTTGCCCGACCCGCTCTCCCCCACGATCGCCACGCACTCCCCCGGGCCCACGTCCAGCTCCGGCACGTCCGCGACCAGCCGCCCGCCGTAGCTCACCCGCAGATCGCGTACCTCGATCAATTGACCGCCCTCGTGCTCATGGTCGCGACCGCTTCGGCGCTCGCCGGCTCCTTCGTCGCTCACTTCCGCCGAGCTCCTTCGCTCCGGGGATCCAGCGCGCTGCGCAGCCCCTCACCCAGCACGTTGAACGCGAACGCCGTCACCAGGATCGCCAGCCCGGGGAAGGTCACCACCCACCAGTTCGTGGTGAACAGCGACTGCCCCTGCTGCACCATCAGCCCCCATTCCGCCGTCGGCTCCTGCGCGCCCAGCCCCAGGTACGACAGCGCCGCCGAGGTCAGGATCACCCCGCCCGCGTCCAGCGAGAGCTGGACCAGGACCGGAGTGAGCGAGTTGGGCAGCACGTGCCGCAGAATGATCAGCGGCGCCGGCACGCCGAGGCACCGGGCGGCGTCCACGTAGCTGCGGGTGGAGATCGAGGCGGCCACGGACGCGGCCAGCCGCGTGTACCAGGGCCACCAGGTCACCGCGATGGCCAGGATCACGGTGTTCACGCTGGGCTGCAGCACGACGGCCAGCGCCAGCGACAGCAGCAGCGCGGGGAAGGCCAGGAACACGTCCGTCACCCGCATGATCACGTCCCTGACCCAGCCGCCCGCGTACCCGGCGACCACGCCGAGCGTGACCCCGACCACGGCCGAGACGGCCAGCACGGCCACCGCGATGAACAGCGAGGTGCGCCCGCCGTACAGGATCCTGGTGAGCACGTCCCGCCCGACCTGGTCGGTGCCGAACCAGTGCGCGCCGCTCGGCGGCAGCAGCCGCTCCAGCGGCCTGGGGTCGTCCATCGGGTACGGCGCCAGCCACGGTGCCAGGATCGCCGCCAGCACGATGAGCACGATGAGCACCGCGCCCAGGGCGGCGAAGCGGTCGGGGATCCGCGGCAGGGTCCGGCGCAGCGGCGCGGGTCGCACGTCGGTCATCGGGCCCTCGCCCGGGGGTCGACGAAACCCTGGAGGATGTCCACGACCAGATTCGCCAGCACGTACACCAGGGCGACCAGCAGCGTGACGCCCGCGATGGCGGGGGTGTCCAGCGAGCGGATCGACTCGGCGGCGTAGCGGCCCAGGCCCGGCCAGTTGAAGACGGCCTCGACGAGGAAGCCGTTGACGATCGCGTACGCGAAGACCAGCGCGATCAGCGACAGGACCGGGTTCAGCGCCGGCCTCAGGGCGAACCTGGTCAGGATGGCCGTCTCGCCGAAGCCGAGCGCGCGCTCCAGCCGGGCGTGGTCCTGGCCGGACTCCTCGATGAGCGCCGCCCTGGCCATCTGGGCGATGACGCCGGCGGGGTAGGCGGCCACGACGAGGGCCGGCAGGACGAGGTGTTCGAGGGTGCTGGTGAAGATGGGCCAGTTGCCGGTGATGAGGGCGTCGACGACGGTGATGTTCGTCCAGAGGGTGAGGGGGCTGGTGGTGTCGAGGGCGGAGTCGTACTCACCGGCGATCGGGAACCAGCCGAGGTTGCTGGCGAAGACCGTCTGCAGGGCCAGGGCCAGCCAGAAGACCGGTACGGAGACGGCCAGCATGCTGCCGAACCGTACCCCGAAGTCCGGAAATCTCGTCTTGTAGCGGGCGGCGAGCACGCCGAGCGGGATGCCCACGACGACCGCGATCACCAGCGCCGCCCCGACCAGCTCCAGCGAGGCCGGGAAGGCGAGGTAGAGGTCGTCGCGCACGGGCTGCCGGGTGCGCAGGCTGACTCCCCAGTCACCGGTGACCAGGTCGCGCACGTAGTTGAGCAGCTGCACCGGCAGCGGATCGTCCAGCCCGAACCGCGCGCGGGCCGCGGCGAGCTGCTCGGGCGTGGCCTTCGGCCCGGCGAACGCGACCGCCGGATCGCCGGGCACCAGCCGCATGACCACGAACGTGAGCACGACCACGCCGGCCACGACCAGGAGGGCCTGGCCGAGCCGGCGGGCCAGATAGCGCGCCATTGGCTAGCTTGCGCGCTTGAGGTCGTAGAAGAAGACCACGTTGGGATAGGCGGGGTTGTCCGCGTAGCCCTGGACGTCCGAGGAGAGGGCGCGCTGATACTTCTGCACGTACGGCACCGCCACCGCCGCCTCCTCCTGGATGATCTTCTGCTGCAGCTCCTTGTACTGCTGGTCGGCCGCGAGCTGGTCCGTGGCCGTCAGCTCGGGCAGCTTGTCGATGGCCGCGTCGACGCCGGGGTTCTTGAGGTAGGACAGGTTGAACTGCGGCTTGTCGGCGCTCTTGAACACGTTGAGGAACCAGGAGTAGGCGTCCGGATAGTCCGGGTACCAGTACATGACGAAGATGTCCTGGCCCTGCTTCTTGCCCAGGTCCCACTGCGCGCTCCAGGTCATGGGCTTGGCCTGCAACGTCACGTTGAGCTTGTTCAGTGCCGAGCTGAGCAGCGTGACCAGCAGCTTCTGGTCCTCGTCGCCCTGGCCGTAGGTCAGGGTCAGCTTGAGCTCGGGGTTGTCGGGGCCGTACCCGGCCTCGGCCAGCAGCTCCTGCGCCCGGGCCAGGTCCTGCTTGGGCTCCATGCCGGAGGCGTGGCCGAGCAGGCCCTGCGGCACCAGGCCGCTGGCCTTCTGTCCCGAGCCCTCCAGCGCCGCCGCCAGGCCGTCGTAGTCGATCGCGAGCTGCAGCGCCTGCCGCACCTTGACGTCCTTGGTCGGGCCCGCGGCCGTGTTGAACAGCACCAGCAGGTTCTGGAACGACGGCGACTGCGTGGTCTGCACGGTCCCCGTCGTCCCGGCCTGGGCGAACAGCTGCGGGTTCAGGCGCTCGACGAAGTTCACCTCACCCTTCTGCAGGAGCTGCCAGGCGGTGGTGATCTCGGGTGTGACGCGGAAGGCGACCTTCTTGTACTGCTCCGGCTTCCAGCCGCCCCAGTAGTCCTCGTACGCCTTCAGCGTGAGCTCGGTCTCCTTGCCCTTCTGCCAGGAGTCGATCGTGTACGGGCCGGTGCCGGCGGTCTTCTTGCCGTCGGCGTCCACCGCGTCCACGTCGTAGATCCAGGCGGCGTAGCCGGAGGAGGCGACCAGGTCGAGCGGGGCGGCATACTTGAGCGTGAACTTCAGCGTGCTCGCGTCCACGGCCTCGATCGAGTTCACCGGGTCCCAGATGTAGGCCGCGCCGCCCTTCTTCTCGATCGTCCGCTCGATGGCCTTCTTGGCCGCCTCGGCGTCCATCGTGGCCCCCGAGTGGAACTTCACGCCCTGCCGGAGCTTGAACGTCCACTCCTTGCCGTCCGCCGCCGACGTCCATTCGGTGGCCAGGCGCGGCATGGCCTTCTTGGCCTCGGAGTCGTACCTGGTGAGGCCCTCGTAGATGTTCGACAGGGCGACGATCTCGTTGGAGTAGGAGGTCGCCGGGTCCCAGTCGGTGACGACGTCGAGGTTCGGCGCGTAGACGAACGTGCTGTCGTTCACCTGCCCGGTGGCCTGGTTCGCCGGGCTGCCGCCGCTCGCCTGGGGCTGCGGGGTGCCACCGGCGCCGCGCACCTGTCCGCCCGCGCACGCGGATGCGGTCAGGGCCAGCGCGCCGGCGACACCGGCGACGAGCAGACGCTTGTGCCAGCGCATGGTGGGGGGTCCTTTCGATGTGTCACCGGGCGAGGGGTCCGGCTGCTTTGACGTGTACCCGCACGGCGGGCTCGGAGAGGTAGCTCAGCGGCACCTCGAGGAGGTCCACGATCTCGACGCCGGAGGGATCCGCCCCCGCCGCCACGGCTCGCGCCCGCGCCTCCTCCTTGGCGCTTTCGATCGCTTGTGACCGGCTTTCTCCTGCAGGCAAGATCGTATCGACTCTGCCGCTCGCGAGTGCGATGGCGGCGCCCACGGCGTTGGCCACCTCGGCGTGCTCCGGCCGGATCACCCTGCTCACGCCGGGGATGTGATCAGGCAGCAGGAACGCCCCGCCACCCACCGCCACCAGGGGACGGTCGGCCCGGCCGAGCGTCATCCGGTCCACGGCGTCGATGACCATCTCGTCCGCCAGGGTGACCGCGCTTTCCAGAATGTCGCCGATTCTTTCCGACATGTCACCCACCTCCCCGGGCGTGTGCTCACGGGGGTCCTGCCCGCCGGTCCCGAGCGCCAGGATGGCCGCCCGCAGGCTCTCGCGCCAGCCCTCGGCCCCGGGCGGGATCCGGCCGGCCGCCACGGCCGCGTCCGTCATCGTCGCCGTCGCCCCGCCGAAGACCAGCGCCTCCTGAGCGATCCGGTAGCCGACCGAGTCGGGCCCGACGCCGCCGCCCCGCACCACGGTCCCGCCGCCGAGCGCGATGGCCAGGATGTCGGGCATGCGGAAGTTGGTCAGCACCCCGCCGATCTCGACCGCCGCCGCCGACTCCCTCGGGAAACCCCCGGCCAGCACCCCCAGATCGGTGGAGGTGCCGCCCACGTCCACCACGACCGCGTCCGCCACGCCGGACAGGTACGCGGCGCCGCGCAGGGAGTTCGCCGGCCCGGACCCGATCGTGGAGACCGGCAGGCGCGCGGCGTGCTCCAGGGTCATGAGCGTGCCGTCGTTCTGCGCCAGGTACGGCCGCGCGCCGAGCCCCCGCTCGGCCAGCGCCGTGACCAGGGCACCGGTGACGTGGGCGGCCACGCCGTACAGGGCGGCGTTCAGCACGGTCGCGTTCTCGCGTTCGAGCAGGCCGAGGGAGCCGATCTCGTGGCTCATCGACACCGGCAGGCCGTACTCGGCCCTGACCAGCTCCTCGACCGCCTGCTCGTGCTCGCCGCCGGCCGGGCTGAACACGCTGGTGACGGCCACCGCGTCGGCCTGCACGCCGTCCAGGAACCGGCGCACGGCGCCCAGGTCCAGCGGGCTGATCTCGCGGCCGTCCACGTAGTGGCCGCCGGGCACGATCGCCTCGCCCGCCGAGACGGCCTTGCGCAGCTCGGCGGGCCAGTCGGAGAGCGGCGGCACGGCGGTGGTGGCGGGCGCGCCCAGCCGCAGCACGGCGACCCGGCCGAGCCCGCGCCGCTCGAGGATCGCGTTCGTGGCGTGCGTGGTGCCCAGCATGACGCGGCCGACGCCGGTCCTGTCCCCCACCTGGGCGAGTACGGCGTCCAGGGCGGCCCGCAGGCCACCGGTCACGTCGGAGGTGGTCGGCCGCTTGGCCTTGGCGATCACCCGGCCGCCGGCGTCGAGCACCACCGCGTCGGTGTTCGTGCCGCCGACGTCGATCCCGATTCGCAGGTCAGCCACGCGCCATCAGCTCCTCGACGGGTACGTAGTCCAGGTCGTATCCGAACGCCCTCGGCCCGGCCGTCTCCAGGCCCTTGGGGGTGCGCCAGAGCGCGTCGCAGGGCCAGGCGAGCACCGTGACGCGCTGGCCGTACCTGAGGGCCTCGGTCTGGATCGCGGCGGCGGTCTCGGTGTCCACGACGGTGATGAGGTCGGGGACCATGGCGCGGACCCGGTCCTCCTCGACGGCGACCAGGTTCTCGTTCTGCAGCTCCAGCGTGAGGCGGCGGCCCCGGTCCGCGCCGGTGCCCTCGATCGTGGCCGTTCCCCGTACGAACCCGCCCGTGGTGCGCCGCTCCACGTCGGTCAGCTTGCCGGTGATCAGCCTGGCGGCGCCGAGCCGGTCCTGGAGAGCGCCGAGCGGGTCCGCCGTGCCCTCGGTGGCGCGGCCGATCTCCAGGGCGCGGGTGACCGTACCCTCGATGACCGCGCCCCTGGCCCGTTCGGCGGTGAGCACGTAGTCGGCCATCAGCGCGTGCGACCCGGCCGCCACGCAGACGGCGCGGGCCAGGCGCTCCGACCAGAGCCCGTCGATCGGGCGGATGGTCACCACGTTGCCCGCGACGTCGGACATGACCACGAGGTCGGCGGGGAGCCCCGCCACGTACATCGAGACCATCTGGACCTCGGGGAAGGCCCGTCCCATGCCGTCGGCGTCGAGCAGCGGCAGCCCCAGCTGGGCGGCCCAGGCGACGGGCGCGACCCCGTTGGCGCCCCCGATCTCGGAGGACATGATCGCGCTCGGCGGCCGGCCGAAGATCCGCTCGACCTCCTCGGCGATGCGTTCGGGCTCGTCCTCGCCGTGGATCATCTCGTGGCTGACGGTGGGCGCCCCGATGCCGGACAGCGGCACGACCAGCGCGTCACCGGGCAGATCGCCCAGCTCCACCAGCGGCACCGGGCCGTGCTCGCGAATCGCCCGCACGGCGGCCAGCGATCCCGTACGCACGTCGCCCCCGCCACCGGTGCCCAGAACGGCACACCCCCGGGCGAGGGCCGAAATGTCATTTACGTCAATACTCATATGGCGCCACAACCAAGCACATACCAGCCCCTCACGCCAGTCCCAGCCTCCCTCCCACCCCCACCGCGACCGCGGAGAAAGCTTGAGGGAGGCCGATCGGCCGGGCCAGGTGGTAGATGTGAGGGAGATCGACCGGGAGGGCACATGCGGATTTCGGTGGCCGCCGACAGCAGGGACGGGGTGGCCGAGCGGGTCGTGTCGGAGCTGCGCAGGCGGGGGCACGAGGTCGTGACCCACGGCGCGCTCAACGACGACGAGCGGGACGACTGGGCGTGGGCCTCGGAGCTGGCCGCCAGGGACGTGAGCGAGGGGCGCGCGGAGCAGGCGGTCGTCTGCTGCTGGACCGGGACGGGCGCGTCGATCGCGGCGAACAAGGTGCCCGGGGTGCGCGCGGCCCTGTGCGTGGACGCGTACACCGCCGACGGGGCCCGCAAGTGGAACGACGCCAACGTGCTGGCCCTCAGCCTCCGCCTCACGTCGGACGTGGTGCTGGACGAGATCCTGGACGCCTGGCTGGCGGGCCGGCCGAGCACGGATGACGCGGACGTCGCGAACGTCACCCACCTCAGTGACATTTGACCGCCTCGCGGCTGTTGTTCCAGAACCGTCACAGCGGAGGCGAGGAAATCGTCGGTCGCGCCCTTTAGGGTGCTGGGCATGACCGACGTGCTGCTCCGCGGCGGACTGCCCTGGAGACCCGGACCACCCGCCGCCCAGGGCCCGGCGGCACCCGCCGCCCAGCAGCGGCGGCCGCCCGCGACCCCGGAGCCGGGCGCGCCCGCCGACATCCTGGTCCGCGACGGGCGCATCGACCGGATCGCGCCGGGCATCGAGGCACCGCCCGACGCCCTGGTCATCGACGTGGCGGGGCAGCTCGTCCTGCCCGGCCTCGTAGAGGCGCACTGCCATCTCGACAAGACCCTCCACGGCGGGCCGTGGGTGCCCCACTCCGCCGACGACACGCTCGCCGGCCGCATCGGCAACGACATGGGCCGCCGGGCGGAGCTGGGGGTGCCGAGCGTGGCGCGGATCGGCGCGCTGCTGGAGCAGATGAGCGCGGCGGGCACGACCCACGTCCGCACCCACACCGACATCGACCCGGCCGTCGGGCTGCGGGGGGTGGAGGCCGTGCGCGAGGCCGCGGCCGGCTCCCCCGTCGACGTGCGCCAGGTCGCCTTCCCCCAGCACGGCGTGCTCACCAACCCGGGCACGGCCGAGCTGCTGGAGGCAGCGCTGAAGAGCGGGGTCGAGGCGGTGGGCGGCCTCGACCCGGCGGGCATCGACCGCGACCCGGTGCGCCATCTCGACCTGATCTTCGGCCTGGCCGGGAGCTACGGCACGCATCTCGATCTCCACCTGCACGACGGCGGCTCGCTGGGCGGGTGGGAGCTGGAGCTGATCATCGAGCGCACCAGGGCGCTCGGGCTGGGCGGCCGGGTGGCGGTCAGCCACGCCTACGCGCTGGGCCAGCTCGACGAGGCCTACCAGGACCGGCTGATCCAGGGCTTCGCCGAGGCGGGCGTGGCGGTGGTGACCGCCGCCGTCTACAGCTTCCCCGTGCCTCCGATCAAGCGGATGCGGGCCGCGGGGGTCACCGTCGCCTGCGGGCACGACGGCATCCGCGACCTCTGGGGCCCGTACGGCAGCGGCGACATGCTGGAGCGGGCGATGCACGTCGCCTACCGCAGCACCTTCCGCAGGGACGAGGACATCGAGCTGGCGCTGGAGGCGGCCACCCACGGCGGGGCGCGGGCGCTGGGGCTGGAGGGCTACGGCCTGGCCCCGGGCAACCGGGCCGACCTGGTCGTGGTCCCCGCCGGTGGGCCGGCGGAGGCGGTGGTCGTTCACCCTGCGCGCACTCTGGTCATGAAGGACGGCGTCGTCCTGCACAATTGACCGGCGGGACCATCGAAAGGCAGGCAAGTGCTCTCTATTCACCAGCGGATCGCGGCAGAGCTCGACGTACGCGACGGGCAGGTGCAGGCAGCCGTCGATCTGCTCGACGGCGGCGCCACCGTGCCGTTCATCGCCCGATACCGCAAAGAGGCCACCGGCGCCCTCGACGACGCGCAACTGCGCACGCTGGAGGAGCGGCTGCGCTACCTGCGGGAGCTGGAGGAGCGCAGGACGGCGATCCTGGAGTCCATCGAGTCCCAGGGCAAGCTCACCGACGAGCTGCGCGAGCAGATCATGGCGGCCGAGACCAAGGCCAGGCTCGAGGACATCTACCTGCCCTACAAGCCCAAGCGGCGCACCAAGGCGCAGATCGCCCGCGAGCTGGGCCTGGAGCCGCTGGCCGACCAGCTCCTCGCCGACCCCACGCTCGACCCCACGGCGACGGCCGAGGGCTTCGTCACGGAGGGCGTCGCCGACACGGGCGCGGCCCTCGAAGGGGCCAGGGCCATCCTGATCGAGCGCTTCGCCGAGGACGCCGACCTCATCGGCGGGCTGCGCGAGCAGCTCTGGAGCCGCGGGCGGCTGGTGTCGAAGGTCCGGGAGGGCAAGGAGGAGGCGGGGGCCAAGTTCTCCGACTACTTCGAGTTCGGCGAGCCGTTCACGAAGCTGCCCTCGCATCGGATCCTGGCCATGTTCAGGGGCGAGAAGGAGGAGATCCTCTCCGTCACCCTGGAGCCCGACGACAGCCCCGACTACGAGTTCCGCATCGCCTCCCGGTTCGGCGTCTCCGACCAGGGCCGCCCGGCCGACAAGTGGCTGGGCGAGACCGTGCGCTGGGCCTGGCGCACCCGCATCCTCGTGCACCTCGGCATCGACCTGCGGATGCGGCTGTGGCAGGCGGCCGAGGAGGAGGCGGTGCGGGTGTTCGCGGCCAACCTGCGCGACCTGCTGCTCGCCGCCCCGGCCGGCACCCGGCCCACGATGGGCCTCGACCCGGGCCTGCGCACCGGTGTGAAGGTCGCCGTGGTGGACGCCACGGGCAAGGTCGTGGAGACCGCGACCATCTACCCCCACGAGCCCAAGCGGCAGTGGGCCCAGTCGCTGGCCGTGCTGGGCGCGCTCGCGCAGCGGCACGGCGTCGAGCTGATCGCCATCGGCAACGGCACGGCCTCCCGCGAGACCGACAAGCTGGCCGGCGAGCTGGTCGAGCACATGCCGTCGATCACCAAGATCGTCGTTTCCGAGGCCGGCGCCTCGGTCTACTCGGCCTCTCCCTACGCCTCCCAGGAGTTGCCCGAGCTCGACGTGTCGCTGCGCGGGGCGGTCTCCATCGCCCGGCGGCTGCAGGACCCGCTGGCCGAGCTGGTCAAGATCGACCCCAAGTCGATCGGCGTCGGCCAATACCAGCACGACCTGGCCGAGTCCAAGCTCTCCCGCTCGCTCGACGCGGTCGTCGAAGACTGCGTCAACGCGGTGGGGGTCGACGTCAACACGGCTTCGGCACCCCTGCTCACCCGCGTGTCGGGCATCGGCGCCACGCTGGCGGAGAGCATCGTCCGCCACCGCGACTCCAACGGCCCCTTCCGCACGCGTTCCGCGCTGAAGAGCGTGCCCCGGCTCGGCCCCAAGGCGTTCGAGCAGTGCGCGGGCTTCCTGCGCATCCCGGGCGGCGACGACCCGCTCGACGTGTCGAGCGTGCACCCGGAGTCCTACCCGGTGGTCCGGCGCATCCTGACCTCGGCCAAGACGGACCTCAAGTCGCTGATCGGCAACACCGCGGCGCTGCGCTCCCTCAAGCCGCAGGACTTCACCGACGAGACGTTCGGCCTGCCTACGGTCACCGACATCCTGCGCGAGCTGGAGAAGCCGGGCCGCGACCCGCGTCCCGCCTTCAAGACCGCCACCTTCAAGGAGGGCGTGGAGAAGATCTCCGACCTGACGCCCGGCATGATCCTGGAGGGCGTGGTCACGAACGTGGCCGCGTTCGGCGCGTTCGTGGACGTCGGCGTGCACCAGGACGGCCTGGTGCACGTTTCGGCCATGTCGCGCAACTACGTCAAGGATCCGCGTGACGTGGTCAAGCCGGGTGACATCGTCCGCGTGAAGGTCCTCGACGTCGACATCCCGCGCAAGCGCATCTCCCTGACCCTGCGCCTGGAGGACGAGACGACCGCCCAGCCCGGCGGCGAGTCCCCCCGCCGCGGCCCCGGCCGCCAGGCAGGCAACCGCGGGGACAGCCCTCGGGGCGACGGCCAGCAGCCCCGCGGCCAGGGCGCCCGCGGCGAAGGCGGCCGCACCGGCGGCGGCCGGGGCGAAGGCCAGCGTGGTGACGGCCAGCGCGGCGACGGGGCTCGGGGCGACGGGGCTCGGGGCGACGGGGCTCGGGGCGACGGCGGCCGCGGTAACGGCGGCCGCGGCCGGGGTGACGGCCAGCGCGGCGGGGACGCCGCCCAGCGTGGCCGCGGCGACGGGCAGCGCGGCGGCCAGCGCCGCCAGGACCGCCCCGCTCCGACGGGCGCGATGGCCGAGGCCCTCAGGAAGGCGGGCCTGGGCGGCGACAACCGATAGCACCGAAAGCGCGGCCCGGTCCGCCCCATCCGCCGGACCGGGCCGCTCCAGTCGGTCGACCGGGCCGCTCCATGCGCGCCAGCCCGCGAGTCTCGCCAAGGAGGCGGCGCACCAGCCCAGGGACCGACCCACCGGACCTGACCCACCGCAACCGGCGCCCCAGCTCGCGGATCGAGCCACCGGATCCGACCCACCACAGCCAGCGCCCCAGCCCACGGACTGAGCCACCGGACCTGACCCACCGCAACCGGCGCTCCAGCCCACGGGCTGAGCCCGTCACGTCCCACCCTCAACAGCCGGTGCACCAGATCCACGGGCCGAGCCGTCATGTCCCGCCCTCAACAGCCCGTGCATCGGCGCGCCGAGCCCCGACCGCGACGCAGCCGGGGCCGCCAGGAAGATGACAAGCGCGCAGCGGGCGCGACGGCCACCCAGCTGGGCCCGGCGGGCAGGCGGGTGCTCCGTCAGGGAAGCCCCGCGCGCCGAGAACTCGCCCCCATGGGCTCCGGGCCCGTACGTGTGCCGCGCCGACGGCCACGGGCGGGCCCTCGTCATACGCCGGGCGTGCAGCGCTCGGCGCGACCCGAAGCCCCACGCCACGCCCCACGTCTGGAGGGCCGACGCCATGCAGCGCCTCCCACTGCGCTGATCCCTCCTGGCGATACGGTCTAAGGGTGAGTACGACTGCGTTCGACACGGCGATCACTCAGGCCCGAGACCTGCTCAGGTGGCGTTCCCCGCTGCGGACGGAGCTCTGGGCCGCCCGGCTGGCGGCGGAGCTGGAGGCGGCCGGGGAGACGGAGGCGTTCCTGCGGCGGGCGGAGGAAGACGGGCGTCAGGAAGCGCGCCTCGCCCTCACCGCCCTGGCGGCGGTCGGCGCACTGGACGCACGAGACGCAGCGGCCCGGGAGCCCGAAGAACTGGCCCCGGAGTCCGGCGCACCGGCCCCGGACTCTGGACCACCGACCCCAGGGGCCGGGGAGGTGCTCGGGTGGATGCGGCGGATGGGCCGGGTGGTGTGCGAGGGGGCCTGGTACGGCAAGGCCGACCCCTACGGTGAGCAGGTCCTGGCGGTTCTGGCCTTCCGTTACGAGAACGGCAAGGAGCCCCACATCCTCGTCATCGGCATCGACCAGCCCCAGGGCGGCCTCGCCGTCGACGGCCTGGTGGAGGAGCTGAAGTTCCTCGACGACCTGGGCCTGCGGGAGGCGGAGCCGGGGGTGGTCGGGGGCCGGATCCTGGACGCGTTCGAGCTGGGCGAGACGGTCATGGGAGCGGCCGTGGCGGAGACGCTGCCCGCGATCCGCCCGCTGGCCGTCGCCCGCGCCCGGACCGTCCCCGGCCTCGTACGCGGCGCCCCCGACGAGACGCTGACCGAGTTCGAGGACGTGCCGGACCTGCCGGGGGCGCGGGAGGCGTTCGGGAAGCTGGCCGAGTTCGTCGGGAACCGGCCGCTGTGGTGGAGCCCGGGAAGGGTGCGGCAGTTCCTGACGTCGTGGCTGCCCCGCGAGGCGATCCTGTCGGAGGAGGCGATCGCCGCGATGCCCGAGGTGGTCCGGGCCTGGAGCCGCTACCGGGGCGACCAGCCGGCGGTGCTGCGCCAGATCGACGAGGACGCGCCCCGCCTGCCCGCGCTCATGGCCGACGACTCGCTGGCCGGGCTCGGCAAGCGGCTGGCCCGGAACCTCCCGGCCGACGACGCCTAGATCGCCCGGGCGAGCTGCGCCGACACGCTGGACAGCAGCATGTCGAGCGCCGTCGGGTACGCGCTGTCGTTCATCCGGGCGACCAGCAGCGGAGCCGTGGCCGCGATGTTGGGGTGCGTGCTGGCCGGCAGCCGCGCGTACGTGTCGCGCCACACCTCCTCGTCGGCCTCCCGCGCCGCCTTCGGCAGGGCCAGCGTGGCCGCGTCGAGGATGGCGAAGGCCAGGCTCTGGTCGATGAAGGCGTGGTAGATCCGTACGGCGTCGGCGTCGGCGAACCCCGCCCCGCGCACGATCCCGAGGATCGTCTCGTCGCCGGCCACCTCGTTCGGCCGCCCCGTGACCCGGCTGGCGGTGAGCACGGCGGCCTGCGGGTGGGCCAGGTACGCGTGGTGGATGCGCAGGCCGAGATCCCGCAGGTCGCCCCGCCAGTCCCCGCTGGGCCGCCAGTCCGCCATCGCGTGCCGGAACAGCTCGTCCGCGATCGCCAGGATGAGGTCGTCCATGCCCCGGAAGTACCGGTAGATCGTGCTCGCGTCGGCGCCGAGCGCGAGGCCGAGGCGGCGGGCGGTCAGCCCGGCGGCCCCGTGCTCGCGCAACATCCGCAGCGCGGTCTCCACGATGAGCCGGTGCGTCAGGACCTGCCCCTGTTTGGTGGGACGCCGCCGCCGGCGTGCCGCCTCCGCCACCACCCGCTTGGCCATGCAGCTCGCTCCTTATGCCAACGCCATTGACGTTGATGAGCCTACGGGCGTTTGATGAACGACAACAACCCCCCAAAAGCTGTCAAAAGGGGATTTATCGTCATGCGTATCCTTCTTGTGGGAGCCGGCGGCGTGGGAACCGCCATCACCCGGATCGCCGCCCGCCGCCCGTTCTTCGAGCACATGGTGGTCGCCGACTACGACCTTCCCCGCGCCAAGGCGGCCGTCGCCGCGCTGGGCGAGTCCGCCGGCCGGTTCACCCCGGTCAAGATCGACGCCGCCGACGCCGGGGCCGTCGCCGAGTTGCTGACCGAGCACCGCTGCGACGTCCTGCTCAACGCCACCGACCCGCGTTTCGTGCTGCCGCTGTTCGACGCGGCGCTCACGGCGGGGGCCGACTACCTCGACATGGCCATGTCCATGTCCAAGCCGCACCCCGACCGCCCGTACGAGGAGGTGGGCGTCATGCTGGGCGACGAGCAGTTCGCCCGCGCGCCCGAGTGGGCCACGAAGGGCAGGCTGGCGCTGGTCGGCATGGGCGTGGAGCCCGGCCTGGCCGACGTCTTCGCCCGCTACGCCGCCGACGAGCTGTTCGACGAGATCGAGGAGATCGGCATCAGGGACGGCGCGAACCTCACCGTCGACGGCTACGACTTCGCCCCCTCCTTCTCCATCTGGACCACCATCGAGGAGTGCCTCAACCCGCCGCTCATCTACGAGAAGGCCCGCGGCTGGTACACCACGGAGCCGTTCAGCGAGCCCGAGATCTTCGACTTCCCCGACGGGATCGGCCCCGTGGAGTGCGTGAACGTCGAGCACGAGGAAGTCGTGCTCGTGCCCCGCTGGATCCCGGCGCAGCGGGTGACGTTCAAGTACGGCCTCGGCGAGGAGTTCATCGGCACCCTGAAGACCCTGCACGCGCTGGGCGTCGACCGCACCGAGCCGGTCGCGGTCAGGACCGACCAGGGCACCGCCCGGGTGTCCCCGCGTGACGTGGTCGCCGCCGTGCTGCCCGACCCGGCCGAGCTCGGCGACCGCATGCACGGCAAGACCTGCGCCGGCACCTGGGTGAAGGGCGTCAAGGACGGGCAGGCGCGCGAGGTGTACCTCTACCACGTGGTGGACAACCAGTGGTCGATGCGCGAGTACGGCTCCCAGGCCGTGGTCTGGCAGACCGCGGTCAACCCGGTGATCGCCCTGGAGCTGCTGGCGAGCGGGGCCTGGACGGGCGCGGGCGTGCTGGGGCCGGAGGCGTTCGAGCCGCGGCCGTTCCTGGACCTCCTGGTCGAGTACGGCTCACCGTGGGGCATGCGCGAGCAGTGAGGGGGGCCGGGGACCACCGGTGAAACCGGGCACTGGATCATTGAGGTGCCGAGAACCGTACATCGGAGGAATCCCTTTGAGCATCGCCGACGATCCCGACCGCGCACCGGCCCGCTCCCATCTGTACGCCATGGGCATGTCGGAGGAGGAGATGCGCCGCCCTGTGGTCGGCATCGCCTCCACCTGGACCGGCACCATGCCGTGCAACCTGACCCACCGCGAGTTGGCCGCCCACGTGGCCGAGGGGGTGCGGGCGGCGGGCGGCCTGCCGATGGAGTTCAACACCATCGCGGTGTCCGACAACCTCACCATGCACACGCCCGGCATGCGCACGTCACTGATCAGCCGTGAGGTCATCGCCGACTCGATCGAGCTCATGGGCCGCGCGCACGGGTTCGACGCGCTGGTGGCGATCGTCGGCTGCGACAAGACCGTGCCCGCCGCGATCATGGCGCTGGCCCGGCTGGACGTGCCGTCGGTGGTCCTCTACAGCGGCAGCATGATGCCCGGCCGCTGGCGCGGGCGCGACGTCACCATCCAGGACATGTGGGAGGCGCTCGGCGAGCGCGAGGTCGGCCGGATGGACCAGGCCGACCTGGACGACCTGGCCAGGCACGCCTGCCCGGGCGCCGGCACCTGCGCCGCCCAGTACACCGCCAACACCATGGGCGCGGTCGCCGACTTCCTCGGCCTGGCGCCGTTCGGCGTGGGCGACATCCCCGCGGTGGCGGAGGAGAAGAACGCCGCGGCCCGACGCGTGGGCGAGATCGCCATGGAGGCGCTGGCCCGCGACGCCCGCCCCTCGCGCGTGCTCACCGAGGACGCCCTGCACAACGCGATCGTGTCGGTGGCGGCCATGGGCGGCTCCACGAACGCCGTCCTGCACCTGCTGGCCATCGCCCGCGAGGCGGGGCTGCCCCTGGAGATCGACCGGATCGGCGAGGTCTGCCGCGAGGTCCCGATCATCACCGGGCTCAAGCCCAGCGGCGGCGACCACACGGCGCTCGACCTGTGGCGGGCCGGCGGCACCTCGCTGGTGGTGCGCCGCCTGCTGGAAGCGGGGCTGCTGCGCGAGAACGTCACGCTGGTGGACGGCCGCACCCTCGCCGGCGTGGCGGCGGACGCGCGGGAGACGCCCGGCCAGCAGGTGGTGGCGAGCGCGGAGGAGCCGTTCAAGCGGCGCGGCGCGCTGGCCATCCTGCGCGGCTCGCTCGCGCCCGACGGCTGCGTGCTCAAACTGGGCGGCAAGGACGACTTCCGCCACGAGGGGCCAGCCAGGGTGTTCGACTCGGAGAACGACTGCTACGTCGCCATCCAGGAGGGCCGGATCGTGGCCGGCGACGTCATCGTGGTCCGGTACGAGGGCCCGGCGGGCGGCCCCGGCATGCGCGAGATGCTCTCGATCACCGGCCCCCTCGTCGGCCGGGGGCTCGGCTCCTCGGTGGCACTGGTCACCGACGGCCGCTTCAGCGGGGTCTCCCACGGGCTGGTGATCGGGCACGTGGCGCCGGAGGCGTACCACGGCGGGCCGATCGCGCTGGTGCACGACGGCGACACGGTGGTGATCGACAGCGCGGCCGGAACCCTCGACCTGCTGGTGCCGGAGGAGGAGCTGGCCCGCCGGCGGGCCGCGTGGCGCCGCCCGGACCGGGCGGTGGAGCGGGGGGTGCTGACCAAGTACGTGGCCACGGTCGGCTCCGCCGCCGACGGCGCGGTCACGGCCTGAGGCCCTGGATCGGACAGGTCGCGGGGACGGCTATGCTGCGCAGTGACGTTTCCCGTGCCCCTCACCTGAAGGAGACCTGCGCGATGTACAAGGAGTTCGCTGTCGAGGCCGTGATGTGGGTCGTCCCGGTCGTGGTGCTGATCGGGGTAGCGCTCCTCGTCACCGCGTGAGCGTCAGGGGCCGAGCCACGGCACGGCCCCTGCCCGCATCTCACCGGTAATGCCTGCATGGTGAACGGCCGGTAGCGGCCCTCTGGCAGGACCTCCCAGGTCCCGTGTCGCGCGTCTCCCGCCACCGGCCGTTCGGGGAGATCCAATCCCGTCCCCTGTTTCGGCGCCGTTTCCGTTCACGAAGCCCACGCCAGCAGCGGCCCCCCTTGCCTGAGCCGTCTCAACGCCTGCTTCTCCAGCTGCCGGATCCGCTCCCTGGTGAGACCGAGCTGCTCCGCGATCTCGGTGTAGCTCTGCGCCCGGTGACCGGCCAGGCCGTACCGGAGCCTGATCACGAACGCCTCCCGCGGCGGCAGCGTCGTGACCACCTGGTTCAGCTCGGCGCTGAGGGCGCGGAGCTCCGTGAGCTCCTGCACCTGCAGCCCGTCCTCGTCGGCGATCAGGTCGCCCATCCGGCCCTCGCCGTGCTCCCCCACCGGGATGTCCAGGCTGACCATCTCCTGGCCGAGCCGGCGTAACGCCGAGACCTGCTGAGGCGACCGCTCGGCCGCCTCGCCCAGCTCGGCGTCCGTCGGCTCGCGGCCCAGCTCGGCGGCGAGCTGCCGCTCGACCCGGATGAGCCGGGACAGCTCCTCCGCGACGTGGATCGGCAACCGCACGGTACGGCTCTTGTCGTGGATGCCGCGCTCGATGGCCTGCCGGATCCACCACATCCCGTACGTGGAGAACTTGTATCCCCGCGTGTAGTCGAACTTCTCGACCGCCCTGATCAGTCCGAGATTCCCCTCCTGGATGATGTCGAGCAGCGGCAGCCCCCGGTAGGAGTAGCGCCTGGCGGCGGCCACCACCAGCCGGAGGTTGGACCTGATCAGCAGGTCCTTGGCGCGCCGCCCGTCGAGTGCGACGCGTTCGAGTTCTGGCGTGCCCTCACCACGCTCGATCAGATGGCCCGCGTACAGGCCTGCCTCGATCCGCCGGGCGAGATCCACTTCGTCCGCGGCGGAGAGCAAGGGGGTCTTTCCGATCTGTTCGAGGTACGTACCGAGCAGATCGGGCTCATCGGCCGACATGCACGGGGACTACCCGGTAAACGGCGGCGAATTCCCCGGTTCGTTGAGTTCTGCGATGGCCAGCTCGGCCGTGGTGCGGATATCGAAGAACTTGTCCAGCGCCGTGATCGCGAACAGGTGCTTGCACCGGCCGTTGAGCCCGGACAGCAGCAGCCGCCCGCCGGAGGCGGTGACCGCCTTGTGCAGGTAGACCAGCACCGACAGGCCGGAGGAGTCGCAGACGCTGACCGCCTGCATGTCGATGACGAGCATCGGCGGCTGGGTGAGGTCGAGCGCCTTGGTGACGCGGTCGCGGACCTCCGCGGCGGAGCCGAAGTCGAAGTCCCCCGTCAGCCGCGCGATGACGCAGGGTCCCTGGAGCCCGAGGCTTATCGACAAGGCCTGCTCCGAAGTCACCCAGCTCCACCTACCCGCGTTGCTCACCCGATCCAACTACTTTACGAGAAGTAGCGCTTCGGGTTGAACACCAGCATCTGCTCAATCTGGTCATCGGTCACACCCGAGTCCAGCAGTGCGGCCAAGACATCGTCGTGAATGTGATCGTAGCGCCAGTTCGGCGCCAGCGTGCTTCGGGTCTCGTCCCAGGCACCGCCGAAATAGTCCATGAAGCAGGCCGTGTCGTGGCTCAGCACCATGCGATCGGCGTATCCCCGCTGGCAGAGCGCCGCGATCGTGGCCACGCGCTGCGCGGTCGGGTTGTAGACGTCCAGACCGAAACGGTCCATCCCGAGGATGGCGCCGGTGTCGGCCAGGCGCATGAGGTAGTCGAGGTCGTTGCTGTCGCCCGCGTGCCCGACGACCACCTTCGTGAGGTCGACCCCCTCCTTGGCGAACAGGTCGAGCGCGACGATCCCGCTGTTCTCCAGGGCGTTCGTGTGGACGGTGATCGGCGCGCCCGTCCGTACGTGCGCCCGCGCGACCGACCGGCAGATGCGCTCGACGCCGGGCGTGAGCGCCTTCGTCTCGACCGCGCACTTGAGGAAGGCCGCCTTCACCCCGGTGTCGGCGATGCCCTCGGTCAGGTCGCGGACGAAGTCGTCGATCATCGGGTCCGGGCCGTCGATGATCAGCCCGGGCCCGCGGAAGTTGTAGGTGTGGGGCATCTCCAGGTAGGCGTAGATGCCGGTGGCGACGATGATGTTGAGGCCGGGCACCTGCTCGGCGACCCGCTGGACGCGCGGGATGTGCCGGCCCAGCCCCCACACCGTCGGGTCGACGATCGTCCGCACGCCCTTCGCGGTCACCGCGTCGAGCTTGGTGACCGCGTCCGCCACCCGGTGTTCCTCGTCCCACCAGGCACCCTTGCCGTAGTTCTCCAGGTGCTCGGTGGCCACCACGAAGACGTGCTCGTGCATCAGCGTCTGCCCGAGCTCGTCGACGTCCACGGGGCCGCGAAGGGTCTCGACGGTGGGCATCCACGCCTCCATACCGGTCGGTCTGTCGGGCCAACCTAGGCGCCCGCACGAACCCCCGTCAACCGGCGCGCCGTGGGAGGAGCCGGGGAAACAGCGGCGCGGGCCGCGACAACCGCTCCCCGCCCACCGCCGCCGCCACGCGCGCCGCCGCTGTCGGCAGGAAGGGCTCCAGCTGTACGGCCAGCGCCCGGCAGGCGTGCACCAGCCTGCCCAGCGACGCCTCCTGCTCCCGTCGCGGCTGCTGCCACGGCCGGGTCCGCTCGATGTGCTTGTTGGCCGCCTCGACGATCTCCCACACGGCCAGCGCCGCCCGCCGGAAGTCGAAGGCCGCCAGCGCCTCGTCCACCCGAACCTCCACCAGCGGCTCACCGGCGGGCGGCACGTGGCCGTCCAGGAAGCGGCAGACCATGGTGGCGACCCGGTTGACCAGGTTCCCCAGGCCGTTGGCGAGGTCCTCGTCGTACCGGGCGACCAGCCGCGCCTCGGTGAAGTCGGCGTCGCCCACGCGCGGCACCTCGCGCAGCAGCCACCACCGCACGGCGTCGACCCCGTACGCAGCCACGAGCGCCGCCGGGTCGGCGCTGTTCCCCGACGACTTGCTGATCTTGCGCCCGCCGGCGGTGAGGTAGTCGTGCACGAAGATCGACGTGGGCAGCGGCCGCCCGGCGGACAGCAGCATCGCCGGCCAGTACACCGCGTGGAACCGGATCACCCCCTTGCCCATGAGGTGCACCTTGGCCGGCTCGCGGACCCACCAGCGCTCGTAGCCGCCGCCGTCGAGCGCGGTGATGTAGTTCGCCAGCGCGTCCCACCACACGTAGACCACCTGGTCGGGGTCGCCGGGCACCGGGATCCCCCACCCCCTGGCCCTCGTGGCCGACCGGGAGACGCTGATGTCGTCCAGCCCCGCCCCGACGAAGGCCAGCACCTCGTTGCGCCGCGCGGCGGGCTCGATCGTCAGCCGCCCGCTCCCGATGAGGTCGAGCAGCTCCTCCTGGTAGCGGGAGAGCCGGAAGAACCAGTTCTCCTCCGACACCCGCTGCAGCGGCGCCTCGTGCCCGTCCGGGCAGGGGCCCTCCGGGTAGAACTGCTCGCAGCCCACGCAGTAGAGCCCCTCGTAGTGGCGCTGGTAGAGGTCGTGCGCGGTCTCCCGCCAGATCCGCTCGACCCCGGCGCGGTGGCCGGGATGGGCGCTGGTCCTGACGAAGGAGTCGAAGGACAGGTCCAGCGTCCCCCGCAGCGCCTCGAACTCGGCCGCGTTCCGGTCCACCAGCTCCCGCACCGGCACGCCCTCGGCCTCGGCGGCCAGCACGTTCTTCAGCGAGTTGTCGTCGGTGCCGGTCTGGAACCGTACGGGCTCGCCGCGCCGCCGGTGGTGCCTGGCCAGCACGTCGGCCTGGACGAGCTCCAGCGCGAACCCGAGATGGGGCCGGGCGTTGACGTAGGGGATGGTCGTCGTGATGTACATCGGATGCCTCCCGAGGGGCCCCGGACACGACGAGAGGCCCCGGCTAGCAGGGCCTCAACGTGGACGTGCCGAGTGAAACCCCCTAGGGGGCCATCATCGCCAGGCACGTCGTCATGCGCCCATCGTACGCCTCCGGACCAGATAGATCACCACTCCGGCCGCGAACACCGCCAGCCCCGCCACCACCGACGCCACCGGCAGCGTGGCCGCCAGCAGCAGGCACAGCGCCAGCCCGACCACCGGGACGGCGCGGTGCGGCGCGCCCTCGTCGCGGCGCAGCGTGAAGGCGCTGGCATTGGCGATGGCGTAGTAGACCAGCACGCCGAACGAGGAGAACCCGATCGCCTCCCGCAGGTCGGCCACGAGCAGCAGGACGATCACGGCGCCGCCGACCGCGAGCTCGGCCCTCCTGGGCACCTGCCGCACCGGGTCCACGACGGCCAGCACGCCGGGCAGGTCCCGCTCGCGCGACATGGCCAGCACCGTGCGGGAGACGCCGAGCAGCAGCGCCAGCAGCGCGCCCAGCGCCGCCACCGCGGCCCCGGCCCCCACCACGGGCGCCAGCCAGCCGAACCCGGCCTCGCCGACCACGTCGGCCAGCGGCGCCTTGGCCGTGGCGAGCAGCTCGGGCTTGAGCGCGCGCAGCGCGGCCAGGGCGACCAGCGTGTAGACGACGAGCGTGATGCCGAGCGCGATGCTGACGGCCCGGGGAATGGTGCGGGCGGGGTCGCGCACCTCCTCGCCGAGGGTGGCGATCCTGGCATATCCGGCGAAGGCGAAGAACAGCAGCCCGGCTCCCTGCAACACCCCCCACATGTCGTACGACTGCGCGGGGGCCGCCACGTACGTGACGAACGACACCCTGTCATCGCCGAACAACCCGGCCACGATCACCACGGCCAGCACGGCCAGCACGAAGGCCACGATCACCCGGGCCAGGCCCGCCGAGCGCTGCACCCCGAACAGGTTGAGCAGCGTCAGCGCGGCCACCGCGGCGACGGCCAGCGGCCGCTCCAGCCCGGGCAGGACGTAGGCGCCGAACGTGAGGGCCATGGCCGCGCAGGAGGCGGTCTTGCCGACCGTGAAGCCCCAGCCCGCCAGGTAGCCCCACAGCGGGCCGAGCCGCCGCCGGCCGTAGACGTATGTGCCGCCCGACTCGGGATAGAGGGCGGCCAGGCGGGCCGAGGAGGTGGCGTTGCAGTAGGCCACGACCGCGGCGAGGGCGAGCGACAGCAGCAGCCAGTGGCCCGCGGCCGCGGCGGCGGGGGCGAAGGCGGCGAACACCCCCGCGCCGATCATCGCGCTCAGCCCCACGACCACCGCGTCGGTGGTCCCCAGCCGCCGCGCCAGCTCCTCCGGCAACGCTTCCGCCCCCTCTCGCACACCCAGGAGGCACCCACTCTGCCGCACGCGGCCGACAGTCCGCACCAACGGCCAGGTGAACGCTCGGGTGGAGCTACTCGGCGCGCTTCTCCGGGGCGGGGACCACCAGGACCGGCCGGTGGGCGTGGTGCAGCACCCGGTCCGACGTGCTGCCGAGCAGCAGCGAGCGCACCCCGCCCAGCCCTCTGGTGCCGGTCACGATGAGCTCGGCCGCCAGCTCGTCGGCCACGTCCACGATCGTCGACCAGACGGCCACGGAGTCCACGTCGCAGCGGGGCGTCGCGTCCAGGCCCTCCTGCCGGGCCAGCTCCGCGCCGTGCTGGGCCAGCTCCCGCATCGCCTGCCCGATCGCCTCGTCCTCGACTCCCGACTGGTCGATGGCCACCATGAGCCCGGCCGAGGCCCTGGTCGAGGTCATCGCCACCCGCTCCCACACCGTCAGCACGACCGCGGGCCTGCCGCGGAACATCCGGCCCGCGAAGGCGATCGCGGCCTTGGCGTCGTCGGAACCGTCGTACGCGATCAGAATCGTCATCTCAGCCACTCCCAAGAGGTAGGGGTAGGGGACCTACCTCTTTCCTGAGCAGCGGGTTTCACGCCTGGCGACGCGTCAGGCCAGGGCCGGCGCCACGCCCCGCCGGGCCGACGGCCTGAGCATCGACAGCCCGGCCAGCGCCAGCACGCCCAGCTCGGTGACGACCACGGCCCGCTGGGTCAGGCCCGCCGGGATGTCGTCGTTGGTCAGCGGGATGCCGAACATGCGCACCACGTACGGGATCACGACCAGCAGCAGCGCGCCCAGGGCCAGCCCGCTGAGGATCCGCACCGCCTTCGCGTACCGGATCCGGGCCCTGGCCAGCAGCAGCCCCGCCACCGGCATCACCAGGAAGGCGGCGAAGGCGGCGTAGCGGTGGATGCCGCCCGACATCGACAGCGGCACCCCGGGACGGTCGGTGGGGAAGGCCCCGATCAGGAACATGCTCACCCCCCACGCCAGCAGCAGCGCGACGATCCAGCGGCTCATGCCGGCCCGGCGCAGCGCCTCGGCGATCAGCGCGGAGCCCACGGCGAACAACGTCAGCGAGGCGGGCAGCAGCCAGCCGGCCGACTGCCAGACGTACTCGCTGATCACACTGTGCAACGGGTCCAGGTCCGATCCGGCGTGCAAAGTGAGCATGGCGCCGGTGCCGGCGCCGATGGCCGCGAACCCACTGACGAGCAATTCCTTCATGCCTCAAAGCTCGTGGAACGCGAGCTTTGCGAACATCGGAGATCGGCCCGAACCGGCCCTGAAGGAACCCCTAATACCTTGGTCTGGGACTTCCCTGAGATGGGCCGCCCACCTGCGCGTTCGTGACCCTGGGTAGGGTCTGCCCCCTCAGGGTGGGGGTGGTGGGCCGCCCCGGATTTGACTTAGAGCGCACTCGAAGGGTGAACCTGGACGCATGACGATCCAGGAGGCCGCGCAGCGGTCGGGCCTGAGCGCTCACACGCTGCGCTACTACGAGCGTATCGGGCTCATCCACTCCGTCGGCCGCAACAGCAGCGGGCACCGCGACTACGCCGAGAGCGACCTCCGGTGGCTGGACTTCCTCACCAAGCTGCGCACGACCGGCATGCCGATCGCCGACATGTGCCGCTACGCGGAGCTGCGGCGCAAGGGCGAGGAGACCTCGGACGAGCGCCGGGAGATGCTGGAGCTGCACCGGGAGCGCGTCCGGTCCAGGATCGCCGAGCTCACCCAGGACCTGAAGGTGCTGGACACGAAGATCGACTCGTACAGGGGGCTTTCATGAACAGGCGCACGCTGGGCAAGGACGGGCTCCAGGTCTCGGCTCTCGGTCTCGGCTGCATGGGCATGTCCGAGTTCTACGGCCAGGGCGACGAGAAGGAATCTATCGCCGTCATTCACCGCGCCCTCGACCTTGGCATGAATTTTCTGGACACCGCTGACATGTACGGCAAGGGGGCCAACGAGGAGCTGGTCGGCCGGGCCACCAAGGACCGCCGCGGCGAGGTGGTGCTGGCCACCAAGTTCGGCATCAAGCGCGAGGGCGGCACCCGTACGGTCGAGAACAACCCTGAGTACATCAGGGCCGCCTGCGACGCCTCCCTCCGGCGCCTCGGCGTGGACCACATCGACCTCTACTACATGCACCGCCGCAACCCCGACGTGCCCGTCGAGGAGTCGGTCGGGGCCATGGCGGAGCTGGTCCGCGCCGGCAAGGTGGGCCACCTCGGCCTGTCGGAGGTGAGCGCGGACACCCTGCGCAGGGCCTCCTCCGTGCACCCGATCGCGGCCCTGCAGAGCGAGTACTCGCTGTTCACCAGGGGCCTGGAGGCGGAGATCCTCCCGACGGCCAGGGAGCTGGGGATCGGGCTGGTCGCGTACTCGCCGATCAGCCGCGGCCTGCTCTCGGCCACGATGCCGAGCGCCGAGGAGCTGCCCGCCGACGACTTCCGGCGCCACATGCCGCGCAACACGGGCGAGAACGCCGAGCACAACAGGGCGCTGGCGGCCGAGGTGAAGAAGGTCGCCGACGACGCCGGCCTCACGGCGGCCCAGATCTCCCTGGCCTGGCTGCTGGCCCAGGGCGAGGACATCGTGCCGATCCCGGGCACGAAGCGGCTGAAATATCTGGAGGAGAACGCCGCCGCGGCCGACGTGACACTGACGCCGGAACAGCTCGACGCGCTGGTGACCGCCGTGCCCGCGGACGCCGTGCGCGGGCCCCGCTACCCCAGCATGGGAGAGGTCGAGCTCTGACCGCTCACCGCTCGTGCCGGTGGGCGTCGAAGTAGACGCGGATCGAGGTCGTGCCGGCCCGGGTGTGGATGCGTACGAGATCGCTGAGGAGGTTGACGATCAGCAGGCCGCGCGAGCCCGCGTCGCGCGGATCGACCGGCCTGCGGCCCACCAGCGGGTCGGTGATGTGGCCGGAGTCGCTGATCTCGCAGACCAGCCGGCTGCCCTCGGCCCACACCCGGAGCAGGCCCGACCCGCCGCCGTGATCGAGGCTGTTGGCGCCGAGCTCGGCCACCGCCAGCCGGATGTCGTCGAGGCGGTCACCGTCGAACCCCATCACGGCGGCCTCCTGGGCCGCCAGGATCCGCACCGCCGACAGGTTGGTGTGGTCGAAGCGCAGCGAGACGCTCTTCTCCGGCTCGTCGAGCGGCCGGTTGTGCCCGTCGACCACCAGCTCGGGCGCGTAGTCGGCGCTCGCCCACTCCCCCGAGACGTCGCGTAGCACGGGATGGGTCCGCGCCGCCTCGCCGATGACCTCCGCGGTCAGGTTCACGGCGTCGTACGGGCACAGGATCGTCACCCTCCGGCCGGTGAACGACAGGTTGATCAGCGCCTCGTGCTGGGCGCAGGCGGGATATTCGGTCGCGGTGCGGCCGGGCCAGATCGGCTCGCCGATGATCCGCACGTGGTGGTCGGGATGCCGGTCGGCGAAGGCGCGCAGCACGCCGGGGATGATCCGCCCGGGGTTGCGCCCGGCCTCCGTCATGTCGAGCAGGAGCACGTCACCGGCCGCCCGGCCGAGCGCGGCCGCGATCAGCGCCAGATTCGCGCCGGGGACGGCGACCGCGACGGGCTCGCCCGCGGCCAGCCCCGCGCGGATGAATGCCGTGGTGGCAGCCACGTATTCCCGGTCGCCCCGATAGAAGAGCGCCGGGTGAACGAACGGTTCTGCCAGCATCAGCCCTCACGCTACCCAAGGACGATGACTTCAAGGCAATCCTCTGGGTACCTAATATGTTGTGAAGAGAGTCCAGGTCATCCGCCGCCCCCGCCCCGGACCCCGTCAGATCCCGCTCGATCTCCGCACGCCTTCCGGCCGCCGCCTCCCGTTCTGAGCGCCACGAACCTATGCTCAGGACATGTCGGAATTGCAGATGCGGGTCTCCGAGGAGGACCGGGAGCGCACCGCGCAGCAGCTGCAGCGCGCGTTCGCCGAGGGCCGCCTCAACCAGCTGGAGCTCGAGGACCGGCTCGAGATCGCCCTGACCGCGAAGACCTACGGCGACCTGCTGGGCCTCATCGACGACCTGCCTGTTGATCAGGCCCAGGTCAACGACGTGGTCGAGCTGGAGTCCAAGAACGGCAACCTCAAACGCTCGGGCGACTGGGCCGTGCCCAGGAAGCTGCGGGTGAGCTCGAAATACGGCAGCGTCGAGCTCGACCTGTCCGAGGCCGTCGTCTCCCATCCGGTCGTCGACATCGAGCTCGACCTCACCTACGGCTCCGCCAAGATCATCCTGCCCGAGGGCGCGGTGGCGAACGTGGACGCGTTCCAGAGCGACTGGGGCAGCACCACCACCTCGGACGTGCCGAGCAGGCCGCGGCCCGGCGCCGTCAACGTGGTGATCAGCGGGCGGGCGAAATACGGCGGGCTCACCGTGCGCTACCCGCGCAAGCGCTGGTTCACCCACTGATGGAACAGGGAGATGTGGTGCTCGCTGGGCACGAGCACCCCGCCCTCCCGGTAGGCCCGTGACGACATGCCCGGCTGGGTCCGCTCGCAGGCGTCGAAGTCCTGCTCGTTGACCCGGTGGAACAGCTCGACCGACAGCGACACGTCGGCCCCCGAGGCGACCACGTCGGGGTGGTAGAGCCAGTCGCACTCCACCACGGTCCGGTCCACGGCCATGGGGAACATCCGGTGCAGGATCACGTGGTCGGGCACCAGGTTGACGAACACCTGGGGCTTGACGGTGATCGCGTAATAGCGGCGGTCCTGGTCCTGGGACACGCCGGGCAGCCTGCCGAACCCGGGGCTGCCGTCCACCGTGAACCCCTCGGCCCGCTCGGCGAACTCGGCGCCGTGGCCGACGTAGTACTGCGCCGCGTACCCGCCCGCGAACTCCGGCAGCACGGCGGTCAGCTCCGGGTGGATGGTCGCGCAGTGGTAGCACTCCATGAAGTTCTCGACGAGCAGCTTCCAGTTGGCCTTGACGTCGTAGACGATGCGGCGGCCGAGGGCCAGCTCGTCCACGTGGTAGTGCTCGATGGCGGCGGGGTCGCCGAGGCGCTCGGTGGCCGCGTACGTCACGCTCTCCTCGAACGAGGGCGGCTCCGCGGCCAGGCACACCCAGGCGTAGCCGAGCCACTCGCGCAGGTGCACGGGGACCAGCCCGTGCTCCACGCGGTCGACGTCCGGCATCTTGGCAAGGTTGGGCGCGGCGGCCAGCCGGCCGTCGAGGTCGTAGGACCAGGCGTGGTACGCGCACCTGATCGTCCTCCTGACCTCGCCCGCCTCCTCCAGGCACAACCGGGCGCCACGGTGCCGGCAGACGTTGAGGAAGGCCCGCAGGCGGCCGTCGCGCCCGCGCACGACGATCACGCTCTCCCTGCCGATCTGGACCGTCCTGAACGCGCCCGGCTTCGGCACGTCCCCGGCCCTGACCGCGCAGAACCAGAGAGTTTCGAAGATCTTGGCCTGTTCCTCGGCGAAGATCTCCGGGTCGGTGTAGGAGCGGCCGGGAAGGGTGGAGATCAAGCTCGACGTGGTGGTCAACCGACACCCCTTGTTGCGTATTACGCACCGAGTTGCTCTATATGCGACATCGTCAGACGGCCTCAGGGGGCTGTCAAGAGGTAGTTGCTGTACCGGCGGAGCATGGCCGCGTACATCTTGCTCATGGGCCCGTCGGGCAGCAGCCCCGCGATCGGCCGCTGCATGTCGGTGAGCTCGGTCCCGGCCAGCCGGGACGGCCGGCGGGCCACCTTCGACCGGGCGCGCTCGTAAACCCGCAGGTCGCCGATCGACCGGCAGAGCAGCCAGGCATCCTCCAGCGCCTGGTTGGCGCCCTGGGCCATGGTGGGCGGCATGGTGTGCGCGGAGTCGCCGGCCAGCGTGGTCGGGCCCTTGCCCCAGACGGCGGGGATCGGCTGCCGGTGGTGCGGGAAGAAGTCGACGTCCGTGAGCGTGTCCAGGATGCCGCGCACCGGCTCCGCCCAGCCGCCGAACCGCTCGCGCAGCCGGTCGACCACGTCCGGGTCGTCGGCCCAGAACGGCCGGCCGGGCGCCGACCTGACGTCGAACCACCACAGCAGCCGCCCCCGGCCCGCCGGGATCAGCCCGCACAGGCCCTTCCCGCCGGCGATCATCACGGCCCTGCGCTCCTCGGTCAGCGCGGTGGGCATGGTCGTGAACCCCTGCCAGGTGACGAACGGGCTCAGCCGGGCCCGGTCGTCGCCCCACAGGGCCGCGCGCACCACGGAGCGGCGGCCGTCGGCGCCCACGAGCACGTCGCCCCGCACCGTACGGCCGTCGGCCAGGCGCACCTCGGCCCGCTCGGGCACCACGTGCTCGACCCGCGCCCCGTACGTCACCGGCACGCCGTCGGCGAGCAGCTCGACCAGCTCGTGCCGGGCCACGTGCACGACCGGGTGGCCGTAGCGGCGCTCGGCCACGGTCAGGTCCAGGGTGAGCAGCCGCCGCCCGTCGGCGGCCCACGACTCCAGGGTCTCCAGCCGGCGCCCGACGCCGGTGTAGTCGGCCTTGAGGTCCTCCAGGATGCCCGTGCTGCCGGGCCAGAGCGTGACGGAGCCACCGGCCGTACGCAGCTCGGGTGCCTCCTCGTACACCTCGGCCTCGTGGCCCGCGTTGAGCAGGCCGCGCGCCAGGGCGAGCCCCGCGACGCCCGCGCCGACGACGATTACTCTCATTACGACCCCTGATATTGAGACTCGGGATATCAGATACTAGGAGTATCACAATGTCTGCGCGCGGCCGCAAGCCCGACCCCACGGTGGACCACCGCATCAGGCAGGCCGCGGCCGGGCTGGTGCTGTCCCACGGCCTCGACTTCACCATGGACGACGTCGCCGCAGCCGCGGGCGTGGGCCGGGCGAGCGTGTTCCGCCGATACGGCAGCAAACGCGACATGCTGCTGGAAACCCTCGGTGGCATCATGAACACGCACGTCGCCATCCCCGACACCGGCTCGCTGGAGGGCGACCTGCGCGTGGTGGTCGCCGACACGCTCGCCCTCTGGCACGTCCCGGGGGTGTCCCGCATGGCCAAACAGGTGTACGCCGAGGCCGGCCGGGACCCCGCGGTCGCCGAGATCATCCGCACCAGCATGCGCACCCGGATGGAACGGTCGTGGGTCGTCTACGAGCGCGCGATCGAGCGCGGCGAATTGCCCCCTAATGCAGACCTATGGCTACTCACGGATATGTTCGCCGGTTTCGTTGCCTACCGGGGGCTCCTGGATCTTCCGCTGCCGGAACCGGAAGAGATTGTGCAGGTCCTGCTGCACGGCTTTACGCCGGCTTGATACCCGTGGTGTTACTGGGGTGCAAGCGACGGTCAAGTTGAGGCCCATAATGTTCCCTTCGTTCGCTAAACCTACGAAGGGCACGGAACATGACACCCCCTCGTCGTCGCCTGGCCGTCGCGGCCGCGACGCTGACTCTTGCCGTCCTCACCACCGCCTGTGGTGCGATCGGCCAGGCCGTTGACTGCAACACCGCCGCAACCGAGGCGAGCAAGATCGCGACCGATTGGAGCACCGCGGTCACCAAGGACGCCGGCGACACCAAGGCCGTGCAGACGGCGTCGAAGACGGCGGCCGACAAGACGAAGGAGCTCGCGGGCAAGTACGACGGCGAAGTCGCCGCCGCGCTGAACGACCTCGCCGACGGCTTCGCGTCCATGGAGGGTGGGGACCTCAGCAGCGTGAGCGAGTTCAGCGGCAAGGTGAACGGCTTCACCAGCAAGATCACTTCCGCCTGCTCCTAGTGAGCCCGCGGTCGCCGTCGCCACCTGTGGGGGGCAGGCTGGGGCGGCGGCCGCGTCACGTCCGGGCGGAGTCGTTCTAGTCTTGCTGCCCGTGACGGGTGAGACGATTGTGGCGCGCGCGGGGGTGGGCGCCGGCGCCTCTCCATGGCGGATCCTCTCCGGCCACCGCGTACGCGTGGGAGCGATCGCGCTCCTCGCCGCGGTGGCCTACGCCGTGCTGGGCCTGGTCAGGCTGGGCACCTTCCGGGCCACCTCCTTCGACCTGGTGATCCTCGACCAGGCCGTGCGCAACTACGCGAGCCTCCGCCCGCCGCACGTCCCCGTGCTGGGCATGTTCCACGGGCGCGGCATGGACTACCTTCAGCTCGCCGACCACTTCTCCCCCGTCTACGCGCTGCTGGCCCCGCTCTACTGGATCCACGACGGGCCCGCCTCGCTGATCGTCGCGCAGGCGGTGTTGTTCGCCGCCGCGATCCCGTTCCTGTGGCGGTTCACCCGGCGCGTGCTGGGGGTCGTGCCCGCCTATCTCGTCTCCGTGGCGTACGCGCTGTCGTGGCCGATCGCGCAGGCGGCCGCGTTCGACGCGCACGAGGTCATGTTCGTCCCCCTGCTCACCGCGATCATGATCGAGCGCTACCACGCGGGCCGCGTCCGGGCGGCGTTCCTCGCGATGCTGGTGCTCCTGCTGGTCAAGGAGGACATGGGGCTGATGGTGATCGGGGCCGGGTTGTGCCTGATCGTCATCGGCGACCGCCTGCGCGGCCTGATCACCGTGACGTTCGGACTCGGCACCGTCCTGCTCGTGCGCGGGCTGCTGGTCTCCGCCTTCGGCGGCGATCCGAAGGACTTCTGGGCCTACGGCCACCTCGGTCCCGACGTGCCGGGGGCGATCCTGGCGATGCTGCGCGACCCGGTCGCCGCCGTGCTGCTGCCGTTCGGCGAGGAGGCCAAGGTCGACACGCTGTTCCTGCTGGTGTGGCCGACGCTGCTGCTGTGCCTGCTCTCGCCGCTGTCGCTGATGGCGCTGCCGCACGTGCTGGAGCGCATGTTGTCCGACCGCGCCCAGTGGTGGCAGTCCGACTTCCAGTACAGCGCCTTCACGGTGATCATCCTCTTCTGCGCGGGCGTGGACGGGCTGGCCCGGCTGCTGCGCCGGATCAGGCGGCCGGACGACGCCTCGCTCAAGCTGGCCTGGTCGGCGGCGGCGCTCGCGATCGCGATCACGCTGATGCCGAGGTTCGCGCTCGACCAGCTCTACCATCCGGCCTTCTACCGGGAGCCCAAGGCCGCCGCCGCGGCCGAGGCGGTCGCGAAGGTGCCCGCCGGGGTGACCGTCGAGGCCGCCAACTCCCTCGGGCCCGCGCTCACCGGCAAGGCCACCGTCCTGCTGTGGACCGGTCAGTCACACGGCTCGCCGTGGGTGGTGGCGGACGTCGCGCGCGTGGAGTTCCCGTTCGGCTCCCCCGCCGATCAGCTCGCCAAGGTGGCGGAGCTGCGGCTGCGGGGATATGTGACGGTGTTCGAGCGCGACGGCTATGTGGTGCTGCGCCGCGGCTGACCCTCGCGGGCCTGCGCGTACGCCCGGTCGAACCCGTCCAGCACCGTGGGCCACGAGCCCGCGCCCGGCGGTGTGCTCCTGTTGTGCGCGGCGATCGACTCGCGCAGCTCCGTCTCCACGCACAACCGCGCCACCGCCCGCGCCAGGTCGCCGAGCGTGCGGCCGAGCAGGCCCTCGGTGCCGTCCTTGACGAAGTCGGCGACCCCGCTCTGCGTCCTGGCCACCACCGGCAGGCCCGCGGCCCGCGCTTCGAGCGCCGCGATGCCGAACGACTCGCGCGGCGCGGGCGCCACGAACACGTCGGCCGACTCCAGCACCTTGGCGATCTGCTCGCGGGTGTAGCGGCCGGGCAGCGAGACCCAGCCGGCCATGCCGTGCCGGGCCAGGAACCGCGCCATCTGCCCCCGAGCCGGCCCGTCGCCGACGATCGTGGCCCGGACGGGGATCTCGGCGGGCACGCGGGCGCGGACCGCCTGGAGCAGCTTCAACAGCCGCAGCGGCTGCTTGCGCGGGGCCAGCCGGCCCACGGCCACGATGTGCACCTCGGCGCGCCGGTCGGGCGTGCCGGGAGGCGGCGCCCAGCCCGACAGGTCGAGGCCGTTGGAGACCACCCGCACCGGGATCTCCGGCCCGGCCACGCGGCGGATCGGCGCCGCGGCGGCGTTGCTGACCGTGGTGCCCACCAGCCGCCAGCGCTGCCAGCCGAACACCAGCCGCAACAGGCGGTAGATCCCGCGCGTCACCGGGTCCCACATGCTGTGCACGGTCACCACGCAGGGCACTCCCGCCCGGAACGCGGCGCGCACGCCCATCCACGCGAACGGCGAGACCGCCCCGGTGTGGACGTGCACCACGTCGGGACGCGCCGAGGTGATCCAGCGCGTGAGATGGCCCACTCCGAACGGGTGCACCGGCAGGTCGAACGGCATCTTCGCGACGATCCTCCGCACCCCGGGCAGCGGCTCCCCCCTGGTCGCGGTGGCCACGGACACCTCGTGTCCGGCCTCCCGCTGCATGCGCACGAGATCGGCCACCTGGACCTCGATCCCTCCGAGTCGAGGCAGGTAACAGTCACTCACGTGAAAGATCCGCACCCCTCCCAGACTAATCTGGGCGTGTGCCTCCACGTACCGCTGTCTTCTTCCACGCCCATCCCGACGACGAGGCCCTGCTGACGGCCGGCACCATGGCGATGCTCGCGGCCGAGGGACACCGCGTGGTGCTCGTGGTGGCCACCGCCGGCGAGCGCGGCCTGGCCGAGATGGAGCCGGGCGAGGCGCTGGGCGAGACCCGGCTCAAGGAGCTGTACGAGTCGGCCGCGCTGCTCGGCTGCGCCCGCGTCGAGTGCCTCGGCTACGGCGACTCGGGGCTGAGCCCCAAGGGCGGGGTCGCGGACGAGCGGCCCGACAACGCCTTCATCGACGCCGACACCGAGGAGGCCGCCAAGGCGCTGGCCGCGATCCTCCAGGAGGAGGAGGCCGAGCTCCTGGCGATCTACGATCCGGCGGGCGGCTACGGGCATCCCGATCACGTGCAGGTGCACCGGGTGGGCAAGCGGGCGGCGAAGATCGCGGGCACGGAGATCGTCCTGGAGGCGACGGTCAACCGCGACCCGCTGGTCAGGCTGCTGAAGCTGGCGGGCCGGTTCTACCGGTTCCCGCCGGAGTTCGACGTACGGACGTTCGAGAGCGCGTACTCGTCGGGTGAGACGATCACCCACCGGGTCAATGTCCGGAAATATACGAAACAGAAGCGGGCCTCGATGGCCGCGCACGCCTCCCAGGCCAGCGGCGGTGACAGCGACCGCACGCTCGCCGTCATGCTGAAGGTCCCCCGCCCCCTCTATCGCTTCGTCTTCGGCACCGAATGGTACGTCCGCCGCGACCTGCCCCCCGGCGCCCGGCTGACTCATCCCTTCGACCGGTGGCCCAAGTAATACTTCAGGACGACGAGGCCGCCCGCCGCAACCCGGCAGACTGGACTCCGATGAAGAACAAGTGGCTCCAGATCGCTCTTTCCGTGCTGTCGCTCGGCCTGGCCGTGCTGCTCGTGATCTACCTCCCGCAGATCGTGCGCTCGCTCACCGGCAAGCAGGTCTCCTGGGCGGGGATCGGCGCCTCGTTCGCCACGCTCGACGCGGGCGAGATCGCGCTGATGGCCGCGGTGTGGCTGCTGAGCCTGCTGGCGTACACGTTCGTGCTCACCAACTCCCTGCCCGGCCTGAACAACCTGCAGGGCCTGACGCTCAACGCGGCGGGCAGCGCGGTGAGCAACCTGCTGCCGTTCGGCGGGGCCGTGGGCGTGGCGCTGTCGTTCGCCATGACCAGGGGCTGGGGCTTCGGCAACCGGGCGATCGTGGTGATGACGCTGGTCAGCGGGATCTGGAACACGTTGTTCAGGTTCGTGCTGCCGGCCGTCGGCATCATCGCGCTGCTGATGGCGGGCCAGGCGCCCAACGCGACCGTGGCCAACGCCGGCTGGACGGGCGCGATCTCCATCCTCCTGCTCTGCGCGATCGTGGCCGCGGCCCTCTACTGGCAGCGCGCCGCCGACGTGCTCGGGCGGGCGCTCGACGGCCTCACCCGGCTGCTGCGGCTGAAGGTGCGGCCTTCCGGGGCGTTCCACCGGCTGCGCGCCGACACCGCGAGCGTCGTCAGGAGCCGGTGGCCCGGGCTGTCGCTCGGCATGGTGTTCTTCCTCGGCTTCCAGTGGGCGATCATGGCCGTGTCCATGCAGGCCACCGGCGCCTGGCCGGGCCTGGCCGAGTCGATCGCCGTCTTCGCCCTCTCCAGGATCCTGACCAGCGCGCTGATCACGCCCAGCGGCGCGGGGATCATGGAGACCGGCGTGGCCGCCTTGCTCATCGCCTTCGGCGTGGCGGAGACTCCGGCGATAGCCACCGCATTGCTTTTCGGCTTCTGGACTTACACTATCGAGATCCCGTTCGGCGGCCTGGCACTGGGCGCATGGGCGCTCCTGCGCAGGCGCAACGGCCGGAACGCCGGCGCGGAGCCCCCGTCCGCGATCTCGAAGGCCACCTAGTGACAATCCCAAACCCATCTCGTGCTAATCAACCACGGGCCTTGTGCGTGATTCGCAGGCCCGCATAGCGTGGCGGCTGACATGGTGGCGTTCCGAGTTCTGGGGCCAGTCGAGGCGTACGAACACGACGACGAACTCGACCTCGGCGGGTTGCGGCAGCGGGCCGTCCTCGCCCGGCTTCTCGTGGCCAGAGGTCAGGTCGTGCCCGTTGACACACTTCTTTACGATCTGTGGGACGACGACGCGGCAAAGGGCGCGCAGTCGGGGCTGCAGGTCTACATCTCGCGCCTGCGCCGGGTGCTGGAGCCCGGCCGCCCGCGTGGCGGCCCCAACCGGCTGCTGGTGACGGTCGCGTCCGGCTACGCCCTGCGCGTGGCCTCCGACCAGGTCGACGCGCTCAGGTTCGAGCAACTCGTCCGCGCGGCCGGCGAGCACCTCGAGGAGGGCGACCCGCAGTCCGCCCGCGGCCGCCTGGAGAAGGCGCTGGGGTTGTGGCGCGGCACGCCCTACTCCGACTTCGCCGACCAGGCGTGGGCCGAGGCCGAGGTCAACCGGCTGACCGAGCTGCGCCTCGTGGCGCGCGAGCGGCACTCCGACACCGGGTTGCGGCTCGGCCTGCACGCCGAGACCGTCCCCGATCTGGAGGCGCTCACCACCGAGCACCCGCTGCGCGAGGAGGGCTGGCGGCTGCTGGCGCTCGGCCTCTACCGCTGCGGCCGCCAGGGCGACGCGCTGGCCGCCCTGCGCCGGGCCAGGAACATCCTGGCCGACGAGCTCGGCATCGACCCGGGGCCCGCCCTGCGCAAGCTGGAGTCCGACATCCTGGCCCAGGCGCCCGAGCTGGAGCTGGCGCCGCCGCCCGCGCGCGCCCCGAGGTCCTCCGCGCCGGTCACCGACACCTGGCCGCCGAGACCGGCCACCCCCGTCGAGCCGCCGCCGCTGGAGCCCGAGCCGTTCGTCGGCCGTGACGCCGAGCTGTCCAGGCTGACCAATGCGGCCTCGCGCACGGGCAGGTTCCAGGTGGCGATCGTGACCGGGGTCGCCGGCGCGGGCAAGACCACGCTGCTGCGCCAGCTGGAGAGCAGGCTCGGCACCGACGGCTGGATCACCGCCTCGGGCGCCTGCCCCGACTCCAGCGCCACCCCGCCCGGCTGGGCCTGGGTGGAGATCCTGCGCACGCTCGTCGGCATGACCGGCGCGGGCGAATACGCCCAGCTCCTGGCGCCGCTGCTGGACGACGCGGCGCCCGATCCCGACGAGGACGAGGTGTCGGGCGGGTTCCGGCTGCACCGCGCGGTCGGCGGCTATCTCGCCGGGGTGGCGCGGCGCTCGCCGGTGCTGCTGACGCTGGAGGACCTGCACTGGGCCGACGACCAGACGCTCGCCCTGCTGCGGGCGCTGCCGAGCCTGCTGGCCACCAGCCGGGTGCTGCTCGTGGTGACGTGCAGGGAGAGCGAGCTCGACGACCGCCAGTCCGACGTGCTGGCCGCCCTGGCCCGGCTGGGGCCGCTGCGGGTGGGCCTGTCGGGGCTGGACCCGAAGGCCGTGGCCGAGCTGGTCAAGGCGACCTGCGTACGCGAGATCGACGAGGACGCGGTCGAGTCGATCGTCGAGCGCACCGGCGGCAACCCGTTCTTCGTCCGCGAGACCGTGCGCCTGCTCGACTCCGAGGGCGCGGCCGACCGGGCCAGCGCGACGGAGGTGCTCTCGCAGGTGCCCTCCGGCGTGCGTGACGTGCTGCGGCGGCGCATCTCGCGGCTGCCCGCCAGGGCGCAGCAGATCCTGCTGCAGGCCGCGGTGATCGGCCGTGACGTCGACCTCGACGTGCTGGTCGCCGTGGCGGTGGACGAGGAGGCGGTGATCGAGGCCGTCGAGGCGGCGCTGCTGGCCGGGCTGGTGACCGAGCCGGGGCCCGGGCTGCTGCGGTTCGACCACGACCTGGTCCGCGACACGATCTACTCCGACGCCTCCAGGCTGCGCCGCACCAGGCTGCACGCGGCCGTGGCGGCGGTCATCGAGCAGCGCACGCCGTCCGACGTGGCGGCGCTGGCCCATCACTACTTCCAGGCCGACGCGTCCGACAAGTCCGTCCACTACGCGGGGCTGGCGGCCGAGCAGGCCGAGCGGCGCTTCGCGCACCGCGAGGCGGCCACGCTGTGGGAGCAGGCCATCGCCGCCTTCGACCGCTCGCGGGGCGAGGAGCCCCGCAAGGACGAGCACAGCGGCGAGCAGCGGCCGGAGCGCGCCAAGGAGCGGCTGCGGCTCCTGCTGCGCCAGATCAGCGCGCTGGCGCTGTGCGGCGACATGCACGCCGCCCGGCTGCTGCGGCGCCAGGCCATGGACGCCGCGCTGCCGCTGGGCGACCTGGAGATCACCGCGAAGGTGGCGGCGTCGCTGGCCGTGCCGCACAAGGGCATGGCGCGCGACTTCACCCGCACCGCGTGGGAGATCGTCGACGTCACCGAGCGGGCGCTCATAGAGCTGCCGGCGGGCGAGCAGCGGCTGCGGGCCAGCCTGCTGACCACGCTGGCCCTGGAGCTGGAGGGCTCCTCCTCGCCCGAGCGGGGGCGGCAGGCGTCGCTGGAGGCGCTGGAGCTGGCCCGGCAGAGCGGCGATCCGGCGCTGATCGCGGCGGCGCTGAGCGGGCGGCTGCGGCAGTCCTACGACATCCCCGCCGTGGACACGCGCGAGAGCATCGGCAGGGAGCTGCTGGAGGTGGCCCAGCGCTCGGGGCAGATGGCCACGCAGGCGCTGGCCCACCTGGTGCTGCTGGAGTGCGCGGCGGCCAGGGGCGAGTTCGCGGTGGCCGACGAGCACGCGGCGGCGGCCGACCAGCTGGCCAAGCAGTACGACCTGTCGGCGCCCGCCGCGGTCGTCGTCTGGTACGCCGGCCAGCGGCTCATGATCGCCGGCGACTACGAGGGCGCCGAGCGGGCCTACGGCGAGGCGGCCAGGATGACCGCGCGGGTGGGCATGCTGGAGGGCCGCCAGGACCTGCCGCTGATCACGACGTTCTGCCTGCACCTGGTGGCGGGCCGGGCGGCCGAGACGGTGGACCTGCTGGCCGATGCCCACATGCGCGGCGCCAAGTGGACGCTCGACGCCTACGCGCTGGCCCTGGCCTCGGCCGGGCACCTCAACGACGCCAAGGCCGTGGCCGCCACCCGCCCGCCGGTGCGCCCCGACTTCCTGTACGAGCTGGCGATGACCTGGCGCGCGCTGGCCGGCATGCTGCTCGACGACCGGGAGCGGATGGTCGACTGCTACGACAAGCTCAAGCCGTTCGCCGACCGGGTGGCGGGCGCGGGCACCGGCGTGGTGGCGCTGTGGCCGGTGGCGCTGACGCTCGGCGACCTGGCCATCCGTCTGGGGCAGCCCGACGCGGCGCGCGAGCACTACAAGAAGGCTCTGGAGGTGGCCGAGCGGGTGGGCGTGCCGCGCTGGGTGGAGGCGGCGCGGCAGTCGGTCAGCAGCTCACTTGGAAACGGTCGCTCTTGACGGTCTTGGCGCCTTCGGCCGACAGCTCGATCCGGTACCAACCGGGGTTGCCGGAGATCTGGGGGCGCCACTCGACGGCGCGCTGGGCGCCGGCGAAGCCGTCGTAGTCGACGACATAGGTGCGCCAGGTCTTGCCGGCGGAGCTCCAGCGGGCGAGCCGCCAGTGGTAGAGCACGGTCGCGTCGGGGTCGGGGCTGATGAGCAGGCTGCGGGCGACGTACGACCTGGCGCAACCGGCGGCGCCGTCGACCAGCGCGTTCACGGTGACCTTGCCTGCCTGGGCGGCGGTGGTGACCTCCTCGGCCGGGGCGGCGATGGGCACCTCGCGGGCCGACAGGGTGATCGGGGTGGGACCGGGCGCGGAGCTGGCGTTACTGTAGGCGGAGAAGCCGACGTACGCGCTGGTGAAAGCAAGGGCCGCCACGAACAGCTTGGCGGCGTTCGCGGTCCCGCTGGCGAGGACGGCTGCGCTTCTGGTCGGCATCTTCAACACCCCTTTTGGCTCACTCATAGAGTGGAGCCGGGTGGTTGAGTGCGGGTTGTCGGCTGGTTGCACCTTTTACGAGGGGGCTTGCAAGCCGGTGTGGCACGAACTTGCACCTTGAACTAAGGTAAGGCTGACCTAAGGTTTGTGGAGGGGTGGTGGGCCTGCATATGTGGCATGCGACGATCGCCGTCCCCGCTCCCACGGAGCCGTTCTTCCTCGGCATGCCGTACTGGCTGGTGGGGGCAATCCTGATCCTGGCCCTTTTCGGGGCCTTCCAGGTGTACTACTGGGTCGGGCGCAAGCTGGGCGAGAAGCTCTACGAATCACGCATCGGCGTCAAGCTGGGCCGCAAGCGGATCGCCAAGATCGAGCACGTCGTCGAGCGGTGGGGCGCGCTGGCCGTCTACGGGTGCTTCTGGGTGCCCATGCTGCGCCACACGCTGCCCTGGGTCGCGGGGGCGCTGCGGGTGTCCTACCCCTGGTACGTGGTCGCCAGCGCGCTGGGCTGCCTGACCTGGGCGCCGATGTGGTGGTTCGGCCTCACGGCGCTCGTGTGGGGCTGGCTGGAGCTGGCGGCGCGCTCGCCCGCCACGGCGGCGGTCGCGGCGGTGCTGGCCGTCGGGCTCGTGGGCTGGCTCACGGTCCGGCGCAGGCGCAGGCGGCGCGCCACCGAGGACGAGGCGCTGGTCTCCTAGGCGCCGTGCCCGCTCTGGTCGTCGATGGTGGCCTCCGGAGCGTTCCTGCGTACGGTCTCGATGCCGTTCACGCAGGCCACCTTGCTCGGGAAGCCCTCCCCGACCGCGAGCGTCTGCCCGTTGTTCGCGACGAGCGCGAACCGGTATCCGCCCCGCTCGTCCTCGCTGATCACGAACCGTCCCGCCGCCGTCACCGTGCTTGTCACTACGTTGGTCACTACGCTGTCACCCGCCCCGCCATGTCCGATCTATGAATGATTTACCCCCATCTGATGATGCTGTATGGCGCGGTTAGGCAAACGAACCCTTGATCTCCTGCCAACATGATTGGCATGCGTATTGGGCGTTTGATGAGCTCTGCCGTAGTCGCCTTGGTTGTGGGGTTCTCATCCCCTGCCCAGGCCGCCGCGGACGCTCCGGCCGTGGGGGCCAAGGAGGCGTACGTCGTCGACTCGGGCGGAACGGTCCACTTCGGCAAGCGGGAGACCAGGCGGGTGCCGGTGGCCAGCCTGGTCAAGATCATGACTGCGTACGTCGTGCTCCGGGAGGCCCGGCTGAGCGACACGATCACGATCACCGCGACGGACGTCAAGTACGCCGCCCGCGGCGGCGCCGCCACGGCCGGGTTGCGGAAGGGCGAGCGGTTCACGGTCAGGGACCTGCTGTACGCCCTCATGCTCCCCTCGGGCGCCGACGCCGCCAACGCGCTGGCCCGGCACTACGGCCCCGGCAAGACGGCCTTCATCGCCAAGATGAACCGCACCGCCCGCTCCCTCGGCCTCACCGACACCCGTTACACCAACGCGGACGGCATGCCCACGCCGGGCAACGGCGGCTACTCCACGGCCGTCGACCAGGCCAAGCTGGCGCTGCTGGCGCTGCAGAACAGCACGTTCACCACCGTGGTCGGGAGCGAGGTGCACAAGGTGGGCAAGACGGCCGTGCACCGGTCGCACACCTGGCGCAACACGAACAAGCTGCTCACGCGGGCCGACGAGGTGCTGGGCGTGAAGACCGGCTACACGAACGCGGCCGGGTACTGCCTGCTGTTCGCGGGCGAGCGGAACGGCCTGCGGGTCGTGGGCGTGCTGCTGGGCGACCAGAACGAGCGCCGTTTCTCCACGGCCGAGCGGCTGCTCGACTACGCGGGCGAGCAGATCGCC
Organism: Nonomuraea sp. KM90; assembly: GCF_052246675.1. Classification (NCBI taxonomy): domain Bacteria; kingdom Bacillati; phylum Actinomycetota; class Actinomycetes; order Streptosporangiales; family Streptosporangiaceae; genus Nonomuraea; species Nonomuraea sp. KM90. The sequence goes on along the minus strand of NZ_JBQQCB010000002.1, from coordinate 319,282 downwards.
CTGGGCTGATCAGCGGCCCGAGCTCAGGAGAAGGTGATGCGGCCGCTGCCCGGCAGGGCTCCCATGCCCCGGGTGGCGCAGCCGAGGATGGCGGTGGCCGGGGTGATGCCGCCGCGGACGCGCTCGCCGGGGAGCAGGCCCGCGGTGACGGTGCCGTTCAGCAGCGTGTCGGCCGGATGCTGGGCCACGAGACGGTCCGCCCTGATCCGCACCCTGGAGGTGCCGACGGGGCGGCCGGCCAGGCCGAACCAGGTGATGACGGCGCTGCCCCGGACCCGGCGGGCACTGGCACAGGAGGCCTGCGCGGTGGCCCGCACGCTGACCCAGCCCGAGCTCAGGAACGTGGCCGAGCCGTCGGGCGAGGTGCACCCGGTGAGCTCCAGGTTGCCGCGCGCCGCCACGTGCCGCGGCGTCAGCCCGACCCCGGGCGTGAAGGTCAGCGGCCGGCTGGAGGGGGTGGAGACGGCGCAGGTCAGCGCGGCGGTCCGGGCCGGAGCCGGGCCCAGGGGCCCCAGGGGCCCCGCCACGGCGGCGGCTGCGACGATCCAGGCCAGGTTCATGGTGCCCCCTCCAGCCTTGCGCTGGTCACCTCGGTAATCGGTCGGTCACATTCTGCATCATCAGACGGGCCGGCAGGCCGGATCCAGCCGGTCGGCCGTCCACCTGAGCGAGTGCGCCAGCCGCACCCGCACCCTGGCCGCCGGCCGGTGCGCGCGCCGCGGCGCACCCGGCAGGGCCTCTTCCAGGGACTCGCGGTATCCCATCGCCGTCTGGTGGGCGAGGACTTGCAGGGCGTCCATGACTCCTCCTTAATCAATTAAGAACTTAATTGATTAAGAACATCGGGTCAAGGCGTTCGATACGGTTGGACGATGGCCAAGGTCACGCTCCAGACGATCGCCGACCGCCTCGGCGTGTCCCGGGCCACCGTGTCCTACGCCTTCTCCCGCCCCGACCAGCTCAGCGACGGGCTGCGGCGGCGGATCCTGGAGGTGGCCGACGAGCTCGGCTACGCGGGGCCCAACCCGACCGCGCGCTCGCTGCGGCTCGGCCGGGCGGGGGCGCTCGGGCTGCTGTTCAGCGAGACGCTGGCCTACGCGTTCGCCGACCCGTACGCGATCGGGTTCTTCCAGGGGCTGGCCACCGCGGCCGAGGACGCCGGCGTGGGGCTGCTGATCCTGCCGCTGCCGCACGGCGACCGGCGCAGCGACACCGTCAGGGACGCCGTGGTCGACGCGTTCTGCGTGATGTCGCTGCCGGACGGGCATCCGGCCCTGGCGGAGGTGCTCGGCAGGAAGCTGCCGGTCGTGGTGGTGGACGAGCCGTACGTGCCGGGGCACCCGTTCCTCGGGATCGACGAGCCGGCGGCCGCGGCCACGGCGGCGCGGCACGTGCTGGAGCTGGGGCACCGGCGGATCGGCGTGGCCATGGTCGGGCTGCACGACGACGGCCACACCGGCTGGGCCGACCCGGCGCGGCAGGAGGGCGCGGTGTTCGAGGCCATGCGGCGGCGGCGCGGCGGCTACCAGCTGGCCTGCGAGGAGGCCGGCATCGACTGGGCCGGGGTGCCGTTCTACGAGGTGGCGCGCAACTCGCGCGAGGCCGGGCGGCGGGCCGGGCACGCGCTGCTGGGCCGGCAGCCGCGGCCGACCGCGATCCTGACCAACACCGACGTGCTGGCGCTCGGCGTCCTCGACGCCGCCGCCGACCTGGGGCTGGCGGTGCCCGGGGAGCTGTCGGTGATGGGCTTCTCCGACAGCGCGGCCGAGGAGGCGGGGCTCACCACGATCCGGCAGGCCAAGCAGGAGATGGGAGCGGCGGCGGGTCGGCTGCTCCTGTCGGGGGGCGCGGCCGGGCCCGAGCGGCTGCTCTTCCCGTACGAGCTGGTCGTTCGCGCCTCCACTGCCGCACCGCCGCTACGGCCTGACCGCCCCTGACGCGGGCTGCGCCGCGAGCGCTCGGTGAAATCCCGGCGAATTCCGGCCCCTCCTTCGTTTCCGCAGGTAGGGTGAGGCCGAAACCCCTCCACTAAGGACAACGTCATGGCGGAATTCTTCGAGGTCCGCACGACGATCGAGAGCCGTGAGAGGGCGGCCGGGCTCGCGCACGGCATCCTCCTCGCGGGTCTCGCCACGTCGATCGACATCGCCGAAGTCCCCCACCCGGCGCCCCACCGCGACGACACCGCCTGGCAGCTCACGCTCATCACGACGGAGCGGCAGGTGTGCACCCTGGAGCGGCACATCAGGGAGACCGGCGAGGAGACGCCCATCGACAGCGAGCCTGTCACGCACGACATCGACCGCTATCCCGACTGGCTCACCGACGACCGGCCCTGACCCCTACTCCCACCCCCAGCGGGGCACCTCCCGCAGGGGGTGGAGCTGGTCGTCGGTCTCGGCGTGGGAGTTCTGCATCGCCACTTGCGTGCCGAACTCCACGTGCGAGCGCAGGGCCGCCCGGAACGGCTCGTCGCCGGGCAGCCCCGCCAGGTCGGCGGCCGCCATGTACAGCTCGACGAACCGCAGGCGCTGCTCCTCGTTGATCTTCAAGCCCCGGTGGGCGTCGATGAGCAGCGGGAACCCGCCCATCTCCGTGGAGAAGGTGTCGGGACCGCCGAACGTCTCCGCCGTGAAGGCGGCCAGGTTGCCGACGTGGGACGGTTTGCCCGCACCGAAGAGCGGCCCCACAGGCGTACCAGGCCTATCTTCGGCCCCTGCGCTGGAAGGTCTGGGCGCCCGTGCGGTGCACGGCGGCCTTGACCAGGCCGAAGACCGCGCCCTGCACGGCTGCGGCGACGAGGACCTCGGTCCAGCCCCGCTCCAGGTCGTCGGCGTCGGGGGCGTCGTCCTGGCCGGAGGCCAGCTTCCACACCCGCTTGAAGAGCGCTGCCGCCAATGCGCCGCTCAGCAGGCTCATCCCCAGCGATGCGGCTTTCTCTACGGGCTGCATCCCATCTCCTTACGATGACGTGGTGTCTGCCCGTTGCCCCGTGGCACGCTCTTAAACTCCCACGGCGCCCTTCCCGGCCCGGCCGGCTACGAGGCCGCCTCCCGCATCAGGCCATGGCAGGCGATCGCCGCGGCCGCCACCACGTTCAGGGAGTCGACCCCGGCCGTCATCGCCTTGGCGCTCATCGGGATGCACACCGTCAGATCGGCCTCCTCCAGCCAGCGGGACGACAGCCCGTCCCCCTCGGCGCCGAGCAGCAACGCCACCCGCTCCGCGAACTCGACCTCGTCCATGGGGGTGGCCGCCTGGTCGGGGGTCAGGGCCAGCGTCTGGAAGCCCGCCGACCGCAGCTGCGACAGCCCCTCGAACCAGTCGTCCATGCGCGCGTACGGGATCGAGAACACCGCCCCCATCGAGACCTTCACCGCCCTGCGGTAGAGCGGGTCGGCGCAGCGGGGCGACAGGACGACGCCGTCCACCCCGAGCGCGGCGGCCGACCTGAAGATCGCCCCGACGTTGGAGTGGTCGACGAGATCCTCCAGGACCAGGAGGCGCCGGGCGCCGCCCTTCAGCAGGGTCTCCACGGCGGGCAGCGGCAGGCGTTCCATCGAGGCCAGCGCCCCGCGATGCACCTGGAAGCCCGCGATGCCGGTCATGACCTCGTCGCTGACCACGTAGACCGTCGCGCCGCCGAGGACGTCCTCCAGGGAGGCCAGCCAGCGCGGGGTGGTCAGGACCGAGCGGATCGGGTAGCCGACGCCGACGGCCCGCCTGATCACCTTCTCCCCCTCCGCCAGGAACAGGCCGCGCTCGGCCTCGAGGCTCTTGCGCAGCTCCACGTCCCTGAGCCGGGTGTAGTCGGAAAGGCGCGGGTCGTCGGGACCGGTTACGTACTCAAGCACGTTCCGATACTGCCATGCGCCGCCTGACCTGCCAGACCACCGAGTAGCAGGCCAGGACCAGGCACAGGCCGATCACCGTGCCCGCGCCCGTCTTGGTGATCACGCTGGCGATGCCGAACTTCGGGTTCGGCTCGTCCACGAGGGGCCACAGGAGGGCGCCGGCCAGGATGCCGGCGGCAGCAACCGCGATGACGGCCAGGCGGGCGCGGGGCGAGGTGCGCAACCGCTCCGGTACGGGCGCCGCCGCCATCCTGGACAGCCCACGCCACCCCCACCACACGACCACGGCCAGCCCGATCGCGGACGAGGTGTACTGCAGCAGGCGGAAGAGACGGATCACCCCGAAGACGGAGACGGACAACCAGGGACCCCATTCCGCGGGTCCCGTGGAGTGGGTGAAGGAGTCCCACGTCACGTGGGTGGCGGCGCCGATCACGGCTCCGGCGGCCATGGGCAGGAATCGCAGCCGGTCGGGGACGAGGCGGGCGGCGCGGCCCGCCAGCGGGGGCGGGAGCAGCGCGATCAGCGGGTCGCGCAGGACGGCGTGGAAGAGGGGCAGCAGGATCAGGACCGCGAGCGGGTCGATCGTCACGACGCCCAGCCAGGAGTGCCAGTTGGTGTAGTCGGGCAGGAACGGCAGGAAGATCGGCAGGTCCGGCACCATGGCGCCCAGCGCCAGCGCCCATGGGTCGACGAAGCGTCGTACCCGCTGCGACGAGACGAGCGGCAGCACGGCGGCGATATGGCTGGGCGTGAACGGCACGACGACTCCCCCTGGTCGATCAAGGATCATTATGCGGCCGAAGCTTGACACTCCTTTGCCGTCGCCATTCGCGGTCACGATCCGTAGTGGGTACGGTACGTATCGCTGTCGACGGCCGGATAGCCGGGGGTTCGGGGGTTCATGGTGCCTGATCAGCGGATTCAGGAGCATCCGGCCGCGTCAGCCGAATGGCTGCGTGCCGCGCGCGCCGCTCGTTCGCTCTCCGTGGCCACGCTGGTCTGGCTGGGCGTGGAAAGCACGCTCGGCCTGGCCGCGGGCCTGGCCGCGCATTCGGTCGCGCTCATCGGATGGGGCCTGTCCGCGATCGTGGAGGCGGCGGCCAGCCTGATCGTGGTGTGGCGGTTCACCGGCGCCCGCACGTTGTCCGCCAGCGCCGAGAGCACCGCGCGGCGGGCGGTGGCGGTGAGCTTCTGGCTGCTGGCCCCCTATCTCGTCATCCACGTGGCACACGACCTGGACGCGGGGCATCGGGCGGAGCCCAGCGTGCTGGGGATCGTGGTGACGGCGTTCAGCCTGGTCAGCATGCCGATTCTGGGCGCGGCCAAGCGCCGGCTGGGGGCGCGGCTGGCGTCGGCGGCGACCTCCGGCGAGGGCACGCAGAACCTGCTCTGCGGGGCCATGGCGGCCGGTGTGCTGGCCGGTTTGTGGCTCAACACCATGGGATGGTGGTGGGTGGATCCGGCGGTGGCGGTGGCACTCGCTATGGTGGCTGTACGCGAGGGAAAGCGCGCCTGGCACGGTCACGCATGTTGCCATTGACCGCCACAGTGGGTAATCGCCGCATCAAAAGGGCTGTTTTGCCACACTGACCGCACCGAGTATCGTTCCCGGAGTATTGCGGAGCATCTCCCGCTAGGGTCTCCGGAAGGTCTCAAGCACACCTAAGAGGACATCGTGGGGCGACACCGCACAGACGAGCTCGACGGCGGATACAGAGCGAACGAACCCCCACCGCGCAGGCGGTCCAGGGGCGGTCGCGGCAGAGTGCTCGTACCGCTGGCCGGGGCCGTTGCCCTGGCCGTGCTCCTCGGTGTGGCCGCGTTCGTCATCTTCAACCGCGACCACGACTGCTCGGGCGGCAAGCTGCCGCTGCGCGTGGTCGCCACCCCCGACATCCAGCCCGCGCTCAACAAGATCGCCGGTAATTACAACAAGGCCATGCACTCGATCGACAGCAAGTGCGTCGAGGTGACGGTGGCCAAGGAGGCGGCGGCCAGGACCGCGAACGCGCTGGCGGCGGGCAAGGTGAGCGCCGACTTCTGGGTGGCCGACTCCAGCCTGCTCATGGAGAGCATGCGCCAGACCCCGGCGGGCGAAGCGCTCCCGCAGGTGGAGGGCTCGATCGCGAACTCCCCCGTGGTGCTGGCGGCGGCCAAGTCGGCCGCGTCGAAGCTGTCCGGGACGCTGCAGCCGAGCTGGGCCGCCATGATCGCCGCGGCGAACGTGGCCAACGTGGACGGCCCCGGCCGGAAGGTCCGCGTGCTCGCCCTCGACCCGCAGAAGAACTCGGCCGGCCTGGCGGCGCTGCTGGCCGCGGCCGGCACGGCCAAGGAGGCGGGCCAGGACAAGGCGCTCGTGGGCGCGCTGAAGGAACTGTCGGGCCAGCTCGCGTCCGACTCGACGGCGCTGCTGGCCAGCCTCACCGTCAAGTCCGGCAGCAAGGTGCCGGTCGGCGTCACCTCCGAGCAGGCCATCTACGCGCACAACACGAAGAAGCCGGAGTCCCCGATCGTCGCCCTCTATCCCAAGGAGGGCACGCTCAGCCTGGACTACCCCGTCACGATCCTGGCCAAGGACCCCCAGGTGCTGAAGGCGGCGGCGGACTTCAAGCAGGACCTCGCCACCGAGTCGGCCAAGAAGACCCTGCGGGACGCCGGCTTCCGCAGCACGGACGGCAAGGCCGGTGACGCCCTCTCGGAGGCCAAGGGCTTCACCCCCGAGACCCCGGCGGCGCTGGACCCGCCGGACGGCGCGACCGTGACGCGGATGGTGCAGACCTGGACCCGGCTGAACCTCGGCACCCGCCTGCTCACCCTGCTCGACGTCTCGGGGACGATGGCGCTGCCCGTGCCCGGCACGAACATGACCCGCATGCAGGCCATCAACAAGATCGCCACCGAGGGCCTCGGGCTCTTCCCCGCCGGGTCCGAGATGGGCCTGTGGTCGTTCTCCACGCATCTGGACGGCCAGGGCAAGGACTGGAAGGAGCTCGTCTCCGTCGGGCCGCTCGCCGAGTCGCTCGACGGCGCGCTGCGCAAGGAGGTGCTGGTCAGGACGTTCGCCCAGCTCCGGGCCAGGTCCACCGGCGACACCGGGCTGAACGACACGATCAAGGCGGCGTACGGGCAGCTCACCAAGACCTACCAGCAGGACAAGGTCAACACGCTGCTGATCCTCACCGACGGCGCGGGCAACGACGATCCGGACGGCGGCGTCGGCAACGCCGAGATCGTCCAGTACCTCAAGAAGACCTACAACCCGAAGCGGCCCATCAGCATCCTGCTCATCGCCTTCGGCCCGGACGCCAAGAAGGGCAAGCAGCAGATGGAGACGCTGGCCAAGGCCACGGGCGGCGAGGCGTACATCGCCGAGAACGTCCTGCAGGTCCGCGACTTCTTCCTGCAGGGCATGGAACGCCGCCTCTGCACACCCAACTGCGACGGGTGATCCCGCGCTCCCCATGCCTGTTGGGCATGGGGGGCGAACCTGGCCGATCGAGGCCGCGTCCTCTCCGCGTGGGGCTTGAGTGCCCGTCCAACCTGCGGGAGGGAATCCGTGCCTGGATGGCCGACCATCGATCGCGCCGGGGATCAGGAGCTGGTTGAGGCTCTGCTGCGCGCGGACACCGATGCTCCCGCCAAGCTCTACGACTCCTACGCCGAGCGGCTGTACGACTACGCGGTCTCCCTGGCCGAGGAGGGAGACCTGGCCGCGGACGCCGTGCACGACGCGCTGGTCACCGCGCAGGGGTGCGTCGAGCGGCTCAGGGAGCCGGCCAGGCTGCGGGCCTGGCTGTACGCGCTGACCCGGTTCCAGGTACGCGCCCGGCTGGCGCGCCGCCCCGGCACCCCCGCCGGGGGCCTGCCGCTGCCCGAGGTCGACGGACACGACGACCCCGAACTGGCCGACCTGGTGCACGAGACGCTGGGCGAGCTGAGCAGGGGCGAGCGCGAGGTGCTGGAGCTGTCGCTGCGCCACGGCCTGACCCCGTCGGAGGTCGGGGCGGTGCTCGGGCTGACCTCCCGGCAGTCGGCGGCCCGGCTCGGCCGTGCCCGTGACCAGCTGGAGAACGCCGCCGCGGCCGTGGTGCTGGCCAGGACCGGCCGGGCGCACTGCCCGGACCTGTCGGCGATGGTGGACTCCTGGGAGGGGCCGCTCACCCCGCTGCTGCGGCGGCGGCTGTCCGGGCACATCAGCGGGTGCGAGGTGTGCACCGAGGGGCGGCACCGGCAGGTCTCGGCGGGGCGGCTGCTCGACATGGTGCCGGTGGCGTACCCGGCGATCTCGCTGCGCCGCCGGGTGATCGACACCTGCGTCAACCCCGAGCTGGACCAGACCCGCGTGCTGATCACCGATCGCGGGGACAGCTTCGACCGGACGGGGTTCCCCGTGGCCGTCGAGCACGGCCGCTCGCGCCGGCGCCGGCCGCGCCGGCTGGCGCCGCTCATGCTGGCGGGCGTGTGCCTGCTGGCCGCGACGGGCGCCATGGTGGTGATCAACGGCCAGGGCGCCTCCGACACCACCACGCTGCGGCCGGCCCCCTCCCCCACGCTCCCGGTGGAGGAGGACCCCACCCCGGAGCCGGTGATCGAGGAGGACGAGCTCACCCCCTCCCCGGCGCCGACGCCGAGCCGCACGCCCTCGGCCAGGACCACGCCGAGCCAGCCGCCGACCGCCTCGCGGCCGAGCACCCGGCCCGCCACCCGTGCTGCCACCCGCCCGACGCCGGGGCGCAGGCCCGCCCCCGGTGCCCGGCTCGGCGCCTCGTGCCCGCAGTCGATCAGCGGCGTGGCGAAGATCGGGCTCAGCGCCCGCAACGCCGCGGTCTCCTGGGTGGCGACGGCCTCGCAGGGGCTGGACGTGTTCCCGGCGAGCGGGTCGGTCAAGGCCGGCGGCTCCGTGTCGATCTGGGTGACGGTCGTCGAGCCGAACGACTCCGGCAGCGGCCGCGTCTCCTTCACCTCGAACGGCGGCACCGCGACCTGCTCGCTGTCCTGGCAGGGTGACGGCCCCCGGATCCCCGATTCGCCGACCGACGAACCGCCGGCCACCGAGGAGCCGACCCAGACGCCGAGCTCCGGGGTCGCGACCTCGTCCGAGGAAGAGCCCGCGGCCGAGTGAAGTGGCCAAGATCACGTCAACTCGCAATAGATCCACAGAATTAGACGACAAACAGGGATAAATCGGACCCTGACTCGTAGATCCCCGGCTACATAGGGCATTCTGGTGTGCTTGGGGACCGTTCGGGGTTGGCGTTTACTTGACCGTGTGTTGAAAGTCACACGAGAAAACTCCGCCTGCCGGTAAACCGGAGCGCGTCGCCAAGCGTCGGCATTGACGTGTCCAGGCACGGATTGGTCCCATGAACTGGATCAACCGTGCTTTAACCAGGAAGAGCAGGAGAGAAGAAGGAGATGCTGAAGCAGCACCGCAGAGCGCTGGCCTGGCTGGTCGCGCTCGCCTGCATCGCAGGGGCGGTCGTCGCGCTGTTCGATATCGAGACACCGCTGCGCCCGTTCTTGATCTCCTTGTTCCTTCTCGTCGTTCCAGGGGCGGCGGTGGTGGGACTGTTGCGTGATCGTGACCCCCTGGCCGCCCTATCCGTAGGAGCTGCGGCAAGTCTCGTGCTCAACGTGCTCCTCGCCGAGGCCATGTTGCTCTTCAACGCGTGGTCGCCACGAGCCGGTGTCGCGACTGTCGCCGTGCTCGGCGGGTTCATGTACGTGCTTCGGGTCTTGTACCGGGGGAAGAGCATGCAGACCGAACAGGGGGCCAGGGCAAGGTGAACATCCAGGTAGTTCGGCCACGAGAGCTCGGGGACTCCGAGCGGGCACGATGGCGGGAGCTGCAGAAGGCTGACCGCAGTCTGGACAACCCGTTCCTGTCGGTCGAGTTCGCGGTGGCGATGGACCGCTTGCGTGACTACGTGAGGGTGGCGGTCATCTCCGACGGGGGCGGCATCGCGGGATTCTTCCCGTACGAGCGGCACAGCTTCGGCATCGGCAAACCGCTCGGCGGCTTCCTCACTACGTGTCACGGTTTGATCTCAGTTCCGGACCTGAAGCTCGACGCCAAGGCCCTGCTGCGCGCGTGCAAGCTCAGCGTGTTCGACTTCGATCACCTGGTCGCGGGGCAGCCGACGTTCGCCCCGTACGAGGCCGACGTCCGGCCCGCGCCGGTCATGGACTTCACCGCCGGCTTCGAGGCGTGGATCGAGCAGGTCAAGGCCAACTCGCCGAAGAACCTCAAGACCGTCCGCTACAAGGAGCGCAAGCTCGGCCGCGAGCACGGCGAGCTGCGCCTCGAGTGGTCCTCGCCCGACCCCGAGGTCCTGCGCACCCTGCTGGCCTGGAAGTCGGACCAGTACCGCAGGACCGGCCGGGTGGACAGGTTCGCGCAGCCGTGGATCGTCGAACTGACGGACATGATGCATGCCGAGAACTCATCGGACTTCGCGGGTGTCCTGACCATGCTTTATGCCGGGGACGTACCGGTCGCTGGGCATTTCGGCCTCCGTACGGCGACCACGCTTGTAGGGTGGTTCCCCGCCTACGACACCGAGTTCGGCCGCTACTCGCCGGGCATCGTCCACCACCTCCAGATGGCCGAGGCCGCCGCGAACGCGGGCCTGCACATGGTGGACATGGGCAAGGGCGGCAAGGAGTACAAGGACTGGCTCAAGAGCGGGGTCCTGTACGTCGCCGAAGGCCGTATCTCGCGACCGTCCCCCACGGCGGCGGTTCACTGGATGGGCCGAACTCCTTTCAACAAAGCCCGAACAATTGTCATGGATCGGCCGTCTCTTTATAGAGCGGCCGACCGTGTCCTGAAGGGCTTCGGTCGGGTGCGCACCTCGATGCAACAGCAGGAGTCACCCAACGCAGTAACCCAGGAACCGACGGGAGCGCGCTGAGCGCCCCCGAATACCCCCCGGCAGCAGCACCAACCCTCACTCTCCAAGGACCCTTCGATGCACCGTTCGCCGGTTTCGCCATTCCCGCAGCACCCGGGGGTGGTCCCGTCCGGTTCGCAGCGCGGGGTCCCGGAAGGATTTTCCTCGCCATGAGTCCCGAGATAACCAAGCACAACGGCAAGGTCCACTCCTCGCCTCTCCGCTCGATGCCGCCGCCCTCGAGCTTCACCCCGGTGACCCCGCACCTGGCCATCTCACCGACGGTCAGCGTGGTCGTGCCGGCGATGAACGAGGCGGAGAACCTGCCGCACGTCTTCGCCACCATCCCGCAGTGGGTCGATGAGATCGTGCTCGTGGACGGCAACTCCGTCGACGACACGGTCGCCGTGGCCAAGCGGCTGCGGCCGAACGTGAAAGTGGTGATGCAGACCGGCAAGGGCAAGGGTGACGCCCTTGCCGCCGGCTTCGCCGCGTGCACCAGTGACATCATCGTGATGATCGACGCCGACGGGTCGACCGACGGCCGCGAGATCATCAACTTCGTGGGCGCGCTGGTGACCGGCGCCGACTTCGTCAAGGGCTCGCGCTACGCCGCCGGCGGCGGCAGTGACGACCTGACGATCAACCGGCGTCTTGGCAACAAGGTCCTGACCGGCATCGTCAACGTGATGTACCGCACCCAGTACACCGACCTGTGCTACGGCTACAACGCCTTCTGGGCGCGCCACCTGGACGTGCTCGACCTCGACTGCGACGGCTTCGAGGTGGAGACGCTGATGAACGTGCGCGCCGCCAAGGCCGGGTTGAAGGTGCACGAGGTGCCGAGCCACGAGCGCAACCGCATCCACGGCGAGAGCAATCTTCACGTCGTACGAGATGGCTTCCGCGTGCTCAAGACCATCCTGAAGGAGTGGCGTCGCCAGCCCACTCAGCCTCAGCCTGAGCCCGCTGCCACTCCTGCCGCTGACCGAGGCGTCGCTTAAGAAGGAACGTTGTGAACACGTCTGTTGTCATCTGCGTCTACACCGAGGAACGGTGGGAGGACATCAGGCAGGCTGTCGAGTCGGTCGAGAACCAGACGCGCCCGGCACACGAGCTGATCCTGGTGGTCGACCACAACCCCGACCTGCATCTCAAGCTCAAGCACGAGTACCCGCAGGCCATCGTGGTGGAGAACACGCACGAGCAAGGGTTGTCCGGCGGCAAGAACACCGGTGTGGCCACGGCCAACGGTGAGATCGTCGCGTTCCTCGACGACGACGCGGTCGCCGACGCGGGGTGGCTGGAGGCTTTGGAGGAGGGCTTCCAGGAACCCGGCGTGGTGGGCGTGGGCGGCCGTACCGACCCCCTGTGGGCGTCGGCGAAGCGGCCGCGGTGGTTCCCGTACGAGTTCGACTGGACGGTCGGCTGCACCTACCGCGGCATGCCCGCGGTCAGGGCGCCGATCCGCAACGTGATGGGCGGCAACGCCGCCTTCCTGCGGGACGCCGTGTCCGAGGTGGGCGGCTTCCACAGCGGCATCGGGCGCAGTGTCCAGGGGCGCAAGTCGCGCCCGCTCGGGTGCGAGGAGACCGAGTTCTGCATCAGGCTGAGCCAGCGCAGGCCGGGCTCGGTCATGCTGTTCGAGCCGCGCGCGGTGATCGGGCACAAGGTGTCCAGGCAGCGCGAGCGGTTCGCCTACTTCAGGTCCAGGTGCTACGCCGAGGGCCTGTCGAAGGCCCTGGTGACGCGCGAGGTCGGCACGCAGGACGGGCTGTCCAGCGAGCGGGCGCACGCGATGAAGACGCTGCCGCTCGGCGCGCTGCGCGGCGTCGGGGAGGCCCTGAGGGGTGACGTGGGCGGGCTCGGCAGGGCGGCCGCGATCGTGATCGGGCTGGCCTGGACGACCTGGGGTTACGTCGTCGGTTCCGTACGGCTGAAGGTGGCACGATCATGATTCGCGTACCGATCCTGATGTACCACTCGGTCACCGACAACCCCAACGACGAGACGCGCCCGCACGCGGTGCGGCCCTCCGACCTGGCCGAGCAGCTCGCGTACCTGTCGGAGAGCGGCTTCACCCCGCTCACGCTCGGCGACCTGGTGGCCTCGCTCAACAAGAACAACGGGCGCTCGGTGCCGGCCAAGCCGATCGTGGTGACGTTCGACGACGGCTACGCCGACTTCCACAGCCACGCGCTGCCCCTGCTCGAGCGCTACAACTTCCCGGCCACGGTCTTCCTGACCAGCGGCTGGGTCTCCGACGCCGGCAAGGACGCCGCGGGCCGGCCGCTGGACGGCATGCTGTCCTGGGGCCAGGCCCGCGAGGCCGCCCAGACCGGCATCGAGATCGGCGGCCACAGCCACAGCCACCCCCAGCTCGACCAGCTCCGCACCGAGGAGCTGCGGCAGGAGCTGCGCAGGAACAAGGGCCTGCTGGAGGAGAAGATCGGCGCGCCGGTCGCCACCATGGCCTACCCCTACGGTTACTCCAGCGCCCGCGTACGCCACGAAGTACGCAAGGCCGGATATTTCGCGGCTTGTGCCGTCAGCAACACGATCGCCGCGGACCGGCACGACATGCTCGCCATCCCCCGGTTGACGGTCGGCAAGGGCACGACCATCAACATGTTCAAGCGCGCCGTCGAAGGCAACGCCGTACCTCTCATCTACCTGCGCGAGCGCATCCTCACCAAGGGGTACGCGGTCGTGCGCAGGACGAGGTACGGGCTGCAGCGGGTGCGCGGAAATGTCTAGCGTCTGGGGGAAAGTCCTACGCGACCTGCGTAACCCGCTGTTCCGCCAGGGCTACGCGCTCATGTCGAACACCGTGATCACCGGTGTGCTCGGCATGGGCTACTGGTTGCTGGCCGCCCACTACTACTCGCCCGAGGAGTTCGGCCGGGGGCAGGCGGTCATCACGGCGATGCGGCTGTTCGCGTCGCTGACGGCGCTGGGGTTCGTGGGCGCGCTGGCCCGGTTCCTGCCGGTGGCCGGCCGCCGCACGCCTGAGCTCATCCTGCGCGGGTACGGCCTGGCCGCCGCCACGGGCGGGGTCGCGGCGCTCGGCTTCCTGCTGACGCTGCCCATGTGGGGGAAGACGTACTCGGTGCTGGCCGGGTTCGGGCCCGGGCTGTTCTTCCTGGCGTCCGTGGTGGTGTGGGCCGTGTTCACGCTGCAGGACGTGGTGCTGACCGGGCTGCGGCGGGCCACGTTCGTGCCGCTGAACAACCTGATCTTCGGCCTGGTCAAGATGGGCCTGCTGGTCGCCCTGGCGGGCGCGCTGCCCACGGGCGGTGTCTTCGTCTCGTGGGTGATCCCGACCGCGCTCGCGCTGATCCCGGTCAACTGGCTGATCTTCGGCGTCGTCGTGCCCCGGCACCTCAAGCACGCCGCCCCGGTGCAGGAGCCGCCCCGGCTGCGCGAGATCGGCCGCTTCCTGGCCGGCGACTTCCCGGGCACGCTGTCGATCCTGGCGATCGTCTACCTGGTGCCCGTGGTGATCGCCACGCAGGTGGGCGAGGCCACGTTCGGGCGCTTCTCGATGGCCCACACGCTGGCCAGCATGATCGAGCTGCTGGCGATGAACATGGCGGTGTCGCTGACCGTCGAGGGCTCCTTCGACCGGGGCAGCCTGGCCCACAACTGCCGGCGGGCGCTGCGGCGGGCGTTCATGATCGTCACTCCGATCATCGTGGTGGTCTTCCTCGGGGCGCCGCTGATCCTGCGCATCTTCGGGTCCGAGTTCGCCGAGGAGGGCACGATGCTGCTGCGGCTGATGTCGCTGGCGGTGCTGCCCCGGGTGCTGATCGAGGTCTATCTGAGCGCGCTGCGGGCGCAGAGCCAGGCGCGGCTGCTGGCGATCGTGCAGATCGGCCTGGCGGTGCTGGTGCTGGTGTCCACGGTGGCACTGTTCCCTCGCTTCGGGGTGAACGCCGTCGGGTACGGGCTGCTGCTCAGCGAGGTGCTCGTCGCAATTTTGATCTTTGGAAATCTACGTAAAATTCTCAGAACCGGCGAAACTGGTAGGTCGGCTGTCACCCAGGGGTCGTCCGGGGCCGCATGATGGTCAACGTGAGGCAACGGGACGGCGATGGCATGACAACGGGGATCACCGGCTCCTCGGACGTGCGTGGGGACAAGGAGGAGTCAGACGTGCCCTTCGATCCGGAAGCTACGGGAGTCATCCCGAAGCTGACGTTCGAGACCCCGCCCTCGGGCGAGGGTTCCGGCTCGGCTGAGGACTCCGCGAAGAGCGCCGCCGAGGAGGGTGCCCCCGACGAGGGTGCTGAGCCGAACGCGGACACGACCACCGCGTTCCGGCTCCCCGTACACATCGGGCACCCGCCCACGGTGGAGGAGGCGGACGCCGCGTCCGCCGGGACGGTGTCCACCCCCGTCCAGCGGGACGAGGAAGCCTCGGCCGCCCCGGAGACGGCTCCCACCAACCCCGGCCTGCGCTCCCAGCCCGCCAGTGGCCCCCAGCCTGCCAGTGGCCCCCAGCCGGGCCCGGGCCCCCGCCCTCAGCCCGCCGGGGGCCCCCAGCCGAGCGATGGCCCGCGCTCTCAGCCCGCCGTCGGCCCTCAGCCCGCCGGTGAGGCGCGGCCCGCCGGTGAGGCGCGGCCGGGGGCGGCGGCCGGTGCGAAGCCGGGTGCCACCGGTGCGAAGCCGGATGCGAGGTCTGGTGCGACGTCCGGGCCGGCTGCCGGGACGTCCGGCACGGGCACGTCTGGCGCGCCTTCGGCGACGGGCTCGTCGGGTGACGCTTCCCCGACGGGAGCGGCGGCGGCCGGGGCGGTGAGCGCGGCATCCCCCGCCGACGCACCCGCCAAGGGGTCTGTGCCCGCCAAGGGATCTGTGCCCGCCAAGGGACCTGGGCCCGCCACGAAGCCGTCCACAGCCGGACAGCCCGCGAAGGGGTCGTCCGACGCGGCGTCGTCTCGCGGCGCTTCCCCCGTTTCGGGGACCCAGCCCATGACTTCGGCCGCGCCATCCGGCTCGGCCTCCACCGGCGCGCCACCCGCGGGCGAGCGACCGGCAGGCGGGCAGCCCGCCGGCGGGCCGTCCAGCGGTACGGCACCGGCCGGAGGGCGGCCAGGCGGCGGGCCGTCCGGCGGTGCGGCGTCGACGGGAGCACCTTCTCGCGGTGCGGGATCGGCAGGGGCCACGGGCACCGAAGCGCCGGCCGCCGGAGGACCGGCGCCCGCGGGCGGGTCGTCCAAGGGTGCGGCGGACACCGGGGCATCGGCTGGCCGGCCGGGCGCTGGCGGGGCGGCTTCGGAGCGGACGCCCGCCGTTGGGGCGGGCGCGGGAACGCAGCCCATGGAGACGCACGGTGCTGGAGCACCGACCAAGGGGACGTCAGGCACCGCAAGGCCCGCCACTGGTGGGTCCGCGACCCCAGGGACGGCCGCCGGAAGGCCCACCACCGGAAGCCCCGCGGCCGGAGGTCCTGCCGCTGGAGGTCCCGCCGGTGGAGGTCCTGGCGGTGGCGGGACGGCTGCTGGAGGGGCCGGGGGTGGGGCTTCGGGAGGGGCGCGGGGGCTGGGGAGCCTTGTGCAGCCGCCGCCTGCGCCGGCCCAAGGGGTCGGGGTGCCGTTGCGGGCACCCGGCGGGCCGCAACCCGGGGCGCGGCCTCAGCCGCAGAAGGCGGCGGGGAAGCCGCGTGGCCTGGGTGCTCGGGTGGGGCAGCTGGTCTCCAGCGCGCCCACATGGCTGCCCGTGCTGCTGGTCCTCGAGGGCCTGGTCATGTACATCCTCGCCCTCAAGGTCCCCCCGGGCCCCCTGCGCGGCGTGGATCCGGCCGAGATCGACGGCCTCGGGCTGATCTCGGCGCTCCCGGCCACCGCGTTCATCGCCATCCTGATCATGATCGTGTCGTTCTTCATCACGGTCACCCAGAGCACCGACCGCAAGTTCCTGCTGCTGTTCCAGATCGCCGCGATCACCTTCGCCCTGCACGGCGCGGGTGCGCTGGTGGCCGAGGAGCCGCGGTTCCCGACCGCGTACATCCATGCCGGTTTCGTGGAGTTCATCGGCAGGACCGGCGAGACGGCGATCAACATCGACGCCCGCATGGGCTGGCCGGGCTTCTTCGCGTTGTTCGCGTTCGTGACCAAGGCCGCCGGCATCACCGACATGACGACGATCCTGCAGTGGACGCCGCTCCTGTCGAACCTGCTCTACCTGCTCCCCTTCGTGCTGATCCTGCGCCAGGTGGTGGCCACCACGCGGGCGCGGTGGTTCGCGGCGCTGCTGTTCGTGCTGGTGCAGTGGATCGGGCAGGACTACTTCTCGCCCCAGGGATTCACCTTCGCCCTCTATCTGGCGTTCGTGGCGATCCTGTTGCGATGGTTCGGGCGGGTGGAGCCGCGTACGAAGCCGGTCCCGCCCAAGGGCCTGCGCAAGCTGCTCGGCAAGCTGGACGCGATGACGCCGGGCGAGCTGGCCAACACCGGGACGTTCCGGGCCGACAAGCTGCTCATGCTGATGATGCTGGTGGCGCTGTTCGTGGCGTCGGTGGCCTCGCACCAGATCACGCCGTTCATGATGCTCGGCGTGGTGACGGCGTTCCTGATCTTCCGGCGGACCACGCTCACATGGGCGCTGCCGTTCTTTCTCGGCCTGATGGTGCTGGCCTGGATCAGCTACATGACGGTGGGCTTCTGGGCCAGCCAGATCGACACGATCTTCGGCGGCCTGGGCAACATCCTGCAGAACCTGCGCAGCAACACCGGCGACCGGATCGAGGGCAGCGACCCCGCGCACGCGATGGTGCTGCAGGCTCGCCTGGGCATCCTCGCGGTGATCCTGGCCTGCGCGGCGGCCGGGCTGTTCCGGCGGTTGCGGCGCGGGGTGTTCGACCGCTCGGCGCTGATCCTGCTGTGCGTGCCGGTGCTGGCGCTGGGGCTGCAGAGCTACGGCGGCGAGATCGGGCTGCGGATCTACATGTTCGCGCTGCCCGGGGCGTGCCTGCTGGCCGCGTACGCGTTCTTCCCCAACCTGCCCGCCGACAGCGCGGACGTGCGCGAGGAGACCGTGCCGCTGCGCAAGCGGAACGTGCGGTTCAACCCCGAGCTCACGAAGAAGGTCTCGCTGGTGCTCGCGGCGTGCTTCGCGGTCATGTTCGCGATGGCGTTCCTGGTGGCCAGGTACGGCAACGAGAAGTTCGAGCGGGTCACCAGCGGCGAGGTGGCCGCCCTGCACTACGTCTACGACCACGACAAGCCCAGCGCCCGGGTGCTCTACCTGGTGCCCAAGGAGGGGCCGGAGGTCACCCCGACGCTGCCGTGGGGCGAGCGGGACGTCGAGCGGGTCAGCTTCGGCACGCAGGCGCTGGTGTTCAAGGACCCCACGCAGATCGCCAAGGCGGTGCAGAAGCTCAAGGAGCAGCCGCGGAACTCGTACCTGATGGTGAGCCGCGGCCAGGTGAGCTACCTGCAGCTCAACGAGGGTTATCCGGCCGACTGGGGCGAGAGGTTCCGTGCGGCGCTGGACAAGTCGCCGGATCTGAAGCGGGTCTTCTCCAACGAGGACGCGGCGCTCTACACCTGGAAGACGTTCGTCAGGGGCACCGAGATCCCGGAGCCGAACCCGTACAAGGGGCGCGGCGACCCCACCTCGCCCTGGACCCCGGTGGGCATCGGGGCGCTGGGGGTGACCTGGGTGGCGCTCTTCGGCTACGAGATCATCCGGCTCAACGGCCCGAACCGGGCGCCCAAGGCCCGCAGACGCCTGTTGTTCCTGGCGGTGCCGGCCTTCGTGGTGGCGCTGGCGGTGATCATCGAGCGGTTCATCTATATCGCGCAAAATAACTGAATTCACAGGAAACACTCAGCTTGTGCGGGATGATGTCCTCCGATGAGGGCACAGCAGACACATCCCGCCAGGCCGGACACACGACTCACGGCAGCGAGAATCGCCTCCGTCGACGCCTTACGGGGTTTCTCGCTGCTGGGCATCCTCGTCGTGAACATCGCCTTCCTGGCCTCCGGCTACCGGATGGCCGGGATGGCGGAGCCCGCCTTCGACTCGTCCCTGGACTGGGGCGTGCGGTGGGTCGTGACGCTGTTCCTGGAGAACAAGTTCTACCTGCTGTTCTCGTTCCTGTTCGGCTACAGCTTCACGCTGCAGGTCGACTCGGCCAGGCGGCAGGGGCGGCCGTTCGTGCCGATGTTCCTGCGCCGGCTGGCGGGGTTGTTCCTGCTCGGGCTGGCGCACGCGGTGCTGCTGTTCCCCGGCGACATCCTGACGACCTACGCGGCCGTGGGGCTGGCCCTGCTGATCTTCCGCGCGATCCGGCCGCGGACGGCGGTGCTGCTGGCCGTCGCGCTGACGCTGCTGCTGGCGCTCGGTTTCGTGCTGCTGGCGGTGCTGGCCTCGGCGGGACTGGACATGTCCGGCCGGTTGGCGGACGAGTCGGCGCAGGTCGCCGCGTCGAACTCGGCCCTGGGCGGCGGGTTCTGGCAGATCGTCTCCGAGCACCTCAGGAAGCTGTCGCTGATCATCGTGGCGCGGGTGTTCTTCCAGGGGCCGGCGGTGCTGGCGGCGTGCCTGGTCGGGCTGGCGGTCGGCAAGCTGGGCGTGCTGCGCGACGTGGCGGCGTACACGGGGACGCTGCGCAGGCTGCAGTGGATCGGGTTCCCGGTCGGGCTGGCGGGCGCGTTCTTCTACACGCTGTCGGCGTGGACCGGCTCGGTGCACAAGTTCTGGGGCGAGGCGGTGGACCTGGTGACGGCTCCGCTGCTGGCGGCAGCGTACGCGGCCACGTTCCTGCGGGTGCTGCCGTACGCGCCGCGGGTGGCGCGGGCACTGGCCGCGCCCGGCCGGATGGCGCTGTCGAACTACCTGGCGCAGTCGCTGATCTGCGCGCTGATCTTCACCGGATACGGGCTGGCGCTGCTGGACCGGGTCAGCCCGCCGCTGGAGGTGCTGATCGCGCTCGGCATCTTCGCCGCCCAGGTCCTCTACAGCCGCCGATGGCTCAAGCGGCACCGGTACGGCCCCGTGGAGTGGTTGCTGCGCTTCCTGACCTACTGGCGCAGGCCGGCGGCCGGTAAATGAGGTGAGACCGGCGGCGGGCATCGGAACAATGGACTGGTATGCGCCACTTGCCCGTGCTCGACCTGCGCCTGACCACGCCCCGCCTGGAGCTGCGGCTGCCCACCCTCGACGACCTCGACGAGCTGGCCGACCGGGCCCTGGAAGGCGTCCACGACCCCGAGCGGATGCCGTTCGGCGTGCCGTGGACCGACGTGCCCGCGGCGCAGCTGCCGGGTGACGTCATCCGCTACCAGCTCGGGGTGATCGCGCGGTGGCGGGCCGAGCAGTGGTGCTGCAACTTCGTGGTCGTCCACGAGGGGCGGGTGATCGGGGCCCAGGACCTGTCGGCGCACCAGTTCGCGGTCACCCGCGAGGTGCACACGGGCTCCTGGCTGGGCCGCGCCCACCAGGGCAAGGGGCTGGGCACGGAGATGCGCGCCGCCGTGCTGCACCTGGCCTTCGCGGGGCTGGGTGCCCTGACGGCGATCTCCAGCGCCTTCCTGGACAACCCCGCCTCGCTGGGCGTCTCGCGCAAGCTCGGCTACCGGCCCAACGGGGTCTCGGTCCACGAGATACGCGGGCGGCGGGCCGAGCAGCAGCAGCTCCGGCTCGACCGCGCCGGCTTCACCGCTCCCGTCCCGGTCGAGATCCACGGCCTGGAGCCGTGCCTGCCGCACTTCGGGCTGGCCTGAGGGCACTCAGGGCTTGAGGAGGCGGGGGGCGGCGAACGTGGTGTTGTCGATGATCGCGTCCATCCGCCCGATCGGGTCCGCCTCGCGCAGATAGACGCGCTCGGCCACCAGGTACCGGTCGCGGTGGACGGACTCGGCGTCCGAACCGGCCCAGTCCTGGTCGCGGGCGGCGCCCCGGCGTACCGACAGCTCGGCGTCCACCTCCAGCCAGATCCGGAAGTCCCAGTAGCCGTCGATCTCGGAGCGGAACGCGAACACCCCGTCCACGATCAGCACCGAGTCCGGGGCCAGCGGCGTCGTGGTCGCCGAGTGGTCGACCTGCGTCAGCGGGTCGATGGAGCACAGCGCGCAGGACGTGGCCTCCGGCGAGCGGCCGGGCGCCAGCAGCAGGCGCTCGACCGACTCGTAGTCGTAGGCGTTGCGGTAGTAGCCCTCGCCCGACTCGCGGTCGTACAGGTGCCGGTCCTTCCAGGGCCGCTTGAAGTCGTCCAGGGTGGCGCGGAGCACGGGCCGGCCCGACGCGGCGATCCGCGCGGCCAGCTCGTGCCCGAAGCTGGTCTTGCCCGCGGCGGTGAACCCGTCGATGCCGACGAGCAGCCGCCCGGCACCGCCGTCCAGGACGCGGCCGGCGAGCTCCGCCACGAGCGCGGTGCGCTCCGCGGAGGCGGCGGGAGGACACGGCTGCCGCCACGTCGAGACCGAACAGTGCACTTGTGCCGAAGAAGGACCCACGCGCACAACCTATCCAGGGGTCGACCCCGTCATACTCCGGGGTTACACCGCAGGTCCACTCTCCGGTGGGACGCCGGTTACGGGGTGCCGTCCATACGTTCGGCACATGCCTTTCCGCCCGTTTCGCGCCCTGCTCACCGCGCTCGTCGCCACCTCGGTGGCCGCGCCGATGTCGAGCTCGGAGGTCCCGGCCCCCGCGCCGGTCCGGCCGCCGGAGGGTCTGACCGAGGCCCGGTACGCCGCCGTCCGCCAGGACATCCGCGCCGCCGGGCGGATGGCCGCCGAGCACGGCCACGCGCGCCGGGCGCAGGCGCTGCGCGCCATGGCGGATCCGGCCCGCCGCTTCCTGTTCTTCGACGGCCGCGACGGCGGCAGGACCGCGGAGGTCTTCGGCGACCTGGCCGGGGCCGAGCGGGTCGCCGTGCTCGTGCCCGGCTCGGACACCGGCCTCGACCGGTACGCCCGGTTCCGCGCCGGCGCGCAGGCCCTCCATCGGGAGCTGGGCGGCCGGGCCGCCGTCGTCGCCTGGCTGGGCTACAGGACACCCGAGACGCTCGGCGCCGCCGTCCTCTCCACGCACCGCGCCGACGAGGCCGTGCCCCCGTTGCGGGCGGTCGTACGGGAGCTGGGCCCCGCCCGGGTCTCCCTGCTGTGCCACTCCTACGGCGCGGTCGTCTGCGGCCGGGCCGCCCCCGGGCTGGGCCCAGTGGCGAACATCGTCCTGTACGGCGGCGCGGGCACCGGCACCACGACCCCGCTCCGCACGTCCGCCCCCGTCTGGGCCGCCCGCGCGAGCGGCGACTGGATCGCCTACGTGCCGCACGTGCACTTCCTGGCCCTGGGACCCGGCCTGGACCCGCTCTCGCCGGAGTCCGGCACCCGGACCTTCCCGGCGGGCGACGGAGGCCACAGCGACTATCTGAGGCCCGGCTCCCTGCCCCTGCGCAACATCGCCGCGATCGTCACCGGCCATGCGTGACCTCCTCGACCGGATCGACGCGGCCACCCCGGCCGGCCGCGACCGGGGGCTGGACGGGCTGCGCGCCCTGGCAGTCCTGGGCGTGGTGCTCGGCCACTGGCTGGTGACGGCCCTGGTGGTCGACAGCGGCACGGTGCGCGCGGCCAGCCCGCTGCGTGAGCTGCCCCGGCTCGCCCCGGTCTCCTGGCTGTTCCAGACGCTGGCGGTGTTCTTCCTGGTGGGCGGGCTGGTCGCGGCGCGCGGCCGGGCCGGCTCGGACGGGGGCTACCGGAGGTGGCTCGGCGGGCGGCTGGCCAGGCTGTTCAGCCCGGTCGCCGCCGTGCTGGCGGTGTGGGTGGTGATCGCGGTGGCGATGCTCGCCGCCGGCGCGGGGCCGGACACCGTGCGCACGCTGGCCGAGCTGGTGTGGTCGCCGCTGTGGTTCCTGCTGGTCTTCGCGGTGCTGACGGCGGCGACCCCGGTGGCCGCCCGGCTGCACCCGGCCTGGCCGCTGGCCGCCGTGGCGGTCGTGGACCTCCTCAGGTACGGCCTGGGCGGCCCCGCCTGGCTCGGCTGGGCGAACGTCCTGGCCGGGTGGCTGGTGCCGTACTGCCTGGGCGCCGCCTGGGGCCGCGACGGCGGCCCGCCGGGGCGCGGGACGGGATGGGCGCTGCTGCTCGGCGGCACGGCCGCCACCGCGGCGCTGGTTCTGTGGGCCGGTTACCCGGCGGCCATGGTCGGCGTGCCCGGCGCGGAGATCTCGAACCTCGACCCGCCCACGCTCGCGGCCGTCACCTTCGGCCTGGCCCAGTGCGGGGCGGCGGTGCTGCTGCTCGGCCCCCTGCGCCGGGCCCTGCGGCGGCCCGCGGCCTGGGCCGCCGTGGCACTGGTCAACCTCTCGGCGATCACGATCTTCCTCTGGCACCAGACGGCGATGATCGCGGTCACCGCCCTCGGCCTGCTCGGCGGCCGGGCGCTCACCGGGCTGCACACCGCTCCGGACTCCGCCGTCTGGGTGCTGGCCCGCCTGGCCTGGCTGCCGGCGTTCTGCGTGGCTCTGGCGGCCTGCTGGGCGGCCTTCCGCGGGTACGAGGTCAGGCGCCGCCGCGCCCGGACCACTTGATCTCGTACGGCGCCAGGGTGACCTGCCGCCCGTCCACGGTGGCCGTGACGTCGCGGTCGGAGGTGTTCACCATCACGACCTGGCGCTCCTGCCCCATCGCCTTGATCTTCGGGTCGGAGGACTCCACCTCCTGCACCTGCACCCCGGCCGGGAACCACTTGGTGAAGCCGCTGAGCAGCCCCGCCATCGGCAGCTCGCCGCCGACCTTGGGCGACCAGAGGCAGCCGGGGCAGTCACCCTCGTCCTTCAGCTGCGGGTTCCAGTAGAGGGCGGTGTTGACCCCGCTCTTGGCGAACTCCATCAGCGCGGTCGCCTGCACGGCCGTCCGCTTCTCCTCGGTCCACTGGGAGTTCTCGGGCTCGACGTACCATTCGGCCCACCACACCGGCAGGTCGTCGCTCTTCTGCCGCAACCAGGTGGTGATGGCGCTGAACTTGGCCTGGGCGGCGAAGTCGTTGGGCACGTTGCCCTTGTCGTTCGTCATGGAGGCGCCGTCGACGACGATGAAGTCCGCGCCCTTCTTGTTGTCGATCCAGTACTGGATGGCGTCCAGCGCGCGCTGGTCGATCGTCCCCCACGGCCCGCTCAGGTCGGACGGCCCGCCGCGCGCGTTGCTCTCGACCGGGATGTACGGCCCACCGACCTGGATGTCCTTGTTGACCTTCTTCAACGCCGTGTAGACCTTGTTGTACATCTCGGTGTAACCCTCGGCGTCCCACCGGTTGGTCGTCGGGTCCCAGAAGCCCTTGAACTCGTTCCACACCATGTAGTGCTTGACCGTCGGGTACTGCTTGGCCACCCGCGTCGCGAGCTTCGCGAAGTCGTCGAAGTGCTCCTTCTCGGGGGCGACCGTGTGGTTCTTGCTCCAGTCCGTACGCCCGGCCTGCCCGCCCTTCATCCAGTCGGGCGCGCAGCAGAGCGTGATCACCGGCACGGCCCGCGTGTCCGCCATGAACGTCAGCCGCCGGTCCAGGTCACGGAAGTTGAACTGCCCGGGGCTGGGCTCCGGGTTGCCGACGCCCCATCCCATGATGTGCTGGTTCTGCAGCATCGGGACCCGGCCGAGCACGCCCTTGGCCTCCTCCACGACCTGCTGCGGCTCGTTGTCCGCGCTGTACTGCGTGTGCGTGATGCCCCAGCGCGGCCAGTTCGACAGCGCGGGCGGCTCCTCCAGCTTGGGCGCGGGCTGGGTGGGCACCGTCGTGGCCACGTCGCTGCCCTTGAACTCGCTGCGGGCCTGGGTGCGGATCGCGGCGTAGACCATGATGCCCGCCACCAGAACGACCGCGAGAATCCCTGCTCCAAGTGCGATCGGCCATGGCGATCGCCTGCGCGCGTGTCGGCCGTCGGTCGGAATCACTGGACGCTCCTCATCCTCGCGAGACGTGTGAAGGGGGGATCACGAACTTACAAGGTTCGCCAACGTGCAAGGGCTGGGCAGAAGCCCAGCCCTTATTACGCTAATCGTCCCGCTTGCAAGCCACTTGCCGTCAATCTGCAGCTGGCGGCCGCTGTCCCCCCGCGGGACCGGGCACCCCGGCGTAGCGGTAAGGCACGGGTTGCCGGCCCGGCTGCACGATGAGGAGCGTGCCGGGAGTCTCGGAGTAGAAGGCGGATTCGACGGCGGCGGCCACGTCCTCGGCCGTCAGCAGGGGGAAGCCCGCGTTGACGAACATCTCCCGTGCCTCGGCCACCAGGGGCGTGTCGGTGAAGCCGGGGCAGACCGCGCCGATGCGGATGTTGTCGGCGGACAAAGGCTCGGCCAGCGCCCTGACCAGACCCACGACGGCATGCTTGGTCATCGTGTAGATGGGGTCGCCGGCGAAGCCGACGAGCCCGGCCAGCGACGCGGTGACCACGATCGCCCCGCCGCCGGAGCGGACGAGCAGCGGGACACTGGCGCGCACGCCGAACACGACGCCGTCCATGTTGACCCCGACCACCTGGCGGTAGCGCGCGAGGTCGAAGTCCGCCAGGTCCACCCGCCCGGTGATGCCGGCGTTGAGGTGGACCAGGTCGAGCCGCCCGTAACGCCGCTCGGCCAGCGCGACGGCCTCCAGCGAGGCCTCCTCCGTGCTGACGTCGGCGGCCAGCCAGGCGCCGTCCACCTCCTTGGCCAGCCGCTCCGCGCCCTCACCGTCGAGGTCGACGAGGACGCACTTGACGCCGCCCGTCGACAGGCGCCGGGCCACGGCGGCCCCGATGCCGCTCGCCGCTCCGGTGATCAGTGCAACTGTGCTCATAGCGCTCCTTACGGGGGGGTCGATCCCGTGGTCGAGGCGGTTCAGGGCTGGTCGAGCATGCGATGCGCGCGGGAGATCAGGGTGGGTACGGCGGAGCCGATGCGGTCGAATCCCTCTCCGACGGTCTTACCCTGCCGGAAGCGGGCGTGGATACCCTCCACGATGACCGCCAGCTTGAAGTTACCGAAGGCCACATAGAACCCGAGGTCTGAGATATCCCGGCCTGACACCTTGGTGTAGTGGCTCGCGAACTCGGCGGCGTTCATGAACCCGGGCGCCACCGTCACGTCACCGGCCACCGGGATCGCCGCCCGCTCGTCGTCCCCGCGATCGTGCCAGTAGGTGAGCGTGAGCCCCAGGTCGGCCAGCGGGTCCCCGAGCGTGGACATCTCCCAGTCCACCACGGCCGCGATCTCCAGGTTCCCGAGCCGCAGCAGCGTGTTGTCCAGCCGGTAGTCGCCGTGCACCAGCGTGCCGGCGGCCTCGGCGGGCAGCCGCTCGCGCAGGCGCTCCACGAGCCGGTAGTAGTCGGGCAGGTCGGCCGTCTTCGACCGCTCCCACTGCTGGCACCACCGGTCGAGCTGCCTGGCCATGTAGCCCTCCGGCCGCCCGAAGTCGGCCAGCCCCACCTCGCGGTAGTCGACCGCGTGAATCGCGGCCAGCACCTCCGCCAGCCGCTCCGACAGCCGCCGGGTCTGCTCGGGCGTCGGGTCGCCGAGCTGCTCCCTCGTCCGCACGGCCGCGCCGTCCACGTACCCCATGAGATAGAACGGCGCCCCGATCACGTCCTCGTCGGCGCAGAACGCGACGGGCTCGGGCACCGGCACGGGCGTCGGCGCGAGCGCCGAGATGACCCGCCACTCGCGCCGCATGTCGTGGGCGGTGGGGAGCACGTGACCGAGCGGCGGCCGGCGCAGCACCAGCCGGGGGCCGGCCGTCTCGACCAGGTAGGTCAGGTTCGACCTGCCGCCCGAGATCAGCGAGACGGACAGGGGCTCGCCGGCGTCGGGGACGTTCCGGCCCATCCACGCGACCAGGCTGGGGTGGTCGATGCCAGGTACGGTCATGGACACACATTAGAACGTCACTCGGTCCTGAACACCAGCTGGGAGTTCTGTAACGTTCCCAGAGCTGCGGCTATGGCATCCGGCGAGATCCTTTACCCTGTCAGTACACCCCTGGCCACGTTGCTGGACAGAGAGTGCTTGCTGACAGTAGGAGCCCATGCGCGTCACCCTTGCCCTACCTCGTGAACTGGGCCGATCCGAAGTGAGCCGATGGCGCGCCCTGCAGGAAGCCGACGCCGCCTTCGACAATCCCTTCCTGTCACCAGAATTCACCCTCACGGTGGGCGAACTCCGAGATGTCGTACGCGTCGCCGTCCTCCACGACGGTCCGGAAATCGTGGGCTTCTTCCCCTTCGAGCGGCATCCGATGGGCATCGGCAAGCCGGTCGCCGCCGGGCTGACGGACGCGCAGGGGCTGGTGTACGTCAAGGACCTCGAGATCGACCCGAAGCGGCTGATCAAGGCGTGCGGGCTGTCGGTCTACGAGTTCGACCACCTCGTGTCCGGGCAGCCGCTGCTGAGCTGCCGTGACGAGAAGCACCCGTCGCCGATCATCGACCTGCGTGACGGCTGGGAGCGCTACACGGAGACGCTCAGGCGACACTCCGGCAAGACCTACAAGTCCACCCTGGCCAAGTCGCGCAAGCTGCAGCGCGAGGCGGGGCCGATGCGCCACGACTACGCGACCACCGACCTGGCGCCGCTGCGCACGCTGCTGGGCTGGAAGACCGACCAATACCGCCGCACCGGCCGCACCGACAGGTTCGCGCACCAGTGGATCGTGGAGCTGGTGGAGCGGCTGCTGGCCACCCAGTCCGAGAGCTTCGCCGGGGTGCTGGACATGGTCTACGTGGGCGACCGGCCGGTGGCCGGGCACTTCGGGCTGCGCACGCGCACGACGCTGGCCGGCTGGTTCCCCGCCTACGACACCCACTTCGCGAAATACTCCCCCGGCCTCATCCACCATCTGGCGATGGCCGAGCGGGCCGCCGAGTCCGGCATCGCGATCATCGACATGGGCCGGGGCCAGAAGGAGTACAAGGACAAGCTCAAGAACGGCGAGCTGGAGGTGGCCGAGGGCCGGGTGGCCCGGGTCGGCGCGGCGGCGGGCGTCCACTGGATGATGCGGGTGCCGGTCCGCAAAACTCGGGCAACCGTGATGGCCAATCCGTTGTTGCTCAAAACTGCTGACAAGGCATTGAAAACATACGGAAGACTGCGTACTGTCCTACAAGGGTGAAACGCATCGCAGAGCGCACGGGCCGTCACTGCCTGTCGCTACCGTCCAACCGGCTCGGCCTCTACCTGGCACTACGCCACTGGTGCCCGCCGGGTCAGCGGCTGCTGATGTCCCCGATCTCGGCCGACGAGATCCTCTTCCTCGTGCTGGCGGCCGGGCTGCGCCCGGTGATCGCCCCGCTGTCCCCCCGTGACGGCAACATCGACGTCTCGCGGGTCGACCTCGCCGCGGTGGACGCGGTCCTGACGACCAACCTGTACGGCCTGCCCGACGACGCCCCCGCCTTGGCCGGGAAGACGCTGATCGAGGACGTGGCGCACGCGATGGAGACCGACCTCGGCGGACGGCCGCTGGGGACCTTCGGCCGGGCCGGGGTCTTCAGCCTGTCCAAGCACCCGGGCGCCGGCTCGGGCGGCGTGCTGGCCGTCGAGGACGAATCCGACCTGAAGGCCCTGACCCGGGCCCGCGACGAGCTGCTGACCCGGGGCTCGCTGCGGGCCGACCTGATGAGCGTCGCGACCTCCATGGCCCGCCAGGCGGCGCTGAAGCTCGACCTCGTACGCCCCGCGCTCAGGCTCACGCGCCGCCTCGGCCTGCAGGAGAAGCGCGAGGGCTTCCGGATCGCCCTCGACCCGGAGAGGCTGGAGCTCGCGCTCAAGCAGGTTCCCGCGCTGCCGCCCTTCGACCCCTGGGTGCGCGCCGACCTCCACCGCTACCGCGCCCGCCGGGGCCGCCTGGTGCGCTGGTACCAGCGCCGGCGCCTGACCACCGTCCCCGGCGACCGGGCGCGCCGGCTGGCGGGCGTGCAGCGCCTGGCCGAGCTGCCCACGGTCGCGCCGGCCGTGCTCGACGACCTCTCCCGGCCGCTGTTCCGGGTGCCGCTGCTGGTGCGCGACCGGGACGCGGCCATCGCCGAACTGGAGCGGAACGGGGTCTCGACGGGCTACCTGTACGACCCGCCGTACGACGACTACGCCCCCGCCTTCGCCGAGCCCTCCCCCGACCCGCGCCCGGCGCGCTGGTGGGCCCGCCATGTGCTCCCGGTGGACCCGATGTTCACCGCCCGCTCGCTGCCCGTGCTGCGCCGCCTGCAGCCGCCCCGGACCGGGCCGTACGGATGAGCCCGGCCAGAGTCCGGCAGCCGCGCCGGATGTCGGGCAGGGAGGCGGAGCCGTACCCGATCACCACGCCGTGCAGGCTCAGGTCGCCGTGATGGTGGCGGCCGGTGGAGTCGAGCAGGACGCCGCGCTCCCTGGCCCGCTCGACCAGGCCGGGCACCACGGCGGCGGGCAGCTCGGCCAGGACGTGCAGCCCGGCCGTGTCACCGCGCAGGCGGCAGACCGGGCCGAGGATCTCGACGACGGCGGCGCGGCGGCGGGCATATTCCAGGCGCATCCGGCGCAGGTGCCGGTCGATGTCGCCGCGCTCCAGCAGGGTGGCCACGGCCTGCTGCACGGGGCCGCTGGTGCGGTCGCCCACCGCGCGGCGCAGGCCGGCGATCCGGCCCAGCAGCCCGGGCTCGCCGACCAGCCAGCCCACGCCCACGTCCGGCGCGAGGATCTTGGACAGCGTGCCGAGCAGCACCACCCGGGAGGGGTCGAGGCCGTAGAGCGCGGGCAGCGGGGCGACGTCGTAGCGGAACTCGGCGTCGTAGTCGTCCTCCACGATCGTCGCGCCCGTGGCCCCGGCCCAGGCCAGCAACCGCTCCCTGCGCGGGATCGGCAGCCGGCCGCCCAGCGGGTACTGGTGGGCGGGCGTGGTGTAGAGCACGCGCAGGTCGCCGGGGAGGCCGTCGACGATCACGCCGTCCGCGTCCACCGGGCACGGCACCACCTCGGCGCCCCTGGCCGCGAACACCGTGCGTGCCACGTGGTAGCCGGGATCCTCCACCCCGGCCCTGGCACCGGGGCCGAGCAGGGCCAGCGCGCACAGGTCGAGGCCGTTGCCGGTGCCCCGGGTGACCAGGATGTTCTCCGGGCCGACGGCCATGCCCCGGGCGCGCCTGAGGTGGTCGGCGAGCAGCTCGCGCAGGTGCGGCAGGCCGTACGGGTCGGGTGAGTCGCCGGGCGGCAGGTCGGCGGCCCGGCGCCAGGCCCGCTTCCACGCCGCGCGGTCGTAGTCGCGCACCCAGGGCTGGCCGGGCCGCAGGTCGATCCAGTCGGCCGGGGGCGGCGGCGGGGCGGGGACGTACGCGCTCTCCCTGGGCGGCCTGGGCGTCGCCTCCATCTCGGCCACGAACGTGCCCGAGCCGTGCCGCCCGTCCAGCCAGCCCTCCGCGTAGAGCTGCTGGTACGCCTCCGTCACCACGGTCCTGCTCACCGCGAGCTGGGCGGCCAGGGCCCGGGTGGAGGGCAGCCGCTCGCCGGGGGCCAGCGTGCCGTCCAGCATGGCGTGGCGCAGCCAGCCGGCGAGCTGCGTGGTGAGCGGTTCGGCCGTATCCCGCGACAGGGACACCGGCAGGTCAACATGGGTGCGCACGAAAGTGGTCTCTATGAAGGGCCTGGTAGTGGCCCTACAGGATAGGTCCACTTCGTCGTTACGGTCGAATCATGCTCTCCACCACACCGCGTACCACCCTGGGCCGCGAGAAGCAGCGCGGCAGCACCGACAGGAACGACCTCTACGAGGTGCTCGACACCGGCCTCATCTGCCACCTGGGTGTGGTCGTGAACGGCCACCCCATGGTCGTGCCCACCGGCTACGGGCGCGTCGGCGAGACCCTCTACCTGCACGGCTCCACCGGCGCGACGTCGCTGCGCGCCGGCGACGGCACGGACGTCTGCGTGACGGTCACGCACCTGGACGGCATCGTGCTGGCCCGCTCGATCTTCCACCACTCCGTCAACTACCGCTCGGCGATCATCTACGGCCCGGCCCGGCTGGTGACGGACCCCGACGAGCGCATGGAGGGGCTGCGGGCCCTGGCCGAGCAGCTCGCGCCGGGCCAGTGGGACTACGTGCGCAAGCCGTCGCGCAAGGAGCTGGCCGCCACGGCCGTGCTGGCGCTGTCACTGGAGGAGGCATCGGTCAAGATGCGGCACGGCGGGCCGAAGGACGAGGAGGAGGACTACGACCTGCCGGTGTGGGCCGGCGTGCTGCCCCTGGTCACGTCGTGGGGCGCGCCCGAGCCCGATTCGGTGCTCCCAGAAGGTATCGACGCGCCTGTTCACATCCTCCATCGGGAGTAGTTCCATGAATCCGGAACCACCTGGAAAACCCGACTCCTTGATCGCACGTCTCATCAGGTGGGCCGGCTCCTGATGGGAGAGGCATATGGAGTGGAGCGCTCCCGGTTATACAGAGATCAAGCAGCTCGGGACGGGCGCCAGCGGGCGCGTGACGATGGCTGTGCACGACGGGACCGGCGTCAAGGTCGCGATCAAGTACTTGTCCGAGGAACTGCGGCACGATCCCTCCGCCCTGGCCAGGTTCCAGTCGGAGGCACGACTGCTGACCACGTTGCGCGATCCGAACATCGCCACGATGTGGGAGTACATCCAGGAGGCCGGTGGCGCGGCCATCGTGATGGAGCTGGTCAACGGCGTCTCGCTGCGCGCGCTGCTGCGCGAGAACGGCACGACCGAGCCCGAGGCCGCCCTGGTCGTGCTCAAGGGCTCGCTGCTGGGCCTGGCGAAGGCGCACCAGCTCGGGCTGGTGCACCGGGACTACAAGCCCGAGAACGTGCTCGTACGCGACGACGGGATCAGCAAGCTCGTCGACTTCGGCATCGCGGTACGGCAGGGCACGACCGCGCACCCCGAGGGCACGCCTCCCTACATGGCGCCCGAGCTGTGGGAGGGGCTGCCGGCCTCGCCCGCGACCGACGTGTACGCGGCCACGGCCGTCTTCTTCGAGTGCCTGACCGGGCACCGGCCGTACCGGTCCACCGAGCCGAGCGTCCTGGGTTACCAGCACGTGCACGCCCCGGTGCCCTTCCACGACGCGCCCGAGCCGGTGCGCGAGCTGGTGCGGCGCGGGCTGGCCAAGGACCCTGCGCGGCGGCCGGAGAGCGCGCCGGCGTTCGTGGCGGAGCTGGAGGCCGTGGCGCGCGCGGCGTACGGGGAGGACTGGGAGGAGCGGGGCAGGCGGCGGCTGGCCGCGCTCGTGGCCCTGCTCGCCCTGCTGCTGCCCACGCCGCAGCCGGCCCCGCCCGAGGTGAGCACGTCACTGGCCAGGACGGTGTTCCGCGGGCTGCGCTCGAACGCGCGGCGGGTGGCGATGGGCGGCGCGCTGACCGCGGCGGCGGCCGTGGCGGTGGTGGTCGTGCTGGTCAACCGGCAGCCGCCGCCGGAGCAGGCGTTCGGGGCGGCGGCGGCCGTACCGCCGAGCGAGATCACGACGGCGCCGGTCTCCGGCCCGCCGACCACACCCGAGTCACCGCCCGAATCCACGCCCGAATCCACGCCCGGATCCACACCGGAGAGCACGCCGGAGACCGAGCCCGGGACCACGCCGCAGGTAGTGCCGCAGAGCTCTCCCGAGGCCACCGAACCCGAGGCCGAGCCCGAGACCACCGAGCCCGGCGAGCGCCCCGCGACCTCGAAACCCCCGGCCACCACCAAGAGCCCCACCCCGACCAGGACCCCCACCGCCAAGACGCCGACGCCGACCCCCACTCCCACACCCACACCCACACCCACACCCACGCCGACCCTGACGCGGACGATCACGGACGAGCCGCCGCCACCGGTCACCTCGGTCCTCGCGGTGAGCGTGGGCGACATCACGATCGGCGCGGACGCGGTCGCCCGCAGCACGGTCACCCTGCGCACGAGCGGCACCGACGCCGTCACCGCCACCGCGACCTGGGCGGCCCCGGGCGCCGACGGCCGCACCCAGCGCGTACGGCTGAGCGGCGCCAGGACCTACACCCGCACGCTGACCTGGTCCATGGGCGAGCGCCCGTGCGGCAGGACGGTCACGCTGACCGTCACCACCTCCCCCGCGGCCTCCGGCGGCGCCAGGACGGCGTCCCTGTCCGTGCCACCCTGTCCGACCAGGGTGACCGGCCTGAACGTCAGTCTCGACCTGCCCGCCGCGCCCGGCCGCACCGCCACCGCCCGGGTCAGGGTCACCGCGAGCGGCACCGGGGACATCCCCGTCCGGGCCCGGTTCACGGTCGACGGCGAGGCGGTCGGCACGCGTACCGCGAACCTGTCCGGCCGGACCTCCTACAGCGAGTCGTTCGCCCACACCTTCAGGGCCCGCCCCTGCGGGTCGACGCTGTCGGTGCAGGTGAGCGCGGGCGGCAGGACCGACACCGCGCGGACCTCGGTGCCCTGCCCGCCGCAGGTGCGGCAGGTCTCGATCGTCGAGGCGAGCGCGGGGGCCGGGATCGTCGCGCAGGTCAGGGTGAGCACGGCGAACACCCAGCCGGTACGGCTCACCGTGCGGTTCGCGGCCGGCGAGGGCGGGGACACGCAGACGGTCACCCTGTCCGGCGAGACCTCCTACAGCCAGAACTTCGCCTACCGCGAGAAGCTGCCCTGCGGCACGAAGTGGTCCGTGACGGCCTCCACCGACCCGGCGGCGGCCAACGGGAGCGACAGCCGCAGCGGCAGCACACCCGCGTGCCAGGAGGAGGAACCGCCGCCGAAGGAGACGCCGAGCCCTGACTCGCCCGGCACTGTTGAGTGACATTTATCCGCATGTCGGGATATCAGTAGCGGGAAAGCGGTTCCCTCTGGTTAAGCTACGGACCGTTTGATGAGGGTGGGGGCCCACTGAACTCCAGAGGAGACCGTTATGTACGGTGATGGGCCATGGGGGGTCCCCGGCTACACCGAGATCCGCGAGCTGGGCTCGGGTGCGGCCGGTCGGGTGGTCCTGGCCAGGCGCGACTACGACGGCGTCGAGGTGGCCATCAAATATCTCAGTGACGAGCTGAGATCCGATGTCGGGTTCGTCGCCCGGTTCCGGCACGAGGCGCGGTTACTGGGCACGCTCCAGAGCGCGTACCACGCCCGGCTGATCGACTACGTCGAGGCCGGGCAGGGCGCGGCGATCGTCATGGAGCTGATCAACGGGGTCTCGCTGCGCGAGCTCCTCAGGTCCGAGGGGCCCACCGG
Organism: Nonomuraea sp. KM90; assembly: GCF_052246675.1. Taxonomy (NCBI): domain Bacteria; kingdom Bacillati; phylum Actinomycetota; class Actinomycetes; order Streptosporangiales; family Streptosporangiaceae; genus Nonomuraea; species Nonomuraea sp. KM90. The sequence goes on along the minus strand of NZ_JBQQCB010000002.1, from coordinate 285,367 downwards.
TCCCGAGGCGGCGCTGGCCGTGCTCAAGGGCTCGCTCCAGGGCCTGGCCTCGGCGCACGCGATCGGGGTCGTGCACCGCGACTTCAAACCCGAGAACGTCATGGTGCAGGGCGACGGCACCAGCAAGCTCGTGGACTTCGGCATCGCGGTCCGGGCGGGCGAGGGCGCCAGTGCCGCGGGCACGCCGCCGTACATGGCGCCCGAGCAGTGGTCGGGCGGGCCCGCCGGACCCGCGACCGACGTGTACGCGGCCACCGTCGTGTTCTTCGAATGCCTGACGGGCATGCGCCCCTTCCGCTCCCCCAACCTGGCGGCGCTGGCCCGCCAGCACCAGAGCACGCCCCCGCCCGTGGAGGAGGTGCCCGCGCCGCTGCAGGGGCTGGTCCAGCGCGGCCTGGCCAAGGACCCGGCCGAGCGCCCGCCGTCGGCGGAGGCGTTCCTGACCGAGCTGGAGGCCGTCGCGGCCGAGGCGTACGGCCCGGACTGGGAGGAGCGCGGGCGCCGCCGCCTGGCGGCCCTCGCCGGCCTGCTGGTGCTGCTCTTCCCGAGCGCGCTCGACGAGCCGGCCCAGACGGAGACGGCGCTCGCCGAGACCCGCTTCAAGGAGCCGTCGCGCATCCTGAGCAGGCTGCCCGCCAAGCTCACCATCGGCGCCGTCTCCGTGGGCGTGCTGGTCGCCGCTGTCGTGATCATCGCCAGCTCGGGACCGGACGAGCCGGAGCTGGCGGCGCAGACCAGCCAGGTCACGCCGACCACGGCGGTGCCCGCCACGCCCGAGCCCGTGGACACCACGGAGGAGGAGCCTGAGCCCACCCTCGACGAGACCACGCCGGAGCCCACCCCGACGGCCACGGACAGCGACGCGCCCCCGGCCGTCCAGCCCACGGGCACCCAGCCCACCAAGACGAAGACGCCCACGCCCACGCCCACCCCGGTCAAGACGCCGCCCAAGACCAAGAAGCCCACACCGACCCCCACTGCCACGCCGACCCCTGACCCGCAGAACAGCGGCAAGATCGGCGAGCCCGAGGGCGACGACCCGCCCGCCACCCCCACCCCGACCCCTACCGCCACGCGCCCTCCGACCCGCCCGCCGGCCACGGTCACGGCCTCGCCGACCCGTGGCGAGCCGACCCCCAGCGGCAGCGAAGGGCCGGGCAGCGACCAGCCGACCCTGAGCGAGCAGCCGACTGGCGGGGAGCCGACGCAGGAGGGTCCACCGAGGCTCGACGCCGTGGGAAAGGCCCAAGCCGCACTGGTTGCCCTCGGCCTGATGACGACGGGCGCACTACCCGTCACACTTGCGGTGAAGCGCCGTATGGCGGGACGGCACAGAAGGAAGCGCTGAACGCGCCGGGGGGCAGACGGCGATGAACAACCCTGTGAACGGTATCGCCGGATTCCGGCTCACCGAGCACACCTGGATGACCGAACTCGGCAACTGGATCGACGCCATCTCACCTGACGGGCGCAGGGCGGGGGCGCTGCTCTTCGATCCCAAGATCGTCGGCCTGCCCGGCGTGCGCGACCGCGTCGTGCAGGCGGTCATGACCGACCAGCGGCTGGTGCTGGCCGGGCTCACCGGGCTGATCCCGGTGGCCGACGTGGTGGCGGCGGGCGACCAGGTCTGGCTGCTGACCGCGCAGGCGGTCAGCCCCACCCTGGCCGACCTGCTCGCCGCCGGTCCCGTCGACCCGGGCGGGGCGGCGTCCGTGCTGGTGGAGACCGCACAGACGCTGCTGGCGCTGCACGCCGCCGGGGTCACGCACGGCTCGGTGCACCCCGGCACGGTGGTGATCACCGCGGAGGGCGTTTCGCTGCTCTCGGAGCGGGGGCTGTCCGACGCCATCCGCGGGCGGAAATCGCCGCGCGAGCGCGACGCCGCGGGCTGGGCGTCGCTGGCCCGGGGCATGGCCGCCGCCTTCGGGCAGAGCGCGCCCGAGGCGGCCGGGCTGTTCGAGCGGGTCGCGGCCGCCGCCGGCACCCTGGGGCTGGGCACCGCGCGGGACACGCTGGTCAACGAGCGCGGGACGCTGCCCGGGGGCCGGATCAGCAGGGACGGGCTGGCCCGGGCGGCGCGCGGGAGGTCGGCGTTCGCGCAGCCGCCGGCGTACGCGCAGCCGCCGATCGTGCCGCCGCGGGACGAGGGCGACATCGTCACGCTCCTGCACGTCCCCGGCCGGTCGGCGGGGCCCGTCCGGTTCGGGCCCGGGGTCGGCACGCAGGCGCAGCAGCCCGAGACGCCGGCCGAGCGGATCTGGCGGGCCGGGCGCGACGAGGCGTCCACCGTGCACCGGCCCGGCGGGCGACTGGCCAAGGCCTCGCGGGCGCGGCGGCGGCGGACGATCCTGTCCAGCGCCGTGTTCGCGGCCGTCATGGCGGGGGCGATCGTGGCCTGGTTCACGCTGGGGAACGCGCCGGACCTGGCGGTCAAGTCGATCAACGTGGTGGCGCCGAAGAAGACCCAGGGCTGCAACAGCGCCGTCCTGATCACGGGCACCGTCGTCACGAACGGGGCGCCCGGCGAGATCACCTACGAGTGGCGCAAGAACCTGGACAAGGAGGTCGTCAAGGGGACGCTGCGCACGAACTCCGATCAGACGTCGTACTCGGTGCCGCTGCGGTGGACGCTGCGGGGGAAGAGCAGCGTCAAGGCCACGGCCACCCTGAAGATCATCACCCCGGGTCCGGCGCGCACCGACAAGGCGAGCTTCACGTACAAGTGCTGATCTCCGCCCAGCAATGCATATCAAAGCGGTTCTTACTAATCTGGCGAACATGACCACGCAGACCCCCGCGGGCTGGTACCCGGACCCCTACGGAGAGCCCCAGCTCCGCTGGTGGGACGGCAACCAGTGGACCGACGCCACCCACGCCCAGGAGCAGGGACCGGCCCAGCCCCAGCAACCGGCCTCAGGGCCCCAGCCGCAGCCCCAGTCCCAACCCCAGCCGCAGCCCCAGCCGCAGCCCCAGTCCGGCCCCGGCTGGTCGGCGACGCCGGCGAACCCCACGCTCCAGTTCGGCCGGCCCACCTACGGCCAGTCCGCCTACGGCCAGCCCGCACCGCCCACTCAGCAGCAGCAGCCGCCGCAGCAGCCGTGGAGCGGCGCCCAACTGCCGGGGCCCGGCTACGGGCCGCCGCCCAAGCAGGGCAATCCGCTGCCCTGGGTGTTCGGCGGGCTGGCGGCGCTGGTGGTGGTCGCGCTCATCGTGGTGGCCGGGATCTTCTTCATCAACCAGGACGGCACCACGACCGCGTCGCGGCCCACGCCGACGGACACGTTCGAGTCGCAGGAGCCGCCCAGCAACGACCCGCCGTCCCAGGAGCCACTGCCCAGCCAGGGCGGTGAGTTCCCGCAGCCGGCGGGCGACGTCGTCACCGATCCGCGCAGCGGCATCTCGTTCCAGGTGCCCGAGGACTGGACGGTGCCGCCGTACACCGAGATCAACAACGGCAGCCCGACCGAGCAGCAGTGGACGGCCGCGGTGAAGGCCGTCTCGCACGCGAAGTACGACGGCAAGGGCGACTGGATCGGCAACGTCTTCACGGGGCTGCTCAACGAGCTCTACCCCTATTCCGGCGCCTCCGGGCTGGGCGACACGGCCAAGGCCGTCTTCGTGGACTTCACCACCAGGTACTACGCGCTCGCGCACGAGAGCAAGGTCGTCCAGGACAAGGCGATGAAGATCGGCGACCGGGACGCGTGGGTGCTGCAGTTCGAGCTGGACTTCACCAAGGTCTCGGAGGAGAACGGCTACAAGTGGAAGAAGGAGAACGGGGCGATCGTGCTCATGGATCGTGGCGAAGGCCAGAGCCCGGCCATCGTCTACATCTCCGTTCCCGACAATTTGGGCACCGACGTGGTCAGCCAGGTTCTCGGCTCGCTCAAGCCCGCGTAACCGGTGGCACTAGGCTGGTGAGGTAACAAGCGGGCGGATTGCTCCGAGCCGCTGGGCGAGGAGATCGTATGAGTGACTTGCTGGTGTGGATCGACTGCGAGATGACCGGGCTCGACCTCAGCCGGGACGCGCTCGTCGAAGTGGCGTGCGTCATCACCGACAGCGAGCTCAATCAGCTGGACGAGGGCGTCGACGTGGTCATCAAGCCGCCGCCGGAGTCGCTGGAGCAGATGTCGCAGGTCGTGCGCGAGATGCACACCGCGTCCGGGTTGCTGCCCGAGCTGGCCGGCGGGGTGACGCTGGCGGAGGCCGAGTCCCTCGTGCTCGACTACATCCGCCGGCACGTCCCCGAGCCGAAGAAGGCGCCGCTGTGCGGCAACTCGATCGGCACCGACCGCACGTTCATCTCGCGCGACATGCCCGGGGTGGATGCATATCTGCACTACCGGATGATCGACGTGTCGTCGATCAAGGAGCTGGTGCGCCGGTGGTACCCGCGGGTCTACTTCGCCGCGCCCGAAAAGCAAGGCGGGCACAGGGCTTTGGCCGACATCACGGAGAGCATCAGGGAGCTGCGCTACTACCGCGCGGCCATCTTCGTGGGCCAGCCCGGACCTGATTCGACGACCGCGAGAGCCCTGGCAGAGCGTGTCAGCGGCTAAAGGAGTGGCGTAAAGACTCCCGAATCCCGCTACACTTTTCCTGTGCCGCTTCACCGCAGGCGGCCATGGTGGGTGTAGCTCAGTTGGTAGAGCGCCAGGTTGTGGTCCTGGATGTCGAGGGTTCAAGTCCCTTCACTCACCCCAGCGCGAACGGCCGGTCCTTCGGGACCGGCCGTTGTCGTTTTCTCCCGGCAACGGCCCCAAAACATGACAATGCGGGTTATGCTCGCTGTCTACCGCTAACGCCGGAAGCACGGGGGCCATCGGCGATCTGACCGTCTGCGCGCCCCCGGAGGCCGGATGAGAGTCGACGACGCAGCGTTCGATAGCGTGTTCACGTCCCTGAGCAAGCGTGAAGCCGAGGTCATGGACCTGATCGCGACAGGCCAGTCCAACGGACAAATAGCACAACGGTTGTTCCTCAGTGAGAAGACCGTCAAGAACCACGTCAACCGCATCTACGCCAAGCTCGGCGTCGACTCCAGGGTGACGGCCATCGGGTTATGGCTGTCCCGCCAGGAGTAGCCGCCGCCGTCACCCACGGCCTTCTCGCCGGCGGCGAGAAGGCCTTCCCGCGTACGCTCAGCCGGGCTTGATGCGGCGGCCGGTCAGGCGGCACGGGATGATCTTGAGATACTGCTGACGCTCCCCTCCCGCCCAGGGCTCCACCCCGGTGGCGGCCGCCGTCGCGCGCTCCTCCTCCTCGGTGACGTGGTGCAGCGACCCCTGGACGAGCACGCTCCAACCGCCGCGCGTCAGCTCCTCGATCCGGTCCACCTCGAAGGCCACCATGTACTCGACGTCCTGCATCCCCGTACGCAGGTCCTGGTCGGTGGTGCCGCCCGGGGCGGTGCGGAAGACGATGGCCCCCTCGCTCAGCCGGAAGTTCACCGGCAGCACGGTGGGCCCGTAGCGGCCCTCGAAGGCGATCCTGCCGACACCCCCGGGCTCCAGCAGGCGCCGGCACTCGCCCTCGTCCAGCGCGACCAGCTCGGGGTGCGCGGCGGCGGGGCCGGCCCCGGCGGGCGTGTCGGCCACCTCGCCGAGCAGGTCCTCCATGGTCGTGTCCAGCGCCTCGGCGAGCCTGGTGAGCGCCTCGCGCACCGACGGGCCCGGCTCCCCCTCGATGTAGGCGACGTAGCCGGCCTCGAGGCCGGAGCGTTCCGCCAGGTCCTCGCGGGTGAGGCCCAGCGCGTCGCGCCGCTGCGCGATCCGGCGGCCGAGGCGTTCGATGGTGGTCACTTGCAGAGACATGCGGCAGTTCCTCTCGCGGGCTCCTCTCCCGGGTCAACGTAACCGCGTTTCGCCCCCGCATGCGGGACCCGGCCTTTCGGGCGCTTCGCGGCCGGCGGGGTTTAAGAGATGCTGGCGGTGCCATAGGCATCCATGACGCCCTTGTGGGGGAAGGAGACTGGCATGGTGAAGAGAGCGCGGGTCGTGGTCGTCGGAGCGGGTTTCGCCGGGCTGGCCGCGACGCGGGAGCTGGCCAAGGGCGGGGCGCTGGTGACGCTCGTCGACCGCCACCCGTACGCGACGTTCCAGCCGCTCCTCTACCAGGTCGCCACGGCCGGGATGGGCACCTCCGACGTGTCCTACCCGATCCGGACCTTCGCCGCCAGATGGCCCAACGTGCGGGCCCGGCGGGCCGCGCTGAGCAAGGTGCTGCCGGAGGAGCGGCGGGTGGAGTTCGACGACGGCACCGGGCTCGACTACGACTACCTGGTGCTGGCCACCGGCGTCACCACCAACTGGCTCAACGTGGCGGGCGCGCGGGAGCACTCGCTGCCGATCTACTCGCTCGGCGACGCGGCGCGGCTGCGCCGGGAGATGCAGCACTACCTGGAGGACACGGCGGCCGGGCGGCGGAAGAGCACCCACGTCGTGGTGGTGGGCGCCGGGGCGACCGGGGTGGAGATGGCGGGCACGCTGGCGGAGCTGCGCCGGTACACGATCCCGCTGACGCATCCCGAGGTGCGGTCCGACCAGACGAGCGTGACGCTGGTCGAGCGGTTCGACTTCGTGCTGGCGCCGTACAAACCGCGGCTGCGGGACTCGGCGGCCGAGGCGCTGGCCAGGAGGGGCGTACACCTGCGGCTGGGCTCCACGGTGGCCGCCGTGGAGCCGGACGCGGTGGTGCTGGAGGACGGCACGCGGCTGCCGAGCGACGTGACCGTGTGGGCGCTGGGCGTCACCGCGCCCCCGGAGGTGGGGGCCTGGGGCCTGCCGCAGGGCAAGGGCGGCCGGATCACGCTCACCGAGGCGCTGAACGTGCCCGAGCACCCGGAGATCTTCGTGGCCGGCGACCTGGCCGGGCCGCCCGTCCCGCTGCCGCAGCTCGCCCAGCCGGCGATCCAGATGGGCAAGCACGTGGGGCGGCAGATCGCGGCGGCGGTCCAGGGGCGGCCGGTGCGGCCGTTCTCGTACCGCGATCCGGGGATCATGGCGACGGTGGGCAAGGCGGAGGCGGTGCTCCAGCTGTCGCACGGGCTGACGATGCGCGGGCTGCCCGCCTGGCTGGTGTGGATCTTCGTGCACGTGGCGTACCTGCTGGGCGGGCGCAACCGGGTCAGCGTGCTGCTCAACTTCTTCTGGCGGTACGCCGGGCCCCACCGCAGCAGGGCCAGCGTCACGCAGTAGACCTCACAGCGCCGCCCTCACAGCGCCGCGGAGAGCGCCGCCAGGCCGTGGTCGAGGTCGGCCTCGGGGATGTTCAGGGCCGGGCGCAGGCGTACGGACCTGGGTCCGCAGGGCAGCACCAAGACCTGGTGGTCCTCCCTGAGCCGGGTCACCAGGGCGTCGCGGGCCGCCTGGTCGGGCAGGTCGAAGGCGCACATCAGGCCGCGGCCCCGTACGTTCGCCATGGCCTCGGGGCGCTCGGCCTCCAGCTTCGTGAGGCGTTCGAGCAGCACGCCGCCCACGGTGCCGGCGCGGTTGATCAGCCCGTCGCGCTCGATGATCTCCAGGATGCCCCGGCTGCGCACCATGTCCACCAGGCCGCCGCCCCACGTCGAGTTGATCCGGCCGCTCTGCTGGAACACGTTGTCCGGAACCTGGTCCACCCGGCGGCCCGCCATGATCCCGCCCACCTGGACCTTCTTGGCGAACGCCACCACGTCGGGGGCCAGCCCCAGCTGCTGGTACGCCCACGGCGTCCCCGTCGTGCCGCCGCCGGTCTGCACCTCGTCCAGGATGAACAGGGCGTCGTGCTGGTGGCACAGATCCTGCATGGCCTGCAGGAACTCGGGGCGCATGTGGTTGTCGCCGCCCTCCCCCTGGATGGGCTCGGCGATGAAGCAGGCGATGTCGTGCGGGTGGCGGTCGAACGCCTCCCGCGCCTGGGCCAGCGCGCGCTCCTCGGCGGCCTCGACGTCGCCGAAGTGCACGGCGGGCACGTCGATCCGCGGCCAGTCGAACTTGGGGAAGCGGTCGGTCTTGCCCGGCTCGGTGTTGGTCAGGCTGAGCGTGTAGCCGCTGCGGCCGTGGAAGGCCTTGGTGAGGTGCATGACCTTGGTGCCCAGGTCGCGCGACCTGCCCGCGGCCTCGTTGCGGCGGCTCTTCCAGTCGAAGGCGGTCTTGAGCGCGTTCTCGACGGCCAGGGCGCCGCCCTCGACGAAGAACAGGTGCGGCAGCTCGGGGTCGCCGAGCACGCGGGCGAAGGTGTCGACGAAGTCCGCCAGGTGCTCGGTGTAGATGTCGGGGTTGGCCGGCTTGTTGCGGGCGACCTGGCCGAGCAACTGGGTGAAGTCGGGGTCGAAGGGCGGGTTCACGCCGAGCGGGGCCGAGGCGAAGAAGGTGTAGAAGTCCAGATATCGGCGTCCGTTTCGGGCGTCAACGAGCCAGGAGCCGCGGCTGAGCTCGAGATCGAGCACGAGGCGGTATCCGTCGACGAGCAGGTGGCGGGCAAGGCGGGTGTGTACGTCCATGGCGCCTCCACAGCGGGTCTTGCCTGACGTTCCTTCTGAAGAACGCCGGTATATATACAAAATTTACGGCACCTCTGCCCCTGGAGTGAAGTTCTTCACGCGTAGCGACAGGGCGATCATGGCGATGCCGTACAGGATCGCGAAGACGCCGATCAGCCAGACGACGCTGAGCAGCCCCGCGCCCGGCCAGACGAGCAGCAGGATGCCGAAGATCACCGACAGGGCTCCGCCGACGATGAACATCCACTCGTTGTCGATGACCTTGCGAAGCTGCACGCCGGCCACGATCTCGGACACGCCGGTGACGACGGCCCAGAAGGCCACCAGGTAGAGCAGGGCGAGGGAGGTGATGCCCGGCCAGACGAGGGCCACGATCCCAGCCACAATGCCGATAATTCCGGAAATGATGAGCCAGGTTCTGGACCGTGCCCCGTGCCGGAACCCGGCGAGCAGCTCGAACACGCCGCTGACGAGGGCGTACGCGCCGAAGAAGGCCACCAGGACCAGCAGCGTGATCTTAGGCCAGATGAGTGCCAGGAATCCGAAGACGACGGCCGCCAGCCCGCGTATGAGCAGCAGCCACCAGGATCGAGAGATTTCTCCCATGCTGGTCTGCCTTTCCGGGACGTACCCGAAAACAGACCAGCACCGGGTCAAATGTCGGTGATCCGCGACTCACCCGTGGGAGTAGACCACGATCGACACCGCGATGTACTGCACCAGGTAGGCGGCGATGGTGAAGGCGTGGAAGACCTCGTGGAAGCCGAACCAGCGGGGCGAGGGGTCGGGGCGGCGCAGGCCGTACACGACGGCGCCGGCCGAGTAGAACACGCCGCCGACCGCCACCAGCACGACGGCGGCCACCCCGGCGCCCTCGAGGAGCTGCGGCATGACGAAGACCGCGGTCCAGCCGAGCGCCAGGTAGAGGACCGTGTAGAGCCAGCGCGGCGCGTTGATCCAGAACACCCGGAACAACACCCCGGCCAGGGCGCCGCCCCAGGTCACGGACAACACCGCCACCCGGGCCACTCCGTCCAGCGCCAGCAGCGCGAACGGGGTGTAGGTCCCGGCGATGATCAAGTAGATGTTCGCATGATCGATCCTGCGCAGGAACTCCGCCAGCCGGGGACCGAGCTCGCTCCGGTGGTAGGTGGCGGAGATGCCGAACAACAGGGCCGAGGTGACGGCGTAGATCGCGGAGGCCGCGCGCGCCTGCAGAGTGGGGCCGAGTGCCACGAGCACGAACCCCGCGACCAGCGTGACGGGCAGTGCTCCAGTGTGCAACCAGCCTCGCAGCCTCGGCTTAACGGTGATGGTCGTCATGTAACCTACGGTACCGTAGGTTCGAGTTTCGTCACCTATGCGGTCCGCCGGAGGTCACAGGCCGTTGAGGAAGCGGGCCGCGACGGGAACGGCCGCCGACCGCCCCGATCCGCCGTGCCGCACGAACACGCAGAACGCCAGGTCGTCGCGGTACCCGATGAACCACGCGTGCGAGGTCTCGCCCTCCACCTGGGCCGTGCCGGTCTTGCCCGAGACGCCCTCCGGGAGCCCCGCGTCGCTGGCCGTCCCGTAGTCGACCACGGCCGTCATCATGTCCCTGAGGGCCGCCACGATCCCCTCGTCCATGACGACGTCGCCGTGCGGGACGCCGTCGATCCGGCGTACCTGCTCCTTCGACAGCAGCCGCGGCGAGCGCCAGGTGCCGTTCTGCACGGCGGCGGCGAGCGCGGCCATGCAGAGCGGGGTGGCGACGACCTCCCCCTGGCCGATGGCGTCGGCGGCGAGCATGTCCAGGTCGTCGGTGCCGGGGACGGTGCCGCAGGTCCCGCCGATGCCGGTCGCGATGGGCCGGCCGAACCCCCACTCGTCCGCCGTGCGGCGTAACTCCTCCGCGGTGAGCCTGGTGGTGGCCTGCTCGACGAAGGTGGTGTTGCAGGAGTGGGCGAACGCGTCGGCGAAGGTGACCGGGCCGCGATCCACCTCGCCGTCGTTGACGAAGAGCCGGTGGAAGGGGATCTGGTAGCTGCCGGGGCACTGGACCGGGGCCGCCGGGTCGAGCCCGCCCTTGAGCAGCGCCGCCGCGGTGATCACCTTGAAGACGGAGCCGGGCGGGAAGACGTCGCGCACGGCGCTGTAGTTGTCCATGAGCCGGTCGGCCAGCGCGAGGATCTCGCCGGTGCTGGGCCGGATGACGATGATCGTGGAGTCCTCCACGCCGTCCAGCGCCCGCGCGGCCGCCGCCTGCACCGACCGCGACAGGGTGGTGCGCTCGACGTTCGCCTCGGGCGCGCGGGTCATCAGCTGCCTGTCAGGCTGGCCGGGCACCTTGGACACCAGCGCCCAGCCGTGGTTGGCCTGCTCGAACTCGGGCTTGAGCGGGTCGAGGTAGGCGTCGGCGTAGCTGTCGTTCGGGATCTTGTCGCCCTCGCTGGTGACCAGCTCGGCGGCCGACGCGTCGATCTCCCCCAGCTCCAGCGTGCCGCCTTCCTTGAGCAGCGGGTGCAGCGTCTCGGGCGCCCACAGCACCTTCCAGGCCCGATCGCGTACGCCCAGCCGCAACGTGCTGTCGAACGGCCACGCCCCGAACTCGCTGAGCTCCCGCACCCCCGCGAACGGCACCTCGGCGGCCCCCTCCCCCGTGCTCCTCAACTGTCCGGGGGTGAGCTGGATGGACTCGACGTGGAGCTCGTCGCTCAGCTGGCGATGCCGTACGACGAAGTCGGCCGGAGCCCGGTAGACCAGCCGTGCCATGGCCGACACGTCGCCCTTGCGCCAGGCGGCGAAATAGGCGGCGGCCGTCTGGGAGGCGCTCCCTTTGATCCGGTTCGACGCCATGAACGCGAAGGCACCCGCCCCGACTACCGCGACAAGTGCGATAACGAGCACAATCAGCCTTCGTCGTCGCATACGGTTTCTCCCAGGAGGGGATCAGACGTGGCACGTGGACAGCGGGAACCGATGCCCGGCCTGTATCCGGTGACGTTCGGCGAGGTCGAACTTCTCCGGGACCTGGACAGGCAGGACGGCTGGGTGCTGTCCAAGGATGGCGTACCTCAGTCGTATGTAGATCTACAAGACCCGACATTTCTGGAATTTGAGTATGTACGACTCATGGCGGATGTGATCGACCTTTTGTCAGACGGGCCGCTGAGCTGTGTCCACGTGGGCGGCGGCGCCTGCACGATCCCCCGCTACGTCTCCGCCACCCGCCCCGGCTCCCGGCACATCGTGATCGAACCGGACGGCCTGCTGGTCAACCTCGTACGCGAGCAGCTCGGCCTGCGATCGGTGCCCCGGCTGAAGGTCATCGTCGCCGGGGGCCGCGAGGGCACCGCCAAGGTCTGGGACGCCACGGCCGACCTGGTGGTGCTGGACGCGTTCACGGGGGCGACGATGCCGGTCGAGCTGGCGACGGCCGACTACATGGGGGACATCGCACGCATCCTCCGCCCGGACGGCACCCTGCTGATCAACATGGCCGACGGCAAGGGCCTCGCCTTCGCCAAGCGCCTGCTGGCCACGGTGACCGGCACCTTCCGCCACGTGGCCCTGCTGGCGGAGCCGGGCATCATGCGAGGGCGCCGCTTCGGCAACCTGATCGTGGCCGCCTCGCGTACCGAGCTGCCGGTGGACCTGCTGTCCCGGAGGGCGGCGGGGGGCCTGACGCAGGCGCGGTGCGTACACGGGGAGGCGCTGACGAACTTCATCGCCGGCGCCGCCCCCATCAAGGACGGCGACCCCGTCCTGGCCCCGGTGCCACCCCCTGCCGTCTTCGGCTGACGCGCTTGACCTTCTCGTTGCGGCAACTTCTACGGTCGTGAACGAGCCGGAAACGCACCGGCTCGGCGATGGACGAGGAAGGGTGAGCCGGGCATGGAGTGGTCGATCGCGCAGGTGGCCCAGATGTCGGGCGTGACGTCCCGTACGCTGCGCCACTACGACGAGATCGGGCTGCTCCCGCCCGCACGGGTCGGCGCGAACGGCTACCGCTACTACGAGGAGCACCAGTTGCTGCGCCTGCAGCAGATCCTCGTGCTGCGGGAGCTGGGCCTCGGCCTGAGCGAGATCAAGGGGATCGTCGAGCGGCACACCGATCCCGTCGCGGCGCTGCGCGAGCACCACCGGCGCCTGCTGGCGGAGCGGGACCGGCTGGACGCGGTCGCCCGCATGGTCGAGCGCACCATCGCCGAACTTCAGCGCGACGAAGGGAAGACGATGTCCAGGATCAGCCGGCCGGAGAACCTGTTCGAGGGATTCGACAGCGCCCGCTACGCCGCCGACGCTCGTGAGCGGTGGCCGGAGCACTGGCAGGAGAGCGGGCAGCAGGAGCTCCTGAACGATCGCACCCCGCAGGAGCTGGAGCGGATGCAGCGGGAGGCGACGGCGGGGATGGTCCGGCTGGCCGAGCACATGCTGGCCGGCACCCCCGCCGGCGCCCCGGAGGTTCTCGCCGAGCTCGACGTCCACTACCGGCACCTGACCGAGTCGTGGACGCCGACGGTGGCCCAGTATCTGCACCTGGCCGGGATGCAGGCCGAGGAGGAGCGGTTCCGGGTGAACTACGAACGGATCGCCGAGGGTCTGGCCGCGTACATGCGCGACGCCATGACCGCCTACGCGCACGCCCGGCTGAGCTGAGCCCACGCCAGCGCACCGGCCGTCCGGCGGCGACCCCCGAGACCCGCACCGGAGCAGGATCACCGAGCGGAACCTGGCCGCCGTCTGGGCCAACTACGCCGCCCTCGGCCACCGGCGGCTCATCTACACGAACACGGTCAGCGTGCTGGAGAGCGAGCTCGTCACCCGTGCCATGGGCGGCCGTACGCGGGTCGTCGGCGTGCTGCTCACGGCCGGCGACGCCACCGTGGCGGCGCGGCTGGGCGCGCGGGAGCGGGGGTCGGGGCTGGCGGAGGAGACGGTGCGCAGTGGGTCGCCGGGTCAGGTCGCGCGGACCGCCGGGCCGAACCGGCGGCGGTAGGCCGTGGGGTTGAGGCCCGTGCGCCGCCGCATCTGGGTCCGCAGGTTCGAGGCCGTGCCCAGGCCGGCAGCCCGCGCGACCGCGTCCAGCCGCAGCTCGCCGCGCTCGATGAGCCGGCAGGCCAGCGCCACGCGCTCGGCGGTGAGCCAGGCCAACGGGGTGGTGCCGAGCTCGGTCTGGAAACGCCGGTGCAGGGTGGCCTGGCTGACGGCGGCGCGGGCGGCCAGGTCTGCCACGGTCAGCGAGCGGTCCAGGTGCTGCTGGGCCCAGGCGAGCACGGGCGCGAGCGAGGTGTCGGGCACGGGCGGCACCGGGCGCTCGATGAACTGGCGCTGGCCGCCGTCGCGGTGGGCGGCGAACACCAGGCGGCGGCTCACGGCGTTGGCCACCTCGGCGCCGTGGTCGCGGCGGATCAGGTGGAGGCCCAGGTCCAGCGCCGCCGCGCTGCCCGCGGCGGTGAGCACGTCGCCGTCGTCCACGAACAGGACGTCCGGCCGCAGCAGGACCTCGGGGTGGCGGGCCGCGAACAGCGCGGCCCAGCGCCAGTGGGTGGCGGTCGGCCGGCCGTCGAGCACGCCCGCCGCCGCCAGCGTGAACGCTCCGGTGCAGAAGCTCACCAGCCGCGCGCCGCGCCCGGCCGCCCGCCGCACGGCGTCGAGCACGGCCGGGGAGGGATGGGTCTCGGGATCGGGGCGGTTGGGCACGATCACCGTGTCGGCGCCGTCCACCGCCTCCAGGCCGGCGGTGCCGGAGAGGGTGAACATGCCGCCGTGCATCCGTACGTCCAGGTGCGGGGCGCAGATCGTGAAGTCGTACCAGGGGCGGTCGAGCTCCGGGCGGCGCAGGCCGAACAGCTCGGTCGCCACGCCCAGCTCGAACGGGTTGGAGCCCTCGTCGGCGATCACGACGACGTGGTGGCGCCAGTGCGAGGATCGATGCGACATGTGCAATTCCTAGCACTCGCGCGGGCCAGCCGCCAACCTCGACGATAGGTCTGTGACCAGCCAACCCATCGATCTGACGACCGCACTGAGCGCCTTCGACGCCCTCTGGAGCCCGCGGATCGTCACCCGTGTCAACGACTATGACGTCCGCATCGCCAAGGTGGCGGGCGAGCACATCTGGCATGCCCACGACGACACCGACGAGTTCTTCCTCGTCCTGGACGGCGAGCTGCGCATCGCCCTGCGGGAGGCGAGCGGCGAGCGGGTCGTCACCCTGCCCACCGGGGCGGTGTACGTGGTGCCGCGCGGCGTCGAGCACAAACCCTCGTCGGCGGGCGGGGCCTCGATCCTGATGTTCGAGCCGACCGGCACCCCGTCCGTCGGCGACCGGCACGAACCCGTACCCGGCCACATCGACGCCACCACGGGGCACGAGCTGCACCGCCCGTCCTGACCCACGTTCCCGCCGTCAGGGGGTGGCGACCTCGAAGTCCCCCGAGTCGCTGGACATCTCGATCGAGCGCCGGGCCGAGGGGTCGCCGGCGGCGCTGATGTCCTTGTTGCCCGAGTCGGTCTTGGCCACGATGTTGTACGGCCCCTGCGGCACGTGGATCTCGGTCCTGCCCGAGTCGGTGGCGGTCGTGACCTTGTCGGGCTGCCCGGCGAAGGTCAGGGTCATGTCACCGGAGTCGGTCTTCGTGACGACCTGCCTGACCGTCAGCCCGCTGGCCTCGATGGCCCCGGAGTCGCTCGTGGCCTCCAGCTCGCCCGACAGATCCCGCAGCACGAGGTCCCCGGAGTCGGAGCCCACCTTGACGCGAAGGCCCTTGGGCACCTCCACCTGGTAGCTGACGTCGCAGGACGTGGCCGCGGCGGCCAGCCCCCACGTGGTGGGGCAGTCGAAGCCCAGCTCCAGCGTGTCGCCCCGCACCTCGTGCCGGGTCTCCGGCTTGTTCTTGCGCCAGGTCAGCCGCTCGGTCACGTGGATGCCCGCGCGATCCGACTCGACCACTTCCACGGTGCCGGAATCGGCTTGGACCTGCAGCCCGGCCACCTTGTCGGTGACGTCGTACGACGCGGTGTCCTGCTCGGTGGGGCCGAGGCCGCATCCGGTCAGCACCGTCGCGAGCCCGAGAAGACCCGCGGTCATCGCCGTTCTCTTCCTCATCATGATGCTCAATTCTGTGTGATCCGGATGTACCGAGCAGACGGCATGTAACAACCCTAGAAAGCCGCGCCCCGAAGGGCATTGCCGCCGACACCCCGATCCCTGGTGGGGCCAGCCCTACCAAAGACGGGGCTTCCCGCGCCGCCCAAAAAGTGATATCACTTTGCTAGCAAGGTGAAGTCACAACAGAAGGGTGTTGCCGATGACGAACACATCGGGCGGGGTCGCGCTTGAGGGGACCGTCGTGGACATGCCCGCGCCGCACACGAGCGAGCGCCCGGTGCGCGCGGCTAACGGGTTCGTGATGGCGAGCGTGGCGACGGCGCTGGAGCTCATCGGGATCGCGGGGATCGTCGCCGGGATCGTCATGCTCGCCACGGGGGCCGGGCAGGGCGGGCTGTGGGTGCTCCTCGCGAGCTGCCTGGTGGCCGTGATCGGGTTCGTCATGTTCTTCGGGCTCACGGCGGTGGCGCCGGGCGAGGCCAGGGTGGTGCAGCTGCTCGGCCGGTACGTCGGCACCCTGCGCACCCCCGGCTTCCAGTGGGTCAACCCGATCACGGTGCGCCGGCGGGTGTCCACCAGGATCCGCAACCACGAGACGGACGTGACGAAGGTCAACGACGCCGACGGCAACCCGATCCAGATCGCGACCGTGGTGGTCTGGCAGGTGCGCGACACCGCGCAGGCGGTCTTCGAGGTGGACGACTTCGTGGAGTTCGTGGCCATCCAGGCCGAGACGGCCGTGCGGCACATCGCCGGCAGTTACCCGTACGACGCCCACGGCGAGCCGAGGCTGTCGCTGCGGGACAACGCCGACGAGATCAACGAGCGGCTGTCCGCGGAGATCGGGGCCCGGGTGTCCTCCGCCGGGGTGAAGGTCATCGAGTCCCGCATCATCCACCTGGCGTACGCACCCGAGATCGCCCACGCGATGCTCCGCCGCCAGCAGGCCGGCGCGGTGGTGGCGGCCCGGCAGCGGATCGTCGAGGGCGCGGTCGGCATGGTGGAGATGGCCCTGGCCAAGCTCGCCGAGCACGACGTGGTGGAGCTGGACGAGGAGCGCAAGGCGGCCATGGTGAGCAACCTGCTCGTGGTGCTGGTCGGTGACCGCGACACCCAGCCCGTGGTCAACGCCGGCACGCTCTACCAGTAACACCGTGGAGCGCAAGAAGATCCTGTTGCGGCTCGACCCGGTGGTGCACGACGCGCTGGCCAGGTGGGCGTCCGACGAGCTGCGCAGCACGAACTCCCAGATCGAGTTCCTGCTGCGCAGGGCGCTCTCCGAGGCCGGGCGCCTGCCGGACGGGGTGGGGCGGATGCGTCCCCGCGGGCGGCCCAGGAAGGGCCCGGAGGACTCCGACCAGGAAGATCAGGAAGAGGAGCGGGCGGATGGAGACGCTGGTGACACCGGATGAGACGCTGACGAGGTCGGCCTTCCTGCTGGCCTTCGACCTGCGGAAAGAGAAGCTGACCGGCCGCGGCGAGCTGGGCTACCTGCTGCGCGCGACCGCGCTCGCCGAGTTGCTGCTGGCGGGCCACCTGGCGGACGAGTCGGGCAAGGTGCGGGCGCTCACCGCCCCGCCCGGCGCCGGCTCCGGCACCCTGCCGGCGATCGTCTGGGAGCAGATCTCCGCCTCGCCGCGGGCCCGCTCCTGGCAGCGGTGGGTGCAGAAGCACAACGGCAAGGCGGTCGGCGTCGTCCGCGACGAGCTGGCGGCCGCCGGGCTGATCCGGGTGGAGCGGCGGCGGATCCTGCTCTTCCCGGTGGAGCGGATCACGCCGCGCAAGGCGTACCTGTCGCGCAGGCTCGCCGAGCGCGTCGGCCGGGCCATCCGCGGCGGCCAGCCGGTCGCCCGCCTGGACCAGGACGTCCGCGTCCTGGCCGCGCTGGCCGCGACGGCCCGGCTCAATACGGTGGTGCAGTCCCGCCGGGAGCTGCGTACGGACCGGATCCAGCAGTTGTCCGGACCCGTCGAGCCGATCACCGTCGCGTTGCGCAAGAGCCTGCAGGCGGCCAAGGCGGCGGCCGAAGCGGGTTGACCCGACGAATCACGGCAACCCTTGGGGAGGGAACCACATGACCACGTCCATCGAGGCACCGTCCGGGCCACGCACGGCCGGGCGCGCGCTGGCCCCTGACCTGGCCCGCGGCGCGATGTTACTGGCCATCGCCTTCGCGCACGCACCGCTCTTCGTGACCGACGTCCATCGCGGCCCGGCCGCGGCCAACGCGATCACGGACTTCTTCCACCTTCTCTTCGTCAACAACCACGCGCGGCCGCTGTTCGCGTTCCTGTTCGGGTACGCGCTGGTGCAACTGCTCGACCGGCGGCTGCAGGGGGGCGACGGCTGGGTGAGCGCCCGCAAGCTGCTGCGCCGGCGCGGCTGGTGGCTGATCGCGATCGGGATCGTCCACACGGTGGTGCTGGTCCCGATCGACATCCTCGGCGTGTACGGGCTCGCCGCCGTCCTGCTGGTCGGCCTGCTGCGGCGCGGGGACGCGAGCCTGCTGTGGACGGCGGGGCTCACCCTGGTGCCCGCGACGCTCATCGTCGGGGCCGGCATGTGGTTCGCGCTGGGGCGGGACATCTCCACCTATACCGCGGGAACCGTCGCCGCCGGCGGCCGGGGCTTCTGGGAGCTGCTCCCCGAGCGGCTGATCGCCTGGCCCTTCGGCCTGGTCGTGGCCGTCGTCGCGGTCATCCCCGGGGTCGTGCTGGGGATGTGGGCGGCGCGGCGCCGCTTCCTGGACGAGCCCGTACGCCATCGGGGGTTCCTGATCCGCGCCACGGTCATCACCACCACCGTGTCCGTCGCCGGCGGCGTCCCGGCGGCCCTCATCCAGACCGGCGCGTGGGCCGAGCCGTCGCAGGCGGCGCTGTGGGCGGCGGTGCTGGCGCAGCCCCTCACCGGCTACGCCGGCGGCATCGGCATGGCGGGCCTCGTCGCCCTGGTCGCGATCGGGGCCGCCCGCCGCCGCAACCGGCTCACCACGATGGTCGAGGCCCTCGGCCGGCGCTCGATGAGCCTGTACCTCTTCCAGTCCGTCGCGTTCGTCCTGGTCTTCTACCCGTTCGGCCTGGGGCTGGAGGACGAGCTCGGCCTCGCGGGCGCCACGGCCGTGGCGGCGGGCACGTGGCTGGTCTCGCTGTACCTCGCCGACCTGATGCGGCGCGTCGGTCACCGGGGCCCGGCCGAGATCCTGCTGCGCCGCCTGGCCTACCGCTGAGTCACGGCTCCGGCCCGAGGTAGGCCAGGACCGCGGCGACCCGCCGGTGCACGTCGCCGCTGTTCTCCAGGCCGAGCTTGGTGAAGATGGCGTTCACGTTCTTCTCCACCGACGAGATCGACAGGTGCAGGGCCCGCGCGATGCCGGAGTTCGACCGGCCGTGGGCCATCTCCCGCAGCACGTCCCGCTCACGGGCGGTCAGCGCCTCCCGCTGTCCCCGCACGTCGCGCCGGGCGAGCAGGCCCTCGACCACCTTCGGGTCGATGACCGAGCCGCCCGCCGCCACCGCCCTGATCGCCCCGAGCAGCTCGTCCAGATCCCCCACCCGGTCCTTGAGCAGGTACGCGTAGCCCTCGGTGCCGTGCTTGAACAGCTCGAACGCGAACAGCGCGTCCGCGAACTGCGACAACACGACCACCCCGACCCGCGGGTGCGCGGAGCGGATGCGGTGGGCCGCGTCGATGCCCTCGAAGCCCGGCCGCCACTCCCCTCCGGGCATCCGGATGTCGGTGATCACGACGTCGGGGCCGAGCCGGCGTACGGCGTCCAGGAGCTCGTCGGCGTTGCCCACCGCGCCCACGACCGTGACCTCGCCCGACGTCTCCAGCAGTTGCCGAGTGCCCTCGCGTACCAGGTAGTGGTCGTCGGCCACCACCGTACGGATCCGCTCACCCATCGACCGGCACCCACGCGTTCACCCGTGTCCCCTTCCCCGGCTCGCTGTCCACCGTCAGGCCACCGCCGAGCGCGTCGAGGCGGTCGGCGAGCGTGGCCAGTCCCCTTCGGGCCGCCGCGCCGGGGTCGAAGCCCTCGCCGTCGTCGGCGACCGTCGCGCGCAGGCGGCCGCCCTCCTGCGACAGTCGTACCTCTATGGTCGCCGCGCCCGCGTGCTTGAGCGCGTTCGCCACCGCCTCGCTCACGGTGAAGTACATCGCGCCCTCGACCTGGTCGGCGAACCGCCTGGCGCGCAGCGGCGGGGGCGAGGTCACCGTCGTGCGCACGGGCAGGCGGGAGCAGCGCTCCTCCACGGCCTCCACCAGGCCGCCCTGGCTGAGCGAGGACGGGTGGATGCCGGCCGCCAGCTCGCGCAGGTCGGCGAGCGTCTGGCGGGCCTGCTCGCGCAGGTGGGCCAGCATGTCGGGGCCCGCGCCCGTGGCCCGGGCGAGTTCGAGGCCGGCGATGAGGGCGACGAGCTGCTGCTGCACGCCGTCGTGGATGTTGCGCTCGATGCGGCGGCGCTCGGCCTCCTGGGCATTGACCAGGCGGCTGACCAGGCCGGCGCTCTGGATGGCCAGCCCGGCCGGCACGGCCAGCGCCTCCAGCAGGCGCCGGTCCACGCGGGTCAGCGGGCCGGCGTCCCTGGGGCCGCACTCGATGCGCCCGAGGCCGCCGCGTACCGGCATCTCCAGCACCGCCCGCCCCTCCTCCCGGCCCGAGACCACGCGCGTGCCGTCCGCGAGCGTCACCGCCGCCCACCTGACGTCCAGCCCGGTGCGCACCGCGGCGGCCAGCCGGCCCACCTGCTCCACCGGCTCGGGGGCGTCGTCGAGCGCCGTACCGAGGTCGGACAGCACCTCGTCCACCGTCGGCCGGATGTCGAACACCAGGTGCAGGCGTGACCCCCGGATGCCGACGCGCAGGTCGAGCAGCCGGTGCCGCACGACCGCCACCCCGATCGCGGCGGGCAGCGAGCCGACCACCGCCAGGACCCCGAGTATCCCGACCGCCCCGACCTGCACCCCGCCGAAGTTGAAGAGCGAGAGCAGCACCCCGCCGGCCAGGGTCGCGGTCGTGCCCCCCACCATCCAGGCGTACTGACCGCGCTCGCCGGAGCCGCTGCGCCGCCAGCGCACCACGAGCCCGCAGAACACGATCGCGGCCATGACCCACGTGACGAGCTGCCCGCCTGCCGACGCGAGCGCCGCGACCACACCCGCCGGGGACAGCGGCCCGGATGACCGGTACGGGCCGAGGCCGCTCACCAGGTATCCCCCGGCGTGCAGGGCGACCGCGATGCCCGAGATCCACGCCACCGCCCGCCAGCGCCGCGTCGGCAGCTGCCCGTCGGGGAACAGCAGGGGCACGAAGATCCAGGTGAGACCGTAGAACACGGCGAACATGGACAGGAGGAACGAGACGAGGAGATCGGGGGCGCCGCGCACCCCCAGCCCCGCGCCGAGGCTGCCGAGCCCCAGGCACAGGCCGGCCGCGAGGAGCAGCCAGCCGTAGCGGAGCGCGGGACGCCTGGCGGCCAGCAGCCAGCCCAGCGCGGGCAGGAGCAGGGCGAGGACGATGTAGGCCCACTGCGTCGCCGGGGCGGGCAGGCCGCTCTCCAGCAGCGCGCCGCTCACGGTGCCGGCGGCCGCGATCAACGCCAGCGGCCCGGCCACCAGCCTGAACCTCATAGGGCCCCATCGTGACGAGCGTGCGGGACGGCGTCTACGAGGTTATCCGCATATTTCCTACGGCCAGCCGCACCGCCGAAACGGCGGCCCCCTTGGTGGTCCCGATCTTGCTCCCGGGGCTTTGCTGAAGCCACGAGTCGATCCTCGATTGGAGCCCTTCCATGAACACTCCGTCGAAGCCCGCCCGGTTCCTCGCCGCGGCCGCGGTGGCGATCACCATGTCGGCCTGCGTGAGCGCGCCCGCTCCCGTACAGGCCACGACCGCCCCCACCACCGCCACGACCGCCGCCCCCGGGGTCCCCGACACTCCGGTGGGCCGGCAGCTGGGCTGGCTGCTGGAGGCGACCGCCCGCACGCCGATCCCGGAGAGCGAGCTGGCCGGGCACTTCGCCGCCGGCTTCCTCAAGAAGATCCCGCCCGCGCAGGTCAACCAGGTCCTGGCGGGCTTCACGGGCATGCGGCTGGAGCGGCTGCTGCAGTCGCGGGACACCGCGCTGGCCGCCCGCGTCGTGGTGGGCACCGCGGCGTTCGAGGTCGTGCTCAGCGTGGACGCCGCGGGGCTGATCGACGGCCTGCTGTTCCGCCCGCCCGCCCCGCGGAGCTGGGCCGAGGCGGACGAGCGGCTCCGGGCGGCCTCCCCGCAGGCCGGCTTCCTGGCCGCCGAGCTGACCGCGGACGGCAGGTGCCGCCCCGTGCACGGCCTGGCCGCCGACCAGGCGCGCCCGCTGGGGTCCATGTTCAAGCTGTACGTGCTGGGCGCGGTGGCCGAGCGCGTCAGGAGCGGCGCGTTCGGCTGGGACACCGAGCTCACGATCACGCCCGAGCTGAAGAGCCTGCCGTCCGGCGAGCTCCAGGACCGCCCCGACGGCAGCAAGGTGTCCGTCCTGGAGGCCGCCAAGCTGATGATCTCCATCAGCGACAACACGGCCACCGACCTGCTGGTCCACAAGGTCGGCCGCAAGGCGGTCGAGCGGACGATGCGGGCCTGGGGCGCCCGCGACAAGCGCAACGTGCCCCTTCTGACGACGAGGGAGCTGTTCGTCCTCAAGGGTGTGGACTATCCGCGCCACGCCAAGCGGTACCTGTCGCTCAGCACCGCCGGCCGGCGCGCCTACCTGGACCGGGTCGTGGCCAAGGCGCCGCTGTCGGAGTTCGAGCCGTGGACGGCGCCGCGCGAGCTGGACACGGTCGAGTGGTACGCCTCCCCCGCCGACATCTGCCGGGCCTACGCGGGGCTGGTGAAGCTGGGCGACCCGCGGATCGGCGAGGCCATGTCCATCTCCGACGCGGGACTCGGGCTGGACCGGGCGCAGTGGCCGACCGTGTGGTTCAAGGGCGGTTCGGAGCCCGGGGTGTCGGACCTGGGCTTCCTGGCCCGTACGTCGGGGGGCAGGACGTACGTCGTCACCACGATGGCCGTCGACCCGAAGGCACCGATCAAGCAGCAGACGGGGCCGGAGCAACTCGCCGTGGCCCGCGGCGCCTTCACCCTCGCCAAAGAATCCTGACCCGACGATCCCGCCTTTTAGGAGTCCACTTCTTATAATTGGGCTCCTAAAAGGAGGCGAGTCATGCGGATTCCGAAGCCCACGGACATGTTCGACCGCACGTGGGAGTGGGCACAGCTGACCAGATTCGTCTCCGACGACGAGCCTGGAGCGAGCCTCGGTGTCGTCTCGGGCCGGCGGCGCCAGGGCAAGACGTTCCTTCTGGAGGCGATGTGCGAGGCCACGGGCGGCTTCTACTATTCGGCGACGGAGGCCGTCCCGCGGCAGGAGGCGCTCAGGCAACTCGGCGACGCCGTGGGGCGTCATACCGGCGCACCGGGCAGGGTCCACTTCTCTCACTGGGAAGAAGCCCTTGACGCCCTGCTCTCGCTCGGCACCGACCGTCCCGTGCCCGTGGTCATCGACGAGTTCCCCTATCTCGTGCACGGGGCGCCGGAACTGCCATCGTTGATCCAGCGGGCGCTGTCGCCCCGGCGCAGGGAGCGCATCGAGTCCCGGGCGCGGATCCTGCTGTGCGGCTCGTCGATCTCGTTCATGGGCAACCTCCTCATGGGCAGCGCTCCGCTGCGCGGCCGGGCGTCTCTGGAACTGATCGTGCCGACGTTCGACTATCGTGCGGCGCGTGAGTTCTGGGGGCTGGACGACCTGCGGCTCGCGGCGCTCGTCTACCTGATCGTGGGCGGAACACCCGCGTACAAGTCCGAGTTCCTGCGCGGCGCGACGCCGGCGCGTCTGGAGGACTTCGACGACTGGGTGACGGAGCATGTCCTCAGCCCCGCGAGCCCGCTCTTCAGGGAGGTGAGAGCCCTGCTGGCGGAGGATCCGACGCTCACGAACACCGGTCTCTATCACACGGTGCTCGCCGCGGTCGCCGAAGGGAACTGCACGCGAGGCTCCATCGCGAGCCGGATCGAGCGCAAGGCGACGGACATCTCGCACCATCTGACCGTGTTGGCCGACGCGGGACTGCTGACCGTGGAGCCGGACGCGTTCCGGCAGAACCGCTCGGCCTACCGCATCACCGAGCCGCTGGTCCGCTTCTACCACTCGGTCATGAGACCGGTGTACGCCCAACTCGAGCAGGTGCGTCCGGGCCGGACCGAACGCCTGTGGGAGGCCGCTCAGCCGCGCTTCCGCAGCGCCGTGGCAGGCCCGGTTTTCGAGTACATGTGCCGGACCTGGGCCCACACCATGGCCGCCGACGAGACGCTCGGCGGCATGGCCATGCGGGTGCTGTCGGGCGTCGTCCACGACAGCGCCGCCCGCACGGGCCACGAGGTGGACCTCGTCTCGATGGACGCCGACGGCAACGTCCTGGCCATCGGCGAGGCGAAGTGGGGGGACACGATCGGACTGGCTCACCTCGAACGCATGGAGAAGGTCGCGACGCTCCTGCGCGCCCAAGGCCGGGCTCCGAACGTCATCACCCTCTTCAGCGGCACCGGGTTCATGCCCGCCCTGCGGGAGGCCGCGCGGAAGAGCGGTGGCCGGATCCAGCTCGTGGATCTCGAACGGCTTTACCACGGAGATTGATCCGGCCCGGAATAGTTGAAAAGTAAATCGGGTTGTGGAGGGCAGACCCGCTGGAAGGAGCGCGAGATGCCCGCCGTCACCGTAGAGAACCCGTATACCCTCCCCCGCCTGCCCGAGCCCGTGACCGGGACGCCAGGGCGCAAGGTGCTGGCCGTGGAGACCGCGCCCAGCGGGTTCGAGGGCGAGGGCTTCCCCGTACGCCGGGCGCTGGCCGCCATCAAGCCCGAGTACCTGGACCCCTTCGTGATGATGGACCAGATGGGCGAGGTGGACTACGCGGCGGGCGAGCCCAAGGGCACGCCGTGGCACCCGCACCGGGGCTTCGAGACCGTCACCTACATGATCGACGGGGTCATGGACCACCTCGACTCCAACGGCGGCGGTGGCACGATCACCAACGGGGACACCCAGTGGATGACCGCCGGGGCCGGGATCCTGCACAAGGAGGCGCCGCCGGAGTGGCTCGTGCAGCAGGGCGGGTTGTTCCACGGGATCCAGCTCTGGGTGAACCTGCCGGGGTCGAAGAAGATGATCGCCCCGAAATATCAGGACATCGGGGGGTCCAGTGTCGTGCTGCTGAGCAGCCATGACGGCGGGGCGCTGGTCCGGCTCATCGCCGGCGACCTGGGCGGGAACGTGGGCCCGGGCAGCACCCAGACGCCGATCACGCTGCTGCACGCCACCGTCTCTCCGGGGGCGAGGCTGGTCATGCCGTGGCGCAAGGACTTCAACGCCCTGGCGTACGCGCTGTCCGGCCGGGGCACCGCGGGCGCCGAGCGGCGGCCGTTCCACGGCGGGCAGCTGGCCGTGTTCGAGGGGTTCGGCAACCGCCCGGGGCTGGCCACCACCGCCGAGACCATCACGATCTCGGCGGCCAAGGAGCCGCTCGAAGTGATCGTCCTGGGCGGCGAGCCCATCGGGGAGCCGGTGGCGCACTACGGGCCGTTCGTCATGAACACCAAGGCCGAGCTGGTGCAGGCGTTCGAGGACTTCAAGGCCGGCCGCCTCGGCACCGTCCCCGCCCACCACGCCTGACCCCGGCACTTCTCCTCCTCCCAGAGGCCCGCGCCATCTCAGCGCGGGCCTCTTCCTATTTATGGAAGTAGGTAATAAAGTAGGGCTTCATTATGAAGCCTGAACGTGATGACGATGAGTTGATCTACGATGCCGACGTCCGGGCGGCCATGAAGGAGTTCACGGGCGGCGACGACACGTCGGCGTTCGAGGCGGCGGCCGCCGTGCGCACGGCTTTCCAGGCCGTCGAGCGCATGCGGTCCCACGGGAGCGAGGGGCGGGGCCTCAGCTCCGGCGCGATGGACATCCTGCTGCGGCTGAGCTCGGCCGGGGACGACGGTGCCAGCATCGGCGAGCTGGCCCAGGCGGCGGGCGTGAGCCCCAGGAACGTCACCGGGCTGGTGGACACCCTCGAACGCGACGGGCTGGCGCGGCGGGTCCCCGACCGGAACGACCGGCGCTCGGTGCGGGCCCAGATCACGCCCGAGGGGCGGTCCTGGATCGAGGCGTTCAGGAAGCCGTCGCAGCTCGCGATGGCGGCGATCTTCCGGGGCTTCACGCCCGCCGAGCTGGCGACGTTGCGCCACCTGTGCCTTCGGCTGGCCGCCGATCAGGAGCGGCTGGCCGAGCACCTGAAAGGGATGAGCGCCGGATGAGCACCAGAGACGTCGTCAGGGGTTATCACGACGCCCGGTTCCGGGGGGACGTGGCGTCGGCGGTGGCGCTGGTCGCCGAATGCTGTACGGGGAGTCGGAGGCGACGCTCGTGTACGACGTGCACACGGCGACGCCCGCCGGCGTCCAGCGGACGGCCGAGCACTTCCGGCTCCGCGACGGGAGGATCGCCACCATCATGCTGATCTTCGACGCGGCCCCGTGGCAGCCGATGGCGTCCGTGATCAGGTGAGCGGGAGGGCGGCGGCGGTCTGGCGCCAGATCCGGCCGTCCTTGAGCACCAGGGTGCCGTACGTGGCGACGCGGTTCCCCCCGACGGTCATCAGGGCGTTGTAGAAGATCACGTCCTCGGTCACCCGGCTGGAGACGATCTCGTCGACCTGGGGCTTGGCGGAGAGATAGGCGGCGAACAGCTCCCCGATCTCAGCGGGGCCCCGGGCGACGCGGTCGAAGCGGACGACCTCGGCCTCCTCGTGATACTGGGCGAGCAGGGCCTCCAGGTCCTGGCCGGCGATGGCGGCGAGCTGGCGGTCGAACACATCCTGGGCGGTCATGCGGCACCTTCCGCGGGGAGCGGGCGGGACAGGTCGTAGGCCACCTGCGCCGCGGCGACCAGCAGGATGGCGGGCAGCGCCACCACCACCGGCAGCAGCGAGGCGGCCAGCACCAGCGCGGCGGCGGCCAGGCGGATGACGCCCGCGCGGCGGCCGCGCGAGCACAGGTGCTGCACCCCGAGCACGGCCAGCGCGAGCGCCGCGGGCACCGCCACCGACCAGCTCGTCCGGGACGGATGCGCGATCGCGTGCTCGATGCCGATTCCGAACGCCACCAGGCCGAGCGACAGCGGCAGGTGCGAGTAGACCCACACCTGCCCGGCCAGCCGGGTACGCAGGACGACGGACTCGTCGAGGTGGCCGAAGTAGAGCCACCAGAAGCCCATCGCGATCGCCACCCCGGCCAGCGCGATGAGCAGCGCCCCCGGCGTGACGTCGTGGCCCTTCAGACCGATGACGACGGCCGCGACGACCTCGCCGAGGACGATCACGACGAAGAGTCCGAACCGTTCGGGCAGGTGCTCGGTCTGCGGTGGCAGCTTGCCCTGGTGGCGCCGGGCCAGCAGGGGCGTGGCGAGGTCGATGACCAGGGCGACGGCCCACAGCGCGTACCGCTGGGGCGGCTCCACCGCCAGCGAGGCCAGCCAGATGACCACGGCCACGGCGAACCCGGTGGCGTAGCGGGCAGTCAGCGACCTGGCCTCGGGCACGTGGCGGCCGGCCCGTACGTAGGCCACGATGAGCAGCACCCGCGCCGCGGCGTACGAGACGGCGAAGAGCCCGGAGCGCTGCTCGATGTCGCCCACGCTCGCCGCCATGGAGGCGACGGCCAGGATCTGCGGCAGCGCGAGGAGCCGGTGGCTGACGTCGTCGGTGTCGAACCGGTTGGCGTAGAAGACGTATCCCGCCCAGGCCCACCAGACCGGTATGAACAACCCCACGAACGTGAGGATCCCGGCCGTGCCCGCGCCCTGGGCGAGCACGGCGGCCAGCTCGGCGACGGCCACGACGAAGACCAGGTCGTACAGGAGCTCCAGCCAGGTCGCCCGGCGGTGCGCGGCTTCGAACAGCCGTAATCGGGGTGGCTGCCACTGGCGACTCGTCACGAGGCCCCTTCCCAGTATGTAATTGTGTAATTATGCCCCGCCTTGCGCAGGGCTCGCGACACCTATTTCAGGGTGAGGCAGGCGACGCGCTCGCCGGCCGTGCCGACCTCCGGGCCCGAGGTCTTGGTGCCCTGGGAGTGGATCACGAGCGAGCCCGGCAGACTGGCGCTGCGCAGCCCCCAGGGGTTGCGGGCGCTCGACCGGCCGGCGCCGTTGCCGTCGGTGGTGAAATCGAGCCAGACCTCGCTGGTGGCGTCGATCTGGCCGGGGTTGTGCTGGTAGTGGGGGCCCGACTCGTCAGGCTTCTTGCCGCAGGGCTTGGTGTGCAGGTGGGCGCCGTAGTGGTGGTTGGGCACCAGGCCCTCGACGACGAGCGAGGTGCGCGTCTGCCCTCCGGACGACTCGACGGTGACGCTCGCCTGGGAGCCCTGGGGGGCGAGCTTCCGGTCGTAGGCGATGGCTCCGGTGTCGTCGGTGCTGAACTCCCCTGCGGAGTTGAGGTTGACCGTCTCGTCCGGCGACGTCTTGGCGTTCTGGACCGGGACGGGTGGCCCCGCGCAGCCCGCCACGACGGGCGCGGTCAGAAGGACGAGCAGGACTGCGGGCACGCGCATGAGACCCCCACGGTTCGAGCCCCTCCGGCATGAGGGCTCCGAGAGAGCACCACTCTAACGAGTGACCGGCCTGTTACGTACGGTTATTACGTCCTAGGCGCCGTGTTTCGCCGCGATGTCGTCGATCAGGGCGGCCAGCGTGAAGTCGAGGTCGGTGAGCCCGCCCTGGTCATGGGTGGTGAGGGCCAGGTGGAGCGCGCGCCAGCGGATGTCGATGTCGGGGTGGTGGTTGAGCTCCTCCGCCTTGACCGCGATCTCGTCGACGATGCGGATGGCGGTGGGGAAGTCGGGCGCGGTGACCGTGCGCCGGATCTCGTCGCCCTCGCGCCGCCACTCGGGCAGGTCGCTGAGCTTGCTCTCGACGTCCATGGGACCCACATTACGCCAGCGCCCCGAGCCGATCCCGGCGGGCATCTTGCCTAGAACGAGGTTCTAGAAGCAGAGTGGGGCACATGATTGTCGAGTATGCGGACCGGGTCTGGCACGGCGAATCGGACGACAGCATCGTGGACGCGGGCATGCAGGGCAAGGGCGTCCTGACGATCGCGGACGGCCTTGGCTGGTGGTCCGGGTTCGGAAACGTCATCACGTTCGAGACCGACGGGGAGCTGCTGCTGTTCGACACCAGCAGCCCCTTCTCGGCGGCCCGGCTGCACGAGGACGTACGCGGCTGGACGCGGGCGCCGCTGACCACCGCCTTCTACTCGCACGGGCACATCGACCACGTGTTCGGGACGGCACCGTTCGAGGAGTCGGGCCCGCGGGCCACGATCTACGCCCACAGAGCCGTGGCCGATCGGTTCGAGCGATACCTGCTGACCAACGGCTACAACGCGGTGATCAACCAGCGCCAGTTCCAGGCGCCCCAGCTCCGCTGGCCGACCTCCTACCGCCACCCCGACGTGACCTACACCGACACGCTGACCGTGCGGCGCGGCGGGCTGACGTTCGACCTGCTGCACGCCAAGGGCGAGACGGACGACGCGACCGTCGGCTACGTCCGCGAGCACGAGCTGCTGCTCCCCGGCGACCTGTTCATCTGGGTCACGCCCAATTGCGGGAACCCGCAGAAGGTGCAGCGCTATCCCCGGGAATGGGTGCACGCGCTGCAGCGGATGGCCGCCATGAACGCCGAGATCATGCTGCCCAGCCACGGCGCTCCCGTCTTCGGCCGCGACCGCGTCC
This sequence comes from Nonomuraea sp. KM90, assembly GCF_052246675.1. NCBI lineage: Bacteria > Bacillati > Actinomycetota > Actinomycetes > Streptosporangiales > Streptosporangiaceae > Nonomuraea > Nonomuraea sp. KM90. The sequence continues at coordinate 255,967 of NZ_JBQQCB010000002.1, read as the reverse complement.
GCCAGGCGCTCCTGGAGACGGCCGAATGGCTGGAGTCGCTCGTCACGCAGACGCTCGGCCTGCTCAACGCGGGCGCCCGGCTCGACGAGATCGTCCATGCCGTGCGCCCGCCGGCCCACCTCTCCGACCGGCCCTACCTGCGGGCCCGCTATGACGAGCCGGAGTTCGTCGTACGCAACCTGTGGCGGCTCTACGGCGGCTGGTACGACGGCAACCCGGCCAACCTCAAACCCGCCCCTGACGCCGTGCTGGCGAGATCGGTGGCCGAGCTCGCGGGCGGCCCGGCGGCCCTCGCGGACGCCGCGCTCAAGGCCCTCTCCGACGGGGACGAGCGGCTGGCGGGGCACCTCGCGGAGATGGCCGCCCTGGCGGCCCCGGACGACCCGGGCGTGCATCGCGTACGCGCGGCGGTCTTCTCCGCCAGGGCGGCGAACGAGCTCTCCCTCATGGCGAAGGGCGTCTTCACCTGGGCCGCCTCTGAGTCCGAGCGGCGTTCGTGAGGGTCAGTCCTGCCACCAGTCGGACAGCGGCGGCTGGATCATGGGCAGTGAGTCCTTGGGCACGTCGGCGGGGGCGTCGATGGTGAGCGTGACGGCGTCGGACGCGATGCGCTGCGCGTGCTCGACGATCCAGTCGTCCTTGACGTGGGCAACGTCTACGTTGTATCCGCTGCCGCTGCCGTCCGGGTTGCTCCACTTCACCAGGTAATGGATCTTCATCCCGGCCCGCTCCATGGTGGCTCTGACGTCGGCGACCGGCTTGCCGCGGGCCTGGTACCCCTCGATCACCCCGCCGCCCGGGTCGACGTCGACCTGGATCGGCGTGGCGTAGAGCTCCCCTGGCGCGCGGCCGGCCTGCCGATGCCGAAGACGATCTTCCCGGGGACGCCGACCGGCATGGAGATCTTGCCGCACCAGGCGGAGCCGCAACCCTCCATCCGCGTGCTGATCGTCACGCGCGTTCCGACCGGGAACTTCCCGTCCATGAGCGCGGGGCCGATCAGCTTGCCCACGTCCTGCGGTGCCACGGGGGCCTTCTTCACCTCCGCGTCCAGACCGACCGCGCGGAACGCCTCGGTGAACTTCGCGGCCTCGGCCTCGGGGTCGTTGACGGTGACCTCGATGAAGTCGTCGCCGGCCCTGAGAGAGACGGCGGCGTTGGCGTACTGGGTGGCGGGGCCGCCGAACGGGGTCCACACGACGAGGGCGGCGGCCAGCGCGGCGGACACCACGCCGAGCCCGGCCAGGCGCCGCACGGGCAAGCGCCGGTGTACGGGCTCGCGCGCCTCGGCCATGATCGACTCCAGCAGCGCCCGCGCGCCCGCCCCGGACGCCTGCCCCAGGGGCTCCCCGGCCAGGTCCTCGTCGCGCACGCGTGCGAGATCGGCGATGTTCACAGGTTGCTCCCTTCGGCGGCGACGGCGCGCGAGTGCTCGATCCCGGCCTCGACCAGGCCCCGGGCGAAGCGCTTGCGGGCGCGGTAGAGCCTGACCCGCACGGTGTTGGCGGAGACGCCGAGGACCTTGGCGATCTGGCGCGGGTCCAGCTGCTCCCAGGCGACCAGCGCGAGCAGCTCCCTGTCGCTCTCGGGCAGGGCGCGGAACACCCGCCCCATCTGGGAGAGGTCCTCACCGGGCGGCCGGGCGACGAGCGGCGTGGCGGCGAGCTGCGCGCGCAGGGCGGCGGTGCGCCGCTCGTGCCGCCGCTCGCCGCGCCGCTGGTTGGCCAGCACCTTCCGGGCCACGCCGAAGAGCCACAGCCTGGCCTCGTCCCCCTTGGGGATCTCCTCGACCCGGCGCCAGGCGATCATGAAGGTCTCGGCCACCACGTCGGCCGCGTCGTCCGGATCGGGACAGCGGCGCAACGCGTACCCGAGCAGCGGCCGGTACGAGGATCCGTAGATCTCCTCGAACCGGCTTTCGGGATCGAGTCCCACGTGGGCTCCTCACTTGAGTGCGTCAACACTCAAGCGCATGTCCGGAATGTCGGCAGCATTACCGGGGTCAGCCGAAGTGGGCGCGAGTCTCCGCGAACGCCTGGTCCGTACCCTCCAGGGCGGCCGCCACGTCGGCCTCCGTGTGCGCGGCCGACATGAACCAGTTGTGCCACGGGTGCAGGTAGACCCCGTGCCGCAGGCAGGCGTCGCTCCAGTGCATCGCCACGGACAGGTCGGCGTCCCCGTCGAAGCTGAGCCACGGGATCGTCACCGGCCCCGTCTGGTTGACCACGAAACCGTGCGACTTGGCCTGCGCGTACAGCCCCTCCCTGAGCTGCGTCCCCGCGCGTTCCATGGCCGCGATGCCGTCGGTGTCGCGCAGCGTCTCGATGGTGGCCTTGGCCGCCGCCATCGCCACCGCCGAGAACCAGAACGACCCCGTCGAGTACAGCGTCTGCGCGGGCCCGCGCAGCGCGTCGGTGCCGGTCACGGCGGCGATCGGGTAGCCGTTGGCGATCGCCTTCGACCAGGCGGTCAGGTCGGGGCGCACACCGTACGGCTCCCACGACCCCCGCAGGTCGATGCGGAACCCGGCGCGCACGTCGTCGATCACCAGGGCCGCGCCGAGCCGGTCGGCCAGCGCCCGGGCGCCCCGCGCGAAGGCGGGCTCCACCAGCTCCTGGTCCTCGAACGAGTCGTGCCTGAAGGGCGTGACGATGATCGCCGCCACGTCACCCTCCACGGTCGCCGCCGCGGCCTCCAGGGACTCCAGGGAGTTGTAGGTGAACTCCACCAGGTCGGCCCGCTCGTTCGGCGTCGTCCCCGACAGGGACGGCGTGCACCAGGGGTCGGCCCCGTGGTAGGCCCCGTGGGCCATCAGCACCTTCGTCCGCCCCGTCGCGGCCCTGGCGACCATGAGCGCCTGCGTGGTGGCGTCGGTGCCGTTCTTGGAGAACATCGCCCAGTCCGCGCTCGGCACGGTGTCCACCAGCAGCTCCGCCAGCTCCACCATGATCGGCCCCGGACCGTTGAGGCAGTCGCCGAGCGCGGCCTGGCGGGCGGCGGCCTCCTCCACGCGCGGGTGCCGGTGCCCGAGCACCACGGGGCCCCAGCTGCACATGAAGTCGATGTACGCGCGGCCGTTCACGTCCCACTGGCGGCAGCCGTCGCCGCGCTCGAAGAACTGGGGGAAGCCGGGGGCGAAGAGGGCGGCGTTGAGGTGGCCGTACATGCCGCCGGGCACGACCTTGGCGGCCCGCTGACGGAGTTCTGCGTCGGTGGTCATGGAGGGAAGTCCTAGTGGGAGAGGAGGCTGAGGGTGGAGTCGAGGTCGGTCAGCCCGGCGTCGGAGCCGAGGCCGGTGGCGACGCGGGCGGCGGCGGCCGTGCCCCAGCGGGCGGCGGTCAGGACGTCCCGGTCGTGGAGCAGGCCGGTGAGGAAGCCGGCGCAGTAGGCGTCGCCGCAGCCCGTGGTGTCGGAGACCTCCGTCTTCAGCGCCGGCACGTGCTCTGACACGTGATCCGGGCCGTCCGCGGTCACGACCAGGCTGCCGGCCGCGCCCAGGGTGACCAGCACGCCGCGCGGCCCGTCGGCGAGCAGCGCCCGCGCGGCGGCCTCGACGTCCTGGGCGCCGGTCATGAGCAGCGCCTGGGACTCGTTCGGCAGCACGTAGTCCACGTGGGGCAGGAACGCGCGGGCCATGCCCAGCAGGTCGGGCATCTCCGACAGCAGGTCCATCGTGACGATGGTGCCGGCGGACCGGACCGCGTCGAGGAGGGCGAAGAAGGCCGGATCGCCGAGGCCGAACGTGACGTCCATGCCGCCCAGGTGGATCGCGCGGGCCGAGCGCAGCACGTCCGTGTCCAGGTCGGGGTAGGCGACGGTCAGGTTCGCCCCGGGCACGTGGAAGCTGGGGCGCCCGCCGTCCGGCCTGATGGGCAGGATCGAGGCCGCCGTCTGCTCCCCCGCCCTGCGGACCAGCCGCGTGGCGTCCACGCCGCGCTTGGCCAGCACCATGAGCAGGAAGTCGCCGAGCTCGTCGTCGCCGATGGCGCCCATGGTGACCACGTCGTTGCCCAGCTTGACCAGGTCCACCGCCGTGCCCGCGGCGGCGCCCGCGGCGGTGAGGCGGATCTGGTCGACCAGCACGGTGTCCTGGCCCTCGGGGATGTGCTCGACGGGCCTGGTGAGGATGTCGACGATGTGGACGCCGACGGTGACGACGGTCATAGTCTAAATAGACAGACGTCCGAATAAAAAGTCAACGGAGGATTCGATGCCGAAGATCGTCGATCACGACGAGCGCAGGCGCGAGGTCCTGTCAGCGGCGCGCCGGGTGATCGTCAGGGACGGCATCGACGCCGCCACCACCCGCGCCATCGCCAAGGAGGCGGGCTACTCCAACGGGGTGCTCGCCCACTACTTCGCCGACAAGGACGAGATCCTGCTGTCCGCGCTGCGCCAGTCCCACCAGCGCATCCGCACCCGGCTGACCCGCAAGGTGGACGGCGTCAGCGGCCTGGCGGCGCTGCGCGAGGTGCTGCTGGACAACCTGCCGCTGGACGGAGAGCGCAGCCAGGAGACCCGGCTGGAGGTCAGCTTCTGGAGCCGCAGCCTGGCCTCGGAGCGGCTGGCCGAGGTGCAGCGGGCGGAGGCGGGCGAGCTGCGCGCCGCCGTACGCGACCTGCTCGGCCGGGCCCGCGCGGCCGGCGAGCTGCGGACGGACGACGACCTCGACGACGTCACCGAGCACCTGCTCGCCCTTGTCGACGGCCTCAGCCTGCACCTGATGCTCTACCCCGGCCGCCTGACCCGCGCGGACGTCGAGCGGATCATGCTGCGCGCCGTTGATCGCCTGTGATGGACTACATTCCACACATATGAGCCCCCGTGAGCAGTTGTGCGAGTACGGCCGCCGCGCCGTCGACCTCGGCCTGGTGATCGGCACCTCGGGCAACCTCAGCGTGCGCGAGGGTGACCTGGTCGCCGTGACGCCGTCGGGGGTGGCGCTCGACCGGCTGACGCCCGAGATGTGCCCGGTCGTGGACGTGGCGGGCCACCTCGTGGAGGGCGATCTCCAGCCGTCCAGCGAGACCCCCATGCACCTGGCCGTCTACGGCACCACGGACGCGCGGGCCATCGTGCACACGCACTCGGTGTTCGGGACGGTGGTGGCCACGACGATGACCGAGCTGCCGCCCGTGCACTACAACGCGCTCATGCTGGGCGGGGTGGTCAAGGTCGCCGAGTACGCCACGTACGGCACGCCCGAGCTGGCCGCGAACGTGCGTGCCGCCCTGGAGGGCAAGCGCGCCGCCCTGATGGCCAACCACGGCGGGGTGACCATCGGGGGGACGCTGGAGGAGGCGTTCGAGCTCACCCGGCTGCTGGAGTGGCTCTGCGAGGTGTACGTCAGGGGGCTCGGCGTCGGCAAGCCGACCGTCCTGACGGACGAGCAGCTCGCCGCCGTGGTGGAGCGGGCGCTGAACCCCCCGGAGTTCCCCCGGCTATGAGAGTGCGGCCTGCTCGGCCAGCCCGAGGGGCAGCCCGCCGGATCCCGCGATCCGGTCGTGGAACTCCTTCAGCGGGCCCTGGAACGACTCCCTGATGCGGTCGATCTCGATGGCGCCGGTGAGGTAGGACGGGGCCTGGGTGGGCCAGGCGCAGTAGCGGTTGACCTCGCCCTGGGCCGTGCCGGGCGACAGCGACGCCTTGGTGGCCATGAACATCTCGGCCTCTTCGATGGACATGTCCTCGCAGTGCAGGGCCGTGTCGACGACGATCCTGGCGGCGCGGAAGATGCGGCAGTCCAGGTGGGCCAGCTCGGTGGCGGGGGTGTCGAAGTAGCCCTGCTCGTGCAGCAGCTTCTCGACGTACAGGGCCCAGCCCTCGGTGAAGTACGGGGTCCGGAAGACCTTGCGCACCGTACGCGGATTGCCCGCCATGTACGACAGGTGCCAGTGGTGCCCGGGGTAGGCCTCGTGGACGGCGATCGACGGCATCTGGGCCCGCGAGTTGGTGCGCAGGCGCTGGCGTACCTGCTCGGGGGTGAAGTCGTCGGGCGTGTACGGGACGAAGAAGATGCCGGTCCGCGAGGTGCTGAGCGGCGGCGGGGACAGGTAGTGGGCCACCGACAGGACGGGCCGGGTGTACTCGGCCGACGGCAGCACGTGGCACTCCTCGCCGCCGGCGAACGTGACGAGGTCCCGCTCGCGGACGAACTCGCGGGCCCGCAGGGTCTCCGCCTCGTACTCGGCCCGCATGTCGTCGAGGGTCGGCGGGTGGTCGTCCATGAGGAACTCCATGGCCGCCCGCCAGTCCTGGGTGCCGTTGACCCGGACAGCGACCTCGCGCATGCGCGCGTCCAGCTCCGCCCAGGCGGCCTTGCCCTTCTCGTGCAGCTCGGCGGCGCCGTACCCGAGCAGCTCGCGCTCGCGCAGCAGCGTGGAGTAGAGCCGCTCCCCCATGCGCCAGGTGCCGCCGCACTCGAAGCCCTCCAGGAAGGCGACGAGGTCGTCGAACGCCCGCGCGGCCGGCTCGGCCGCCGCGGCCAGCCGGGCACGCAGCTCGGCGTCCTCGACCATGGACGGGATCGTGCGGGTCAGGAAGTTGCGGCCGGTGCGCGCCTGGCCCAGCCCCCGGGTGACCAGGAGCGGGGCGGCCAGGTCGGGGTCCAGGTTCGCCTGGCAGGCCGCCAGCACGCCGGGCACCTCGGCCAGGCGGGACAGGGCGGAGGCGACCAGCTCGGGCTCGGGCTTGAGCCGGCGCTGGAAGGGCGTGTACAGCGAGGTGAAGACGGCGCCGAGGTAGACGCTCGGGTCGCGCCGCCACTCGGGCCAGGACGCGAGCACGATCGAGCCCTTGAGCTGCGACAGGACGAGGTCCCTGTCGATCGCGTCGTCCGGCGACGGGGCCTCGGTGGCCGAGAGGCGGTCGTACCAGAGGGCCTGCTCGCGCTCGCGGGCCTCCCAGCCGGAGGCGGTGAAATCGCCGAGGGTGTGATCGTAACCGTCGGCCCCGAGGGAGGCGGCGACGACGGGACGGTCGGAAAAGTACCACTTGAGAAACTCGTCCACCGATGCACCATATCCTGAGCAAATGCCCCTGCAGATCACTGGCGCGCTAGGCGACCCTGACCTGATCCGCCTCCCCTGGGAGGTCCCCCTTCAAGACTGGCCCCAGCACCATCTGGTGGACCTGCCGCGGGGCATCTCGCGGCACGTCGTGCGCTTCGCCCGGCTGTCCGGGAAGGTGTACGCGATCAAGGAGATCAGCGAGCGCTACGCCAAGCGGGAGTATCAGCTCCTGTGGGACCTGGCCAGGCTGGACGCGCCCGCCGTGGAGCCGGTCGCGTACGTCACCGGCCGCGAGGACGGGCTCGACGCGGCGCTGATCACCCGGCACCTGCAGTTCTCACTCCCCTACCGCGCGGTCATGTCGGGCACCCTGCGCCCCGACACGCTCACCCGGCTGCTGGACGCGCTGGCCGTGCTGCTGGTGCGGCTGCACCTGAACGGCTTCTACTGGGGTGACTGCTCGCTGTCCAACACGTTGTTCCGCCGCGATGCGGGGGCGTTCGCGGCGTACCTGGTGGACGCCGAGACCGGTGAGATGCACCCGATGATCAGCGAGGGGCAGCGGCTGGGCGACATCGACACCGCGCACACGAACATCTTCGGCGAGATGCTCGACCTGGAGGCCGGCGGGCTGCTGCACCCGTCGATCGACCCCATGGAGACCGCCGAGGACGTCGTGGCCCGCTACCACCGCCTGTGGAACGAGATCAACGAGAGCGAGATCATCGAGGAGGTCGACTGGCACCGCGTGGAGCAGCGCATCAGGCGGCTGAACCTGCTGGGCTTCGACGTGGCCGAGATGATGGTGCGGCGCAAGGTCGGCACCGGGCGGCTGATCGTACGGCCCAAGGTCGTGGACTCCGGGCACCACCAGCGGCGCCTGCTCCGGCTGACCGGTCTCGACGTGGAGGAGAACCAGGCGCGGCGGCTGCTCAACGACCTCGACGGGTTCCGGGTGGCCAAGGGGCTGCGGCACGAGGACGAGGCCATAGTGGCGCACCGGTGGCTGGCGGAGGTGTTCCAGCCGACGGTCGAGGCCATCCCCGCGGACCTGCGCGGGAAGCTGGAGCCCGCGCAGCTCTTCCACGAGATCCTCGACCACCGCTGGTACCTGTCGGAGCAGGAGGGCGCCGACGTCGGGCTGACCACGGCGGTGAAGTCGTACGTGAACAACGTGCTGGTGCACAAGCCCGACGAGCGGGCGCTCCTGCCCGACGAGCCCGTTCAGTAAGCCACGGAGATGCGCCGGCGCGGATGGGCGTTGCGCTCCACCTCGTCCGCGATCGCGACCGCGTAGTCCTCGGCGGTGATGAAACTGCGCCCCTCGGGGTCGCTCATCAGCGTGTCGCCGCCGAGCCGGTAGCTGCCCGTCCGCTCCCCCGGCGCGATCTCCGCCGCCGGCGAGACGAACGTCCAGTCGAGGTCCTCGACCTCCTGGTAGAGCCGCAGCGCCGCCCGCCCGGCGAGGGACTCCTTCTTGTAGATCTCCGGGAAGCCGGGCGTGTCGACCAGGTCCTGGCCGGGGGCCACCTGCAGGCTGCCGGCCCCGCCCACGACGATCAGCCTGCGCACGCCGGAGGCGCGCACGCCGTCGATGAGCGCGCGGTTGGCGGCGAGGAAGGGGGCCTCCGGCTCGGTGCCGTCGCGCGGCGGGGCGATGGCGGAGATGACGGCGTCATGGCCCTCGGCGAGCGTGGCGGCGTCACCGACGTCGCCCTTGACGGGGCCCCTGCGGCTGACGCCGGTCACCTCGTGGCCGCGGGAGGCGAGTTCGGCGGCGATGCGCTGCCCGATCATGCCTGTCGCGCCAAAGAGAAGGATCTTCATGTCGCCAAGAGTATCCATCGGATACTGGTTACTTCATCGTGCTATAAGTACCTTATGGATACCGGTGATGTCTTCGACCCGAACTGTCCGACCAGGGTGGTTCTCGATCGGATCGGCGACAAATGGTCGGTCCTGGTGCTGCTCTGCCTCATCGCCGGGCCGATGCGCTTCACCCAGCTCAGGGCGCGGATCGGCGGGGTCACGCCCAAGGTGCTGACCCAGACGCTGCGCGCCATGGAGCAGGACGGGCTCCTGACCCGGGAGGTGTTCGCGGAGGTGCCGCCGCGGGTGGAGTACACGCTGACGGACCTGGGCCGGTCGCTGCACGACCCGATCTCCGTGGTGGCCACGTGGGCGGAGCAGAACGTGAACGAGATTCTTCGTTGCCGCGAAAAGTATTCATAAATCGTACAGTTATGCGCAACGGTGTTGTTTTTCTACTTCGTAGCCGTATAAAAGCTCAACGCCCGCGTTCGGCGGCCTCTCCGGTGTGATCCCACCCCCCTACGCTGTCCCCGTCCCAAGACGGCGAGGGAGGTCACGTGCTCGGAATCGACACCTGCCTGGCAGAGGTCATGTCCATACCGGGGGCGCTGGACGCCATGCTGGTGGACCACACGAGCGGTATGGCGGTGGCCTTCAGCAGCGCGCCAGGTGTGGACGCCGACCGGTCGGCCGCCGCGCTGACCGAGGCCCTGCGCGCCACCACCGACGGCCTGGCCCGCTCGTGCCCGGGCGAGGTCGTACGCATCGACGACATGCTCGTCACCACGGACAAGGGCCACCACCTGCTCCGGATGATGGAGACGGTGTTCGAGGGCCCTCTCGTTCTGTACGTCCGCCTTGACCTGGAGCGATCCAACCTGGCCCTGGCCAGGCACCGCCTGCGGTCCATCTCCGGCCTCCTGACGACGTGACCCATGACGCGGCTCGACACACTCCTGGCCGGGCTCGCCCGCGAGCGCTCCACGGGCGCGCTCCGGGTCGGCAGGAACGGCACGATCTTCCTCGCGGACGGGCGCGTGACGTACATGGAGTGCGCCCAGGCCCCCAGCGTCGAGCGGCTGCTCGCCGCCAGGGGGCTGACGACGGAGGCGGCGCTGCGCGGGCTGCAGGCCGACGGCGGCTGCGAGCGGCTGCTCGCCGAGGGGCCGGTCACGGCGGGCGAACTGCAGTACGCGGTGCTCGGAGGGGTCCTCGACGCGGCCTTCTTCCTGCTGCCGATCAGCGGGTCGCGGCCTAAGTTCCGCCCCGGGGAACGGCACTGGCTGGGCGGGCAGTGGTTCTTCGACGTGCCGGGGCTGGTGCGGGAGTGCGCGCGCCGGCGGGCGCAGCTCGCCCAGGCCTGGCCGTCCGCCGACGTGGACACCCTCCCGGTGCGGCCGCTGGGGCGGCTGCCGGGGCACGCGGTGACGCTGAGCCGGGTCCAGTGGGAGGTCCTCGTCCGGGCCGACCACAAGGCGACGCCCCTGGAGCTGGCCAAGCAGATCGGGCGGCCGGCGTACCCGGTGCTGCTGGCCGTCCGGCGGCTGGCGGCCTCGGGCCTGCTCGCCGAGCCGGACCCGGCCCCCGCTCCCGGACTGCCCAAGCGCGGGCGGCAACCGGCCGCGGAGCACCCGCCGCACGACCCCAAGGCCGCGGCCCTGCCGCTGGGACCGCCCGTGACCGGGAACCCGACCGACCTGGCACTGCTGATGCGGCTGAAGAAGGCGCTGGAGGAACTGTCGTGAGGTTCCCCTCACTCAGGAGGAGGCCACCGGTGGAGCTACGACAAGAGGTTCTGGAGGAGATGGCGCTCCTGCGTGAGCGCACCCCGGACGTGAACGGGAGCGTCGCCTGCACGGTGGACGGCCTGCCGATCGCCTGCGACCTCGAAGGGAAGACGGGCGAGCAGGCGGCGGCGCTGTCGGCGGCGCTGGTCGCGATGAGCAGGCGGATGCTGAGCATGACCGGCCAGGGGGCGTTCGAGGAGACGCTCGTCTCCGGCTCCGCCGGATTCGTGGCCTTCTACGCCGCCGGCCCCACCATCGTCCTCACGGTCCTGGCCGGACCCGGCGCGAACGTCGGGCTGCTTCGGCTGGAGGGCAGGAAGACGGCCGCCGGAGTGGCCGCCGTCGCAGCACGGAAGCACTGATCCAGCCCCGCTGAGAAGGAGGAGGAAGCATGGCCGGCATGGACGTCTCTCTCAAGGAGATGATGCAGATCGACGGCTCGATCGGAGCCGCGATCGTCGATCACGGCAGCGGCATGGCGCTGGGCACGCTCGGCGGCTCCAAGGACCTGGATCTCCAGGTCGCCGCGGCGGGCAACACGGAGGTGGTCAAGGCCAAACTCCGCACGATGGACTCGCTGGGCCTCAAGGACGCTATCGAGGACATCCTGATCACGCTGAGCGGGCAGTACCACATCATCCGCCCGATCACCGGGCGCGGCGGCAAGGGGCTGTTCCTCTACCTGGCGCTCGACCGCGGGCGCGCCAACCTGGCGCTGGCCCGGCACCAGCTCAAGGGCATCGAGGGGAAGCTGGAGGTCTGACCGCCCTCATGGTGGCCCGCTCCCCGGCGGGGGGCGGGCCACCGGCGAGCGTCAGGCGGAGGTCAGCTTGGTGATCTCGGTGACGAAGTCGGGCCAGAGCGCGCGCGGCAGGTCGTGCCCCATCCCCGGGTACGTCACCAGCCGCGCCCCCGGGATGGCCGCCGCCGTCGCGCGACCGCCGGCCACCGGGACCAGCGGGTCGGCCTCCCCGTGCAGCACCAGCGCGGGCACCGCCACCGAGGCCAGCAGCTCCGTACGGTCCCCCGACCCCATGATGGCGGCCAGTTGCCGGGCCGTGCCGGCCGGGTCGAAGCAGCGGTCGTAGGCCAGCCCGGCCATCGCGGCGATCCTCTCCCGGTCCAGCTCGTAGCCGGGCGAGCCGATGACGGACCAGGTCTGCACGGCCTGCGCCAGCACCGCCTCGCGGTCGGCGGCCGGCCGGCCCATCAGCACCGCGGACGCGGCCTCCGTGGGCGGGGCGACGGAGGGGCCGGGCGTGGACATGATCGAGGTCAGGGTCAGCACCCGCGCCGGATGCCGGATGGCCAGCGTCTGGGCGATCATCCCGCCCATCGAGGCTCCCACCACGTGGGCGGCCGGCCAGCCGAGGGCGTCCATGAGGCCCGCGGTGTCGTCGGCCAGGTCGTCCAGCAGGTACGGCGAGGGCGTGCCCATCGCGGGCACCCCCAGGTCGTGGAAGTGCGTCGACAGGCCGACGTCGCGGTTGTCGAACCGTACGACGTGATGTCCCTGCTCCGCGAGCAGCTCGCAGAGCCCTTCGTCCCATTGAATGAGCTGGGCGCCGAGCCCCATGATGAGGAGCAGGGGACGTCCCGACGGTGAGCCGAAGCTCTCGTAGGCGATTTCGATGCCGTTTGCGGCTACGCGCGTGGTCACGACGACCAGAATGACATTCTGGTCAGCCCGCGTAAAGTCAGTGCTCGGCGGGAACGGGGCCCGAGAGGAGCACGCCGCCCTGCGACGAGGACTCCTCCACCTGCGGCGGGGTGGCCGGGTTACGGTCACGCTCGGCCCAGGCGCCGGTCGAGAACGCGACCGGGTAGTTCTTCTTGCCCACGCCGTCGCCCCACTTGGTGATGACGTAGTCGACCTCGATGTGCCCCTGGCCGCCGACGCCGTCCACTCCCAGGGTGTCGGAGTTGAACTCGCCGCCGGTCAGCTCGGCGAACGTCTTGGCGTCGAGGTCGAGCATGATGCCGCGGTTGGAGGGAGCGCCGGGGCCGCGGTCACCCACGAAGAAGGGCATCTTCTTGCCCTTGTAGACCACGTAGCCCTCGGTCAGCAGCGGCCAGCTCGGGCTGGCGGCCAGCCCCTTCTGCATGGGCTTGCCACTGGCGGGCAGGCCGGTGTCGCCGGCGCGGCCGGAGGAGTCGTCCCAGAAGTACGACGCCGTGGTGGAGCCCTTGAGCAGGACCTTCTCGTCTGTGTCGGTGTCGGCGTGGGCGGGAGTGCCGACGATGGTCAGCGCTGCGATGGCGGAGGTGGTGAGGAGGGTGAAGGAACGCAGGCCAAATCGAGCAGACATGAAAAAGTGAAACCCTTCGCGAGGGGACAGGGAGTTGCGCTCACAGGGGGAGCACGCGCAGCGGAGCTAGAGCACCTGACGATGCTGCGCGGAGCGCAAAATACGAGCCTTGAGGAAGGGGACCGCTCAGTGGGCGGCCGGCACGGCGCTGTCTGGGGGTACGACGCGGTGGTGCATGGGGTAATGTTTCCTCTCCATCACGCCTACCGGGTTAGCTGACGGGTTCGGGCGTGGAGATGCCCTACCGGCACGCGGCCGGATTCACCCCAGTGAGGTGGTTCCCCGGTTCCCGATGGTTCGGGATTCGGCGCCAACCGGTGGTCCATCTTGGGTAAGGACTAGGTCACCGGCTGGTAATGGCGATTACTCTAACTACCGATTCGGACAAACGCAAACGAATCGTATGAAAGAGTCGAAGATCTACCTTCGAAGGTAAAGAGAAAGGGGGCACGGCATGCCGTACCCCCTGAGAAATCCAGCCTCAGCCGCCGCTCTTGCGCCTGAACGATCTCTTACTCGTAGCCGGACCGTGCGCCCCGTGGATCTTCGATGGGTCGACGCCCCTGCCACCGGCGCCTGAGCCCGCGGCCTGGTCGCGCTTGCGCTCCAGCGCCTCGCGGAACTTGCGCTTCATCTCGTCCTCGGGAGTTTCGCTGACTTCCGGCTCCGGTGTATCCGCCATGAGGACCTCCATGGTGTTGGGGACAATCACAGCTTCGCATGGAGCCGCTTATGACGCGAAACCGGCCTCAACCTTGTGTTGCGGCACGGACGGCGCCTCCAGCCGCTTGTTCGGCATGGCCACCAGCGCCACCAGGGCGATCATCGCCCCCACCACTCCCAGCGACGGGATGACCACGGCCGCCGCGGAGGCGTGCGCGGCGGCCATCCCGTGCGCGGGCGCGCTCGCGGCGACCTCCGCGGTGTAGAGGGTGCCGCCGACGGCCAGCGCCACCGAGCCGCCGATCTGCCGGAAGAAGGTCAGGTTGGCCGAGGCCACGCCGAGGTGCCGCGGCTCGACCGACTGCTGTGCCGCCACCGTCAGCCCGGACAGCATCGGGCCCATCCCCAGCCCCAGCGGCAACATCCACAGCGCCAGCGCCAGGCCGCCGGTGGCCGGCGTCAGGCCGAGGCACAGCACCGCGCCGGTGACCAGCAGGAACGGCGAGGCGACCAGCCACGGCTTGTACACCCTGGTCCTGGACATCAGCGTGCCCATCAGCACGCTGCCCGCCACCATGGCCAGCGTCATCGGGTAGATCCGCAGCCCCGACTCGGTGGCGCTGACGCCCAGCGCCTCCTGGAAATAGCGCGGCAGGAAGACGACCCCGGCGTACATGCAGAACGCGGTGCAGAACGAGGTCAGGTTCACCAGCGTGTACGTGCGGTTGGCGAACAGGCCCATGGGCATGATCGGGCTCGCCGCCCGCCGCTCGACGGCCACGAACACCGCCAGCAGCACCAGCGCGAGCAGGATCGGCCCGGCCACGGCGGCGTCCGTCCACGTGTGGCCGTCCAGGCCCTTCTCGGTCAGCCCCAGCAGCAGCGCACTGATGGCCACGGTGAAGACGGCGATGCCCGCGTAGTCGGGGCGCCCGCCGCCCGTTCCGGGCCGCCTCGGCAGGCGCAGCGCGACGATGGCGATCAGCACGGCCCCGAGGGGCACGTTCACGTAGAAGGCCCAGCGCCAGCTCGCGTGGTCGGTGAACAACCCGCCCAGGAACGGCCCCGCCAGGAACGTCAGCCCCATCACCCCGCCGATCGCCCCCTGCGCCCGGGCGCCGTTCGACCCCGGCGGGAACATCTCCATCATCAACGCGATCGACAGCGGCAGCAGCGCGCCCGCGCCGAGCCCCTGCACCGCGCGGAACACGATGAGCTGCACCATGTCCTGAGCCACCCCGCACAGCGCCGAGCCCAGCACGAACACCACCATGCCGATGAGCAGCAGCGGCTTCCTGCCGTGCTGGTCGGACAGCCTGCCGTAGAGCGGCACGGTCACCGTGGAGGTGAGCAGATAGGCGGTCACCACCCAGGTGTAGAGCCCGCTGCCGCCCAGCTCCGCCGTGATGCGGGGCAGCGCCGTGCCCACGATCGTCTGGTCCAGCATCGCCAGGAACATCCCGCCGAGCACGGCCAGGAGCACCAGCCCATTGCCCCGCGCCTTAGTGTCAATTTTCACATGTGAGAACTTACATGTAACTTCTGACATGTCAAGGCTTCGATATGCTGGCCCTCATGTCCCTACGGATCGCACTGCTCGGGTTGCTCTCTGCCGTCGGCCCCGCGAGCGGCTACGACCTGGCCAAGAAGTTCGAGCACTCGCTCAACCACGTCTGGCAGGCCGGGCACACGCAGATCTATCCGGAGCTGGTGAAGATGGCGGCCGACGGGCTCGTACAGGTCGAGTCGGAGGGCGCCCGGGGGCGCAAGATCTACGCGATCACCCCGGAGGGGGCGCGGGAGCTGGACGAGTGGATGGGCGAGCACACGCCGTCGGTGACACCCCGCAGCGAGGTCGCGCTCATGGCGTTCCTGCTGCCGCTGATGGAGCGGGACCGGGCGGTCGAGGTGGTCGAGCGGATCAAGGCCCGCTACCAGAAGCGGCTGGCGGTGCTCGGCTGCAAGCCGGCGGGCGAGTTCGGCCGGTACGCGCTCGACCTGGGCCTGGCCCAGGCCAGGACCGTCATCCAGTGGGCCGACGAGACCGTGGCCGACCTCAGGCGGCGCTGACCGGCCAACGGTAAAGGGGACTGGCTCTGTTCCTGGTGTTGTGTTGGAGCGACCCAGGAAATAGATCCCGCGATGAGTCTCCTCGGTCGTGACCTGGCGATAGATCTGGGGGCCGCGAGCACGCGCATCTACGCCAAGCGCAAGGGCATCGTGCTCGACGAGCCCTCCGCCGTCATGTGCGACGGCCGCACCGGCAAGGTCATCGGGTACGGCGCGGAAGCCGCCGCCCTGGGCGCCGGCGGCCGGACGTGCTGGCCGGTCAGCGGTGGGCTCCCGGCCGACGCCGAGCTCGCCCGGCGCATGATCCGCCATTTCCTGCGCAAGGTGCACTGGCACCCGTACGCCCGGCCGCGCCTGGTCCTGGCGCTGCCCGGCGACTCCACCCCGATCGACCGGGCCGCGCTGCGCGACGTGGCGTACGAGGCCGACGCCAGGACCGTGCGGCTGATCCCGCACGCGCTGGCGGCGGCGCTCGGCGCGGGCCTGTCGCTCACGGACTGCACCGGCCACATGGTGATCGACATCGGGCGGGACTCCGCCCGGATCGCGGTGCTGTCCGGCGAGTCCGTGGTGGCAGCCGGCTCCGTCCCGTACGGGGGGCGGGCCGTGAGCAGGGCCATCGCCCGCTACGTCGAGCGTGAGCACGGGCTGCAGCTCGACGACGCCGAGGCCGAGTCGGCCAAGCGGCGCGCGGGCGGCGGGGAGGCGGAGGTCGTGGTGCGGGCCCGCGATCCGGACACCGGCCGGGAGCGCGACCTGGCGCTGCCCGTCCAGCGGATCTTCGAGGTCACCGCGCAGCCGATCGAGTCCATCGCGCGGGCGGCGGAGGAGACCGTCGAGCGGTGCCCGGCCGAGCTGGCCGCCGACCTCGGGGTTCGCGGCGCGGTACTGGTCGGCGGCGGGGCGCTGCTGCGCGGGCTGGGCCGGCGGCTGCGCGAGGCGCTGTGCATGCCGGTGCACCGGGCGGAGCGCCCGCTGGAGTGCGTGGCGCTCGGGCTGGGCAGGTGCGTGGACGAGCTGGGACTGATCGGGAGGTTCCGGGGCGGCCGTACATGACGGACGACCTCTTCCACACCGGGGTCTCACTCGCCGACAAGGCCATCAGGACCGTCGCCGTCTACCTGACCGTGGCGGCGCTGCTGCGGATCGGCGGCAAGCGCGGCATCGCGCAGCTCAACAACTTCGACTTCGTCGTCATGCTGCTGATGAGCAACGTCGTGCAGAACGCGATCATCGGACCCGACAACTCCCTGGCCGGCGGCCTGGCCGGGGTGGTGATCCTGATGGCGGTCAACGCGGTGGTGGTGCGGTTCGCCGCGGCGGTGCCCATGGTCGGCAGGCTCGTCGAGGGCAACCCGGTGGTGCTGGCCCGCGACGGGCGCTACCTGACCTCGGCGCTGCGGCGGCTCGGCGTGCGGCAGGCCGACCTGGACGTGACGATCCAGCTCAGAGGCGGTACGACCGTGGCCGACACGAGCCTGGTACGCCTGGAGCCGGGCGGCGCCGTCCTCGTCCGGCTGCGCCCCGAGGAGGAGACCGCCGAGCGCGGCGACGTCCAGGAGCTGCACACCCGGCTCGACCGCATCGAACGCAAGCTCGACGCGCTGTCCAGAACAGGAGGCAGTCCATGACCGTCCGCGGCATCGACCACGTCGGGGTGACCGTGCCCGACCTCGACGCGGCGACGAAGTTCTTCGCCCGCGCCTTCGGGGCCGAGGTGCTCTACGACACCCTTCCCCGGGAGCAGGGACCCAAGGGCGGATGGGCGACCGAGCGGCGGCTCGGCGTGCCCCAGGGAACCGTCGAGGTCGCGGTGCGCATGTTGCGCCTGCCGAACGGGCCCGGGATCGAGCTGTTCGAGTTCAGCGGGCCGCGGCAGGCCGACGCGGTGGTGCCGTGCGACCTGGGCTGGCAGCACGTCGCCCTGTACGTGGACGACCTGGAGGCCGCGCTGCGGCTGGTCACCGAGGCGGGCGGGACCGAGCTGTCCGAGCCGGTGCCGCTGCCGGGGCCGGAGGCGGGCGAGCGCAACCGGTTCGCCTACTGCCGGACGCCCTGGGGCGGGACGGTGGAGCTGCTGACCTATCCGGACGCGCAGCCGTACGAGAAGGACACGGACCTGCGCCGATGGCGGCCCTAGGGAGGCGCGCTCCCAGGGCCGCCCCGGCTCATCGCTCGTCGACGATCTCGCCCTCCTGGCTGGTGATGTCCTTGACCAGCGCGAACGCCGGCTCGGTCTCCGGCATGGAGTGCGCGGCCGCGACGGCGGCCTCCAAGGTGGCCTTCGACTCCCAGCGCCAGGAGTCGGTCCACGTTCGGTCGTCGACCCTGACCATCCTGGTCTCGATGAGACCGGGGAGCTTGGCGCGGACCGCGGCGATGAGCGCGGCGCGCCTGGCGAGGAGCAGCTCGGCGTCGGAGGGGTCGGCGGTGTAGCTCATGATGCGGAGGTAGGCCATGACTGGACTCCATCTCTAGAGTTGGCATCTAGTAACGATGACTAGAGTTAAACTCTAGCTATGAGCGATGTCAAGAGGGTCAGCAAGCGCACCCAGAAGGCCCGCGAGACCCGGGCGCGGATCCTGAAGGCGGCCGGGGAGCTGTTCGTCCGCGACGGCTACGGCACCACGAATCTGCAGGACATCGCGGAGCTGGCGGGCGTCGCCGTGCAGACCATCTACTTCGTCTTCGGCAACAAGCGCACGCTGCTGAAGGAGTTGGTGGACGTCACCGTCGCGGGTGACGACGAGCCGGTGGCGACCATGGACCGGCCCTGGTTCCAGGCGGCCATGGCGACCGGGGACGCCGGGGCGCACCTGCGGGCCCACGTGCGCGGCACGCGGCCGGTGCTCGAGCGGGTGGCGCCGATCATCAAGGTGCTGGACACGGCGGTGGCGATGGACCCCGAGGTGGCGGCGCTCTGGCCGCTGGGCACCGATCCGCGCCACGTCGTGCAGAGCACCACGGCCGCCTCGCTGATGGCCAAGCCGGGCGCGCGGCCGGACGTGCCGGTGGAGGTGGCGGCCGACGTGCTGTTCGCACTGCTCAGCCCCGAGCTCTTCCTGCTGCTGGTGGCGGAACGGGGCTGGTCACCCGAGCGGTATGAGGAGTGGGTGTATCGGACGCTGGCCGTCCAGCTCCTCACCGAGCCGGGGGATCAGTGACCCACCCGCAGGCCCGGCGCGTCCGCCCAGCCGGTCACCTCGAGCACGCGGCGCACCGTGCGCGAGACCGGGTCGAGGACGATCTCCCGCTCCGAGGATAATCGCGCGGCAGCGGCGACGATCAGGCGCATCCCCGCCACGTCGATGAACGTCAGGCCGGACAGGTCGAGCCGGATGTCGTTGCTGCCCGCGTTGATCGCCCAGTCGAGGGCGTCGCCGAGCAGGTGGCGGTTGCCGCGGTCGATCTCGCCGGTGATACGCAGGCCGAACGGGTGCGCAACGAGGGTGACGCGTGCCTTGTCGTCAGTTTCGAAGGTCATCCGGCTCCGGTTGGGGGCGCCTGCCGTACACCGTCATGATCTGCCCGCAAAAGACGGCTTTATGCTGAGGCCCGCCGCGGCCACGCGCCGCACACGTTTGTGCCTTTTGTGTGATTTGCCCGTTAGCCGGTGGAGATCTTCGATAAGGTCCGGTCGTGCGCGCCCGCCGTCACGCCTTTTCCGCGGTGCTCTTCTGTGTCGTGGCGGTGACGGCCTGCGCGGCGGCGGCCGAGCCGCCCACCCTCGAAGAGGCCGCCCGGCAGCTCGACACCGACGCCACCAGCCTGCTCAGCGCCGCGGAGCTGCACCTGTCGGCGGTGGAGTCGGTGACGGACGACGCGTGCGGGCAGGGACGGGCACGGCACTTCTTCCGGGCGGAGAGCGACCTCGTGGACGCCACGGCCGGGCTGCTGGAGCGGTTGCAGGCCCTGGGTTACCACAAGGTCGTCGACGACCTGGACCTGCGGGACGAGGCCCAGGCCGTGGCGGTGTTGCGCAATCCGCGGACGCGGGTGACGTTCGAGCTGACGGTGCTCTCGGGGGACGAGCCCGGGGTCCAGGTCGTGGGTAGGACGATCTGCTACGCGCCCGGGTAGGCGCGCGTCCTCCCTACGGGGTGGACAGCGCCTCCGTCGGGGACAGGCGCGAGGCGCGGATGGCCGGGTAGAGGCCGGCCACGGCGCCGATGCCCAGGGTCGCGGCCAGGCCGCCGATCGTGGCCCACGCGGGCACGACCGAGGGCCACCCGCTGTAGAACGCGTACCCCATCGTGACCCCCGTCCCGAGCAGGATGCCGCCGAGGCCGCCCATCGCGGACAGCAGCAGCGACTCCGCCAGGAACTGCGTGCGGATCTGGCCCCGGGTCGCACCCAGCGAGCGGCGCAGGCCGATCTCCGCGCGGCGCTCCAGGACCGAGATGACCATCGTGTTGGCCACACCGACCCCGCCCACGAGCAGGGCCACCGCGCCCACGCCCAGGAGCAGGTTGGCGAACGCCTGGCTGGTCGCCTGCTTGGCGGCCAGCGCGTCGGACGGGCGGGAGATGTCCACCTCGTTCGGCGCCTCCGGGTTGGCCGTGCCGGCCAGCACCTGGCGTACCGCCTCCAGCTGGGCCTCGTCCGACCGGGTGTAGAGCGTGGTCGGGTGCCCGTCGAAGTCGAGCTCCTTCTCCGCCACCGGCCAGCCGACCATGACGCCGCTGTCCAGGTCCGTGGCCAGCGCCACGGGCTCCAGGATGCCCACGACCGTGAAGCGGATGCCGCCGACGACGATCTGGGTGTCCGGGCCGGCCGACCCGATGCCGAGCCGCTGGGCGGCGGCCCAGCCGAGCACGGCGGCCGGGAAACGTTCGGTGGCCGCGTTGAGCCACGTCCCGCTGCGCAGGGTCGCGCCCACCGTGGCGGGCAGGTCGAGGCGGGCGGCGTAGGTGTTGATGCCGCCGGTCTGGGCCTCGGGGATCTGCTCCGAGCGGTACACCTTGGCCTCGGCGACCTTCCCGATCGACGAGACCGACTCGACCGGGCCGATCCGCTCGATCATCGCCTCCGCGTCCACCGGCATCTGGGCGGCCTCGCCCATGAGCGTGGTGCCCGACGACACCGTGAGCAGGTTCGTGCCCAGCGCGGAGAGCTGGCGGTCGAGCTCGGCGCCCGAGGAGGACGAGAGCCCGACCACGCCGACCATGGCCGCGATGCCGATGGCGATGCCCAGCGCGGACAGGAACGCCCGCAGCGGGCGCGTACGCAGGCCGACCGCGCCGACCCGCATCACGTCGCGCGGCCGCATCCTGGCCGGCGCCAGCTTCGGCCGCGGCACCTCGATGACCGCCATCACGCCACCCCGGATTCCATGGGTTCGGGCCAGGGCTCCCCGCGGGAGCCGTCGGCGGAGTCGGAGATGATCTCGCCGTCGCGCATCCGTACCTGCCTGGGCAGGCTGGCGGCGATCTCCCGGTCGTGCGTGATGATCACGATGGTGGTGCCGCTCGCGTTCAGCTCGTGCAGCAGCTCCATCACCCCGTTGCCCGAGACCGAGTCCAGGGCGCCGGTGGGCTCGTCGGCCAGGAGCAGCGGCGGGTCGCCCGCGACCGCCCGGGCGATGGCCACGCGCTGCCGCTCGCCGCCGGACAGCTCGTGCGGCTCGTGGTCCAGGCGGTGCTCCAGCCCCACCCGCTTGAGCGCCGCGGCCGCGCGGCGGCGCCGCTCGGCCCTGCTCAGGCCGGTGTAGACGAGGCCGTCGGCCACGTTGTCCAGCGCGGGGACCTTCGCGGCCAGGTGGAAGGACTGGAAGACGAACCCGATCGTGGTCGCCCGCAGCGCCGAGAGCTGGTTGTCGGACAGCTTCGAGACGTCGTACCCGTCGATGTGGATCGATCCGGACGACGGCCGGTCGAGGGTGCCGACCACGTTGAGCATGGTCGACTTCCCCGACCCGGACGGGCCGACGATGGCGATGAGCTCGCCGTGGTCGATCCGCAGCGACACCGACTTCAGCGCCGCCACCCCGCCCGGGTACGTCCTGGACACGTCCGTCAGGGCGATCATGGGGTACGTCATTTCGGTATCCCCACGGTCATGCCCTCGGTGAGCCCGCCCCCGGAGACCTCGACCCGGCCCCCGGCGAACATCCCGGTCTCCACCGCGATGTACCGGGAGGTGCCGCCTTCGACGACCTCCAGGCCGTACCCGCCCTCCTGCAGCGCCACGAGCGCCGCGACCGGCACGGTCAGGACGTTCTTGCGCTGCGAGGCGGTGAACGTCACGTCCACCGAGGCCTTGTCGAGCCCGCGGGCGGACTTGGCGTTCCCGATCGAGACCAGTGCCTCCACCCGCGTCTCCGGCTCGGCGTTCTGGCTCTCGCCCGGGACGATGACCGTGGCCACCTCGGTGATCTTGCCATCGACGCTCTTGCCGCCCGGCAGCGTGACCTCGACCTTGGCGCCCTTCTTGGCCATCCGCTGGTCCTCGGCATCGAGCTGCACCGTGATGACCTTGTTCGTGCCCGTGTAGGTCAGGACCTTCTGGCCGGGTTGCGCCGGCTGGCCCTCCTCGCTGTCGAGGCTCTCCACGCGCACCTTGTTCGGGGCGAAGACGACCCGGCCCAGCTCCACCACGCCGGTCTCGTCCAGGCCGCGGTCGTCCTGCCATTCCATGACGGCCTCGGCCGTGTCCCAGGTGAACTCGTCGTCGACCGTGAAGCCGTCGTAGCCGAGCTTGCTGAGGTTGCGCTCCAGGTTCTCGACGTCCTTGCCCTCCAAGCCGTTCTTGAGGTCGCGGTAGGCGGGTGTGTCGCCGTACATGAGCGTGACCGGCTTGTTGTCCACGCGGTACAGCGACTTCCCGCGGCTGATGGTCGCGCCGCTCTCGGGCAGCCAGGTGATCGTGCCCGGCTGCCGGCTCACGGCCGTGGTCACCGGGCCGTAGCCGAGCTCCCCGTCGGCGTCCGTGGTTTCGTTGAGGGTCTGCCTGTTCACCGTGGTGGTGGCCGGGGGGACGGCGCTGGCCGACCGGGTCGGGCCGGCGCCCCCGTCCAGCATGCCCGTGCTGTTCACCGCGACGAACCCGCCTCCCGCGGCGGCCACCACGACGAGGAGCCCGGCCACCAGTTTCCCCCGGCCGCGCCGGCGTCGCGGCCGGGACGGCGCCGTCTCCGGCTCGGCCCGCCCGTCGAGGGTGGTCCCGTCCTTCACTGGGCCCATCAAGAACCTCCCATACCGGCCTCAGCGGACTCCTTCTGGCACTTCTCCTGCGCCGACTTGAAGTCGGGGTCCTCGCCGACCTCGGGGGTGATGCGCATCATGCCGCCCTCGGGGTCGGGGTAGCTCTCGACGCCGTTGTCGCGCATGCACTGGGCGAGCTTGCGCAGGTTCTCGGCCATCTTCGGGTCGCCGCCGCCCTGGCGCGTGCCGCTGGGGGCGTACTGCTTGCACGCCTCCTGGGCCGCCTGGACCTTCTCCTGCGGGGTGTTCTTGTCGAACTTCATCATGAATTTGCCGCTCGAGTCGGGGTCCGGCACATCGATCCCGTTCTCGCGCATGCACTGGGCGAACTTGAGCCCCTTGGCCTGCGGGTCCTCGCTCGGCTTGGCGCTGGCCGCGGCCTGGGTGCCGGTCCCTCCGCTGACCGAGGCCACCCCTGTTCCGCCCCCGGCGTCCGAGCCGCAGCCGGTCAGGGCCAGGGTGAGCGCGAACGGCGCTGTGACCAGGGCACTGAGGATTCGTCCTCGCATGAAAGATCTCCTCCGTCGTACGAACCGTCTGATGAACGTCGTCGAGGGGAGATGCAATAGGGCCCGCTGTTTCCTCAGCGTTTCCGTCGGCGGCTTATTTGCAGCAAATGCCCCCTAGGTCACACTCGGCTCTGTAAGCGGATAGAAGGGCCTGAGGTAAGTCATGCGGGTGCTGGTGGTTGAGGACGAGCCGATGCTCGCCGACGCGATTGCCGAGTGGCTGCGGGAGGAGACCCACGCGGTCGACCTGGCGCACGACGGCGCGGCCGCGCTGGAACGCATCGCGGTGAACGACTACGACGTGGTCGTGCTGGATCGCGACCTGCCGCGCGTGCACGGCGACGAGGTCTGCCGGGAGATGGTGGCCTCCGACTGCGACGCGCGGGTGCTGATGCTCACCGCCGCCGCCCAGCTCGACGACCGGATCACCGGGTTGTCCCTGGGGGCCGACGACTACCTGCCGAAGCCGTTCGCCTTCCCCGAGCTGGCCGCCCGCGTCCTGGCGCTGGGCCGGCGCTCGCGGCCGGCCGTACCGCCCGTGCTGCGGCGGGCCGGGATCACGCTCGACCCGGCGCGCAGGGAGGTCTTCCGGAACGGCCGGTTCGTGCCGCTGTCGAAGAAGGAGTTCGCGGTGCTGACCGAGCTGATGCGGGCCGACGGCAACGTCGTCTCGGCCGAGCAGCTCCTGGAGAAGGCGTGGGACGAGCACGCGGACCCGTTCACGGGCGCGGTCCGGCTCACCATACTCAAGCTGCGCCGCAAGCTCGCTGACCCGCCGGTCGTGGAGACCGTGGCGGGAGTGGGGTACCGGATCGCATGAACCTGCTGCCGCCGTTGCCACGCGGGGTGCGGCCCACACTGCGGGTCCGGCTCACCTTCGTGTACGGCGCCCTGTTCTTCCTCGCCGGCCTGACCTTGCTCGCCGTCACGTATCTCCTGTTCAACCAGCAGCTCAACCAGACCTTCGAGGACCGGTTCAAGCCCGAGCCCGGCCGGACCAAGCAACTCTTCCTGATGAAGGACGGCGTCACGGTGTACGGCGACGCCGCCGTCGAGTGGATGCGGCAGCAGGAGCTGGAGCTGCGCAGCGCCGCCATCACCTCTCTGCTCGCCCAGGGAGCCATCGCGCTCGTCGTGGTCGGTGGCGGGGCCGTGGCGCTGGGCTGGGTGGTGGCGGGCCGGGTGCTGGCCCCGCTCAACCTGGTCACCGACACCGCGCGCCGGATCGCCGCCGCCCCCATGGCCGAGCGCGGCCTGTCCGAGCGGATCGCGCTGGACGGGCCGGCGGACGAGGTCAAGGACCTGGCCGACACGTTCGACACCATGGTGGAGCGGCTCGACCACTCCTTCGACGGGCAGCGCCGGTTCGTGGCCAACGCCTCGCACGAGCTGCGTACGCCGCTGACGCTGAACCGGGCGCTGGTCGAGCTGGCCATGCACCGGCGTACCGCCTCGGCCGACGTCAAGGAGCTGGGCGAGAGCCTGCTGGAGATCAACACCCGCCACGAGCGCCTCATCAGCGGCCTGCTGCTGCTGGCCAGGTCCGAGCAGGAGATCGCGGACCGGTCGCCGGTGGACCTGGCCGACGTGGTGACGCACGTGGCCGCGCAGATCGCCGGGGACGCCTCCGACGCCAAGGTCACGGTCTACGAGGTCACCGCGCCCGCCCCGACCACGGGGGACGCGCTGCTGCTCGAACGGCTCGTGCACAACCTGGTGGAGAACGGCATCCGGTACAACGTGGACGACGGCAGCGGGTGGGTGCGGGTCGTGAGCCGTACCGTGTCCGGGGGGAAGGTCGAGGTGGAGGTCAGCAACACCGGGCCGGCCGTGCCGCCGTACGACATCCCGCTGCTGTTCAAGCCGTTCCACCGGCAGGCGTCCGACCGCACGGTGACGGGGACGAGCGCCGGGCTGGGGCTGTCGATCGTGCGGTCGGTGGCGATGGCGCACGGCGGGGACGTCCGGGCACGGCCCCGGGAGGGCGGCGGGCTCATCGTCGCCGTCGCCCTGCCCCGCGCCCGGGACTACTGACCGCCGTTCCCGATCAGCCCGCGCGGGTGTCGTGGATCCGGCCGGCCAGGATCACCCCGCCGAGGCACGTGAGGGGTCACCTGATCGATCGGCGCGGTGTAGCGCACCAGGAGCACATGCATCATGTCTTTCCTTATATATAGGTGCATATAGAGGTGCGCTCACCGCTCCCGCCTCACGACAGGCGCCGAGCCGGGTCGGAGGACGAGCCGGACGCCAGATCGGGACCCGGATCGGGGACGGTTGGCTGTCTCCCACGGATTCGCCACACCGGCGGCACCAGCAGCACGGCGGGGTCAGTGGCACAGGCCCCGCGCAGGGGAGGGCGCGATCATGAGGGACGCGTTCGCGAAGGCGCCCTCGTGCGGGCCCGGGGGTCAGGGGTCGCGGTCGCGGACGTAGTAGTGGCCGAGTGTGTCGTCGTAGCGGCCGCTGGAACGGCAGCAGCGGCGGAAAGCGGCGTCCGGAGCCGCAGGGGCACGGGTCGTTGCCGCCGAGCTTCTCGATCAGCTCCTTGTCGCGGCCGGCGCGCCGGTCGCCGCGCTTGACGTGGGTCTCGCTAGAGGGAACCCCCGTCGGCGCTTGCTGGTCGGCTCAAAAGGACATCTCGTCGCGGTGCATGGTGGCCTCCTCGGGTCCGGGGTGGACGAAGGTCACGATAGGTCGCCGGTGCTCGGGGGCGCGACGGGTTTTCCCGGTGCCGCGTAGTAGGAGTCGACGGCGGGCTGGCCGGTGTAGTTGGGGCCGGCCTGGTCGTTCGCGCCGAGGTAGCGGTACGGGAGGTCGACGGCGCGGCGGCCGGTGTGGCGGATCCGCCTGGTACGGGCGTCGTACAGGAATCCCTGCGACCGCAGCGCGGAGGTCAGGCGGCGGCCCGCCGGGGTGCCGTCCGGCAGGCGGATGCTGCGGACGTCGAAGTTCGCGGCGAAGAGCCCGCCTTCGGTGAGCCAGCCGGGGATCCTGGCCAGCAGGGCGAGCTTGTCGCCGATGTAGTGCAGGCCGTGTACACAGGTGATGAGGTCGAACGGGGCGTCCGGACGCCAGGTGAGGGCGGAGGCGGTGACCAGGCGCAGGCGTGGGGGGTCCGGCGGGCAGGCGAAGTAGCCGACCAGGTCCACGCCGACGATCTCGGCGTCGTCCCCGAGCAGGTGGGTGGCCTCGCCGAGAGCGTACGCGGCCCCGCAGCACAGATCGAGCCAGCGGGCGGGCCTGGTGCCGGCGGCGCGCAGGACGGCGGCGATGTCGATGCCGAGTTCGCGACCGTAGCTGGTGAGGCGGCGCTCGCGGTTCATCAGGCGGTTGGCGACGACCGTCGACCGTTCCAGCTCGGCGTCCGTGGTCAGTTCCATGATCTCGCCACTCTACGGGCAGCCGGCAAGGGTTCGAGAGATTCGAAAGTTCCCTACATATGTGGATGTGGGTCGCTATCGTACGCAACATCCACCAAATCAACCTCAGGAGTCACTTCTCTCATGGCGCATGTCGAACCGCTGCGGGAGGACGATCCGGCGACGGTGGGGGCGTACCGGCTGCTCGGCCGGCTCGGCTCGGGCGGGCAGGGCACCGTGTACCTCGGGCAGGCACCCGACGGGCGGGCGGTGGCGGTCAAGGTGCTGCGGGGCGGTCCGGGGTTCGACGAACGGTTCGCCAAGGAGATCGAGGCGGCGCGGCGGGTGGAGCCGTTCTGCATCGCGCAGGTGCTGGACGCCTCGCCGGGCGCGCGGCCGTACATCGTGACCGAGTACGTCGACGGGCCCTCGCTCCAGCAGGCCGGGCGCCACACGGGGGCCGATCTGCAGCGGCTGGCGGTCGCCACGGCCACGGCGCTGGCCGCCATCCACCAGGCGGGCATCGTGCACCGGGACTTCAAGCCCGCGAACGTCCTGCTCGGACCCGGCGGCCCGCGCGTCATCGACTTCGGCATCGCGCGGGCCATGGACGACGCCGTCACGCACACCAGCGGCATCGTGGGCACGCCCGCGTACATGGCACCCGAGCAGCTCGCGGGGCAGCCGGTGGGGCCGGCGGCGGACGTGTTCGCGTGGGCGTCGGTCATCGTGTGGGCGGCCACGGAGACGCCGCCGTTCGGGCAGGACACGCTGCCGGCGATCATCAACCGCATCCTGCACAACGAACCCCAGCTCGGCGACCTGCCCCAGCCGCTGCGCTCGATCGTGTACGCCTGCTTGGCCAAGGATCCACGGGCCCGGCCGACCATGCGGGACGTGATCCTGCGCCTGCTCAGCGGCCACAACCCGGCTCCGGGGACGGGTCTCGGGCCGGCTCCCGGAGTGTGGCAGGGGGCGACGGCCGGTGCGGCGCGGGGGCCAGGACCCGGACCGATGGCAGGACCGGGACCGGGGCCGGGACCAGGGCCAGGACCGGGACTGAGGCCGGGACCGGGGCCAGGACCGGGACTGAGGCCGGGACCAGGGCCGGGGTCGGGGCGTTGGGGGCGGGTCGGCGTGCCGGTGGTTGCCGGGGTGTCCGGTGTCCTGGTGGTCGCGCTGGTCGGCGGGGTCGTCTGGCTTGCCCCGTGGTCCGGCAGGCCGGGCCCGGCACCGCTTGCCGCCGCCTCCCCCAGCTCCGCCCCCACCACCGCCAAGGAGACCGCACACAAGCCGACGACGCCGAAGCCCCGCAAGACCCCTCGCAGGACCCCTCGCGAGACTCAGAAGCCGACCGTGACCCCCACCCCTACCACGAAACGCCCCACCCCCACCCCCACTCCCACCAGGAAGCCGGTTGTGGCGGCCAGGGTGAGCATTCTGGCGATCGAGCTGTCCGGCGGCCCAGGACAGTCCGAGTCGAGCGGCTGCTACATGCCCCCGGTGCACTTCCAGACCAGGGTGGAGTCGAGCCGCCCCGGCGTGTGGATCTCGTACGCGTGGGAGGTGGACGGCAGGACCCGCGAGAGCAGGAAGTCCTGGGTGCCGGAGGACGACTACACGGCGTTCGTGACCGCCGGACAGTACATGCTGGACGCCGGCAGCCACACCATAGCCCTGCGCGTCACCGCGCCCTCCACCGCGCGCAGGAGCATCTCGATCAACGTCTGCGACCTGGACGACTACCAATGACACCCGAGGCCATCGGCCCCTACCGGATCGTCGAGCAGCTCGGGGAGGGCGGCCAGGGAGTCGTGTACCTGGGCTCCTCCCCCGACGGCACCCCCGTGGCCGTCAAGGTGCTGCGCGAGGGGGTCGCCGGTGACGGCCGCTTCGCCAAGGAGATCGCCGCCGCCCGGCGGGTGGAGCCGTTCTGCGTCGCGCAGGTGCTGGACGCCTCGCTGGGCGCGCGGCCGTACATCGTGACCGAGTACGTCGAGGGCCCCTCCCTCCAGCAGGCGGGCCCGCACACCGGGGCGGACCTGCAACGCCTGGCCGTCGCCACCGCCACCGCCCTGGCCGCCATCCACCGTGCCGGGGTCGTCCACCGCGACTTCAAGCCCGCGAACGTCCTGCTCGGCCGCGACGGGCCGCGCGTCATCGACTTCGGCATCGCGCGGGCCATGGACGACGCGGTGACCCGTACCAGCAGCATCGTGGGGACGCCCGCGTACATGGCGCCCGAGCAGTTCCTGGGCGCGCCCGCCGGGCCGGCCGTGGACGTGTTCGCGTGGGGATCCGTGATCGTGTACGCCGCCACCGGCACCCCGCCGTTCGGCAACGACTCCCTGCCGGCGGTGATCAGAAGGATCCAGTACGACGAGCCGCGCCTCGGGAACCTCCCCGAGCCGCTGCGCTCGATCGTGTACGCCTGCCTGTCCAAGGACCCCGCCGCCCGCCCCGCCATGCAGGACGTCCTCTTCGAGCTCATCGGCGGCCCGCCCCCACCACGTCCGGCCCCCGTCCCGGTCATGCGGACCGGCCCCGCCCGGGCGGCATCCCGCAACTGGCCGGCCATCGCGCTCCTGGCCGGAGGCGCGGCGATCGTCGTGGCCGGGGCCCTGACCGCCGCCTGGCTGTGGCTGCCCGCCTCGCGCGGCGAGACCAGCACCGCCACCGCCACCGTCACCACGCGGGCCACCACCCCCGGCCCGGCCACGACCCGCCCGCCGAGCCGCGCGAAGGGGTCGGCGAGAGCCCTGCGCCCCACCACGACGGCCGAGCGCACCACGACGACCGAGCCCACCGGGACGGCCGGGCCCACCACCACACCGACCGCCGGGCCCAGCGCCTCCCCCACCAGGACGCCGACCGGACAGCCGACCCCGAAACCCACCACGACCAGCGGCGGAGGCGGTGTGAAGTCGGTGGCGTTCACGTACGAGGGCATCAGGCTGGGCGACTGCTGGCGCTACGACATGAACATCTGGGCCAGGGTCTCCGCCACCGGCCCCTACAGCTACCGCTGGCTGGTCGACGGGCAGAACCAGGGCAGGCAGGCGGGCACCTCCTCCTCCAGGCCCCTGCTGCCCTCCATCACGTGGAAGCGGGCCGGCACGTATCGCGTGGTCTTCGAGGTGATCACGCCCGTCCGCAGCCAGAAGAGCGTCACGGTGAACATCTGCGACTTCGACAAGGGCTGGTGACCCGGCGGGCCCGGATTCAGGGGAGGGCTTCCGGGTACCTAACGATCACCGTACGACCCCGGAAGGAATCCCCTCATGACCGAGGCCCGCCTCCCCCGCTTCCACCTCGCCGTCCCGGTGGACGACCTGGACGCCGCCCGCCACTTCTACGGCAAGCTCATCGGCTGCGCCCAGGGCCGCAGCTCGGAGCGGTGGATCGACTGGAACCTGTACGGCCACCAGTTCGTCACCCACCTGGCCCCCACACGCCGGGAAAGGGCGCACAACCCCGTGGACGGCCACGACGTGCCGGTCCCCCATTTCGGGCTGATCCTGACAATTCCGGAATTTCATCAGCTGGCCGAGCGGTTCCGCGAGGCGGGCACCACGTTCGTCATCGAGCCGTACCTCCGCTTCGAGGGGCTCCCCGGCGAGCAGTGGACGATGTTCCTGCTCGACCCGGCGGGCAACGCGCTGGAGTTCAAGGCGTTCGCGGACGACGCGCAGGTGTTCGCCGTCTAGGCCGGGCGGCAGAGGTCCGCGCCCGGTCCTACGACCAATGGCGGGGGGCGCACCCGGCCGTGGCAGGAGGCGGCGACGGGCCGACCGCCATAGCGTCGGCACCATGAAGATCGGAATTCTCGGAACGGGGAACGTAGGACGGGCGCTGGCCGCCGGCTGGGCCGGTGCGGGCCATGACGTCGTCCTGGGATCGCGGCGGCCGGACGACACGGAACTGCGGGCCGAACTGGCGGCCGCGCTCGGAGAGGCCGTGCCGGTCGTGGACGTGTCCTCAGCCGTCGCGGGCGCCGACGTGGTGGTCAACGCGACGCCCGGCACGGCGTCCGTGCCGCTGCTCGCCGAGGTGGGCACGCCGGCCCTGGCCGGGAAGGTGCTGCTCGACGTGGCGGTCGGCTTCACGGAGGACGGCGCGCTCTCCCATCCCGGAGAGAGCCTCGGCGAGGAGATCCAGCGCACCTTCCCGGACACGATGGTCGTCAAGACGCTCTGCACCATCGACTCGGAGCTCATGGTCGCGCCGGACTCGCTGGAGGGCCCGAGCACGGTCTTCCTGTCAGGGGATGACGCCGAGGCCAAGCGTACGGTCGGCGCGCTGCTGAACGACCTGGGCTGGCCCGCGGAGTCGCTGCTCGACCTGGGAGGCATCGCCACGGCGCGGGGCCAGGAGCACTACAGCCTGCTCTTCCTGGGAATCGCCGGCGCCATCAGCGCCCACGGTTTCGGGATACGGGTGGTCCCGCCGGCCCGGAGCTAGCCTATTTCGCCGGGAAAACCTCGATGTCGAGCCATATGTTCCCGTTCTTGGGCGGCGGATTGATTTTCCGCGGGAACCGAAACGACGGAAACAATGACCTTCTCTTCGGATTTCATCAGCGCTTGAGCAATTCCTCCAGGCTCGTGGCGGGGTGCCCGGTGAGGAGAGGAATGGCGTCGGTGACCCCTTCGAGCTCCCCGGCGGCGATCGCGAGATAGGTGGACACCCACGCCTCCACCTGCCATCCGGGCGCGCCGTAGACCCGGCGGGACTCGTACGCCTCCGCCTCCGTCTCGGGGTGGTAGGTGATCGTGCGTCCCGTCGCCCTGCTCAGCGTGGCGGCGACCTCGTCCAGCGTGAGCGCCTGGGGACCGGTGAGGTCGTACGTCACCCCCTCGTGCTCGCCGGGCCGCAGCAGCACGGCCGCGGCCGCCTCCGCGATGTCGTCCTGGGCCACGGCCGCCACCCGCCCCTGCCCGGCCGGCCCGCGGATCACGCCGTCGTCGCCGGCCATGCCGGGCAGGAAGTCGGCGTACAGGTTGTCGCGCAGGAAGGTGAAGGGCAGGCCGCTGTCGCGGATGTACTGCTCGGTGGCCCAGTGGTCGCGGGCGAGCGTGAACGTCGCCGCCGGGGCCGCGCCGTAGAAGGAGATGTACACCAGGTGCGCGACGCCGGCGTCGCGGGCGGCGGCGACGAACGTGCGGTGCTGTTCGAGACGGTCGGAGCTCTCCGACGCCGAGACGAACAGCACGGTCGAAGCCCCTTCGAGCGCCCGCCGCATGGCCGCGCGGTCGCCGTAGCCGGCGTCGACGGCGGTGGCGCGGTCGAGGCGGGGGGCCTGGTCGGTGGCGTGCCGGGAGACGAGCCGCTGCTCGACACCGGCTGAGGCGAGCAGCGCGGCGACCCGGCCGCCGAGCCGGCCGGTGGCGCCCGTGGTGACGGTGAACGACATACCGGCACCCTATTGACCGCCGTCCGGGATTTGTCGGAACCATGCCATAGGGTGCCGCGCATGATCGGCTTACGTCGGCTGCCTCCCCTACGACTGGGCCTGGTGGCGATCCTCCTGATGGGCGGCCTGGCTGCCAGCGCGCCGGCGGCCGCCGAATATCACATGTGCTCCTTCGTCAACTCCTCGATCTCCTGCGGCGACCCCGCGTTCGAGGCGGAGATGAAGGCCCAGGCGATGACGGACGCGGAGGCCCGCTCCATCGGCTGCCCCCCGCTCACCTGGGGCGACGAGGACGTGGCGGCCGAGCCGGAGCCGTACCCCGCTCCCACGTACGCGACCCGCTCCCCCGACGCCGCCGTCGCCGCCCGGGTCGGACGTGCCTGGGACCGCATCGAGAAGTGGCTCGGCGCGCACGCCTCGGCCACGCTGCGCAAGCTCCAGTTCGGCATCGAGCCCGATCGCGTGGCCGAGTGGGAGCACTACCAGGAGCGCCGGCTGCCCGACGACCTGTACGCGTCCTTCCTGCGCCACGACGGCGCCGACGGCAACCTGGGCTCGGGGTTCCAGCTGCCCGGCGCGTACGGCCTGACCGATCTGTCCACCATCTCCTACCTGAACTGGGGCAACTGCCACGAGGTGGTACTGGCGGGCGACATGGAGTTGGCCGACCCCGAGGACGGCGTCTGGCACGGCAGCCTCCTGCCGATCGCCTCCACCGGGCGCGGCCAGGAGCTCGTCGTCGATCCCCGTACGGGCCGGATCGGCGAGGCCGAGTCCGGCGAGCGCCTCCGCTACGACGGCCCCATGGGCTGGCCCTCGTACGTGGCGATGCTGGAAGCCATGGCCGGCGCCCTGGAGAGCGGGACCGCGCTGCGCGACTGGTACCCCACGGTGACCGCCGGCTGCGAGCTGCGCTGGGCCGAGGAGCCCGCCGAACCGCGTACGGGCTGCGCCGGCGGCCCCCGCCCCACGCCGACCCCCACGGCCGAGCCGACCCCGGAGCCGCCCACCGCCGAGGAGATCAGCGCCACCGGTTGCCGTCCCGCCCGTAAGAAGCCCGTCGTACGCGTGCCGGGCCCGCGCGTCACCGCCGAGGTCGGCGCGGTCTGGCGGCGCATCGAACGCTGGCTCGCCCGCAGGGCGCCCCGCACGTACGAGCTGCTGCGGCCCCCGGCCGGCCCGGCGGCGATCGCCCGGGCGGAGGCCGCCATCGGGGCGCGTTTCCCCGATGACCTGCGCGCCTCGCTGCTCCGCCACGACGGCGGCGGCTCCTGGGGCTTCGGCCCCGCCCCGTTCTACGCGCTGATGTCGGTCAAGGCCATCCGCTCGGACTGGAAGATGATGTGCGGCCTGGTGGTGCACGAACCGGAGCTGGCCATCGACTGGTGGCACGGCCGCCTGATCCCGTTCGCGACCGCCCACGACGGCGGGAACCTGTTCATCGACCCCGACACGGGCAAGACCGGCGAATACTTCAACGAGACCGGCCTGACCTTCGAGGGCGATCCGGTGTGGCCCTCCTACCTGGCCCTGCTCAGAGCGACGGCGAGATCGCTGGAGACCGGCAAGCCGATCCGCGGCTGGCGGCCCCGCGTCGTCAAGGGAGAGCTGGACTGGGAGAACACGAGCCGATCATGACCCCGCCCGGCCGGCCCCGGTGATCACCGCGACGGCCTCGACCTCGACGAGCTGGTCGGTGTAGCCGAGCACGGTGACGCCGAGCAGCGTGCTGGGCACGTCGTGGGCGCCCATGTACTCCCGGTACACCTCCCAGGCCGTCCCCAGGTCGGCCTGCTTGCCGGAGGCGACGTACACGGTGGTCTTGACGACGTCGGTCAGTGACGCGCCCGCGCCTTCCAGGGCGGTGATGAGGTTGTTCATCACCTGATGGGTCTGCCCGGCGTAGTCGCCGACGGCCACCGTCTCGCCGTCGAGGTCGAGCGGGCAGGCGCCCGCCACCCAGATCGAGCGGAGGGGCACCTCGACAGCCGCCGCGTACGCGTATTCGACCCGCTGGGTCAGCTGGTCGTTACGAATGAGTCGAACACCTGTGGTCATGACTATCTTCTTACCCGGCCGAAGTGGACAATCGTGTCAACCAGGTGTCCTCCAGCACCGTCTCCTCTTGTGCACCATCCGCCGCAAGGGAGCCGCCATGCGCGCCAAGCCGGCCGTCTTAGCCGCCGCGATCCTGTCGTGCGTCGTCCTTCCCGCGGCTCCCGCCGCCGCCGACGTCGTGGGATATCAGTGCACCACCACCGCCACGGGCGAGAAGCTGGACGTCAACATCGACGTCGTGCTGACGGTGCCCGCCCAGGCCACGGTGGACGAGGAGATGACGATCGGCTGGCGCGGCACCTATGTCACCGGCGCCGAGCTGATCGTCCCCGCCACGGGCCTGGAGAACGAGATCAACATGTACGTGTACGCGGGCATCAGCGGCATCGAGGACCTGACCTCCGCCACGGGAGTCGCGCCCCTCGGCACGGTCATCCCCGGGGAGACCGTCCCGCTCCCCGAGACGGCCCAGCTGAAGACGACGCCGCGGAAGGCGGACGAGGGCACGGTGCACGCGGCTTCCATCAACTTCGGCCCCCGCCCTCAGGAGCGCCTGATCGAGTGCGAGGTCAAGAACAAGGACGCCCTGACGGAGTATCCCCTCACCGTCGTCGGCGCCGGCGGCGGCACCCCCACCGCCGACGACAGCCCCAGCCCCAGCCCGGACGGCACCGGCACGGAAACCTCGGACCCCGAGACCTCGGACCCGGAGGCCACCGAGGACCCGGAGACCACCGACACCCCGTCCGGCGGGGTGTCCACGGGTGGCGGCGGGGAGGCCGGGCCGGACGGGCGGGCGGTGATGGTGACCGGCCTCGTGGTCGTGCTGGCCGCGGCCACCGGCCTGCGCCTGCGCCGACCCCGCCGCACGACGTAGCCGCCGAGGAGGCCGCCGGGAGAGACCGCCGCGGGGAGGCCGCCCCGGGAGACCGCCGGGGAAGCCGCGCGCGGCGCTCGCGTCAGCCGCCGACCAGCGGCACGAGCTTGACGAACGACACGACCGGATCCACGGTGAGGTCGATCGACTCGGCCAGGTCGTCGACCTGCCGATCCCCCACCAGCAGCAGGAATCCGTTGCTCTGGAACGCCCGCTCGGCGATGTCGGCCTGGCGCTCCCAGTCGATGCTCCGGGTGGCGCCCATGCGGTAGCCGTTCAGCTCCACCTCGGCGCCCACCGGCCGCACCAGCCCGCGGAACCGGGCGGTCGGGACCGCGTTGTAGCGGGCGACCTCCTCGCGGACGCGCAGGCGGACGAGCTCGCGCGCCGAGATGCGCTCCGGCAGGTCGGGCAGCGTGAACTCGTCCAACGGCTTACCGGTGGCGCTCTCGTCCCTGAAGGTGACCGTGGCCATGTCGCGGCTCCATCGTTCGTGGTCGTCAACGTGTCAGGCCATGGATAGCAGGCGCGGCCGACAGTCAAACCATTGAACTCCGGCGCGGCAAAGAGGGCTTCGGCCGCGCATGGGTGCGGGACTGGAACAGGAACTTCACCCTGGACGGGATCGGCCCTCGCTGACCGGCCCGGAAACGACTCCGGGCATCCCCGCGTCTCGCGAGGATGCCCGGATGCCGGTGCGCCGCCAGGGACTCGAACCCCGGACCCGCTGATTAAGAGTCAGCTGCTCTAACCAACTGAGCTAGCGGCGCTGGCAGGAAGGAATATACCGGTGATCCGCATCCTGGTCGAATCGGAATCAGCTGGACACGACCCGCTAGAATAAAGTTCGGCCTTCAGACAGGAGCATCGATGTTCGACACGCCAGCCGACGTGACGGAGCGGCTCGCCGCCGTGGACTACCTCTCCGACGACGCCATCTCCACCTCGGTGTTCCTGGCCGCCGCGCTGGGCAAACCGCTGCTGGTCGAAGGGCCGGCCGGGGTCGGCAAGACCCAGCTCGCCAAGGCGGTGGCCCAGGCGACCGGCGCCGACCTGATCAGGCTCCAGTGTTACGAGGGGCTCGACGAGGCCCGGGCCCTGTACGAGTGGAACTACAAGAAGCAGCTCCTGCGAATCCAGGCCACCAGCGCCGACGACGACATCTTCAGCGAGGAGTTCCTGCTGGAGCGGCCGCTGCTCAAGGCCATCAGGTCCGAGCGGCCGACCGTGCTGCTGATCGACGAGACCGACAAGGCCGACGTCGAGGTCGAGGGGCTGCTGCTGGAGCTGCTGTCCGACTTCCAGGTGACGATCCCCGAGCTGGGCACCATCGCCGCGACGCGCAGGCCGTACGTGGTGCTGACCTCCAACGCCACCCGCGAGCTGTCGGAGGCGCTCAAGCGGCGCTGCCTCTACCTGCACATCGAATACCCGACCCCCGAGCGCGAGCGGGACATCGTGCTGGCCCAGGTGCCGACCATCCGGGCCGAGCTGGCCGAGCAGCTCGCCAGGACCGTGGCCACGCTGCGGGCGCTGGAGCTGAAGAAGGCGCCGTCGGTGGCCGAGACCGTCGACTGGGCCAACACGCTGCTGGCCCTCGGGCGGGAGGAGCTGGACGAGGCCACCGTGGCCGGGACGCTCGGCGTGGTGCTCAAGCACGCCTCCGACCACGTGCGCGCGGTCAAGGAGCTGGGGCTGCCCGATGCCTGAGCGCGGGTCGCTGGTCGACCGGCACGTCGGCTTCGTGCACGCGCTGCGGGAGGCCGGGGTGCCGGTGTCGGTGGCCGAGGGGCTGGACGCGGCGAACGCCATGCGGGTGATCGAGCTGGCCGATCGGGAGTCGCTGCGCGCGGCGTACGCGGCGACGCTGGTCAAGAAGCCCGCCTACCGGCCGGGGTTCGACGTGCTGTTCGACCTGTGGTTCCCGCCGTCCACCAGCGGGTTGTCCCTTGCGCGGCCCCGCGGCGGGATCGACCTGGAGAAGGCCGAGGTCAAGGAGCTGCGCGCGCATCTGGCGGGGCTCCTGACCGGCTCCTCCGAGCAGGAGATGCGCGAGTTCGCCCGGGCCATGGTCGAGCGCTTCGGCCGGCAGGAGGCCGGGCCCGGCCGGCAGAACTGGTTCTCCTACAGCGTCATGCGGGCCCTGTCGCCCGAGACCCTGATGGCGGGCATCCTGCGCGAGGTCCTTCAGGGCCGCGAGCGCGGCGGGCTGGCGGAGAAGACCGTCCGCCAGCGCGTCACCTCCGGGCTCAGGCGCTTCGAGGACGCCGTCGCCACCGACGTGCGCCGCCGCATCGCCGAGGACTCCGGTATCGAGCGCATCGCCCGCTCCGCCGTACGCCCCCCGCTCGACCAGATCGACTTCCTCCGCGTCACCAAGGCCGACCTGGCCAGGCTGCGCAGGGAGGTCCACCCGCTGGCCCGGCGCCTGGCCGCGCGGCTGACCATCAAGCACAGGAAGGGCCGCCGGGGACGCCTCGACTTCCGCCGGACCATGCGGGCCTCGCTGCAGAGCGGCGGCGTGCCGCTGACCACGCACTTCAAGCCGCCCCGGCCGCACAAGCCCGAGCTGGTCATCCTCTGCGACACCAGCGACTCGGTCTCGTCGTTCGCGCACTTCACGCTGCTGCTCACGTACGCGCTGCGGGAGCAGTTCACGAAGGTGCGGGCGTTCGGCTTCGTGGACACCGTGGACGAGATCACCCGGTTCTTCCTGCCGGGCTCGGACGTCGTCGAGGCCATGACCAGGCTGGCGAACGAGGCCGACATGGTCCGCTTCGGGCGTACCAACTACGGGCACTCCCTGGAGCGCTTCGCCGAACGGTACGCCGACGCGATCGGCCCCAAGACGTCCCTGCTGATCCTGGGCGACGCCCGCTCCAACTACCAGCCGCCCGCCCTGGACGTGCTCAAGTCACTGGTGTCCAGGTCCCGCCACGCCTACTGGCTCAACCCCGAGCCGAAGCCGCAGTGGGACACGGGAGACTCGATCGCGAGCGACTACGGCACGATCGTCCCCATGTACGAGTGCCGCAACGTCGCCCAGCTCACCGCGTTCATCGAGACCCTGGCGTGAGTCGCGGATCCGGCGACGACGTCAGACGCCGTATCAGACCTTCTGCAGCTCGCGGGCCGCGGTGCGGGCCAGGAGCTCGATCTGGGCCTCGTTCAGCACGCCGCCGTCGGAGTCCTTGATCAGCCTGGCCGCCAGCCCCGGCTTGAGGAGCGTGAGCCCCTCGGCCATCACCATGCCGCCCTTGGGCAGCAGCCCGCAGTGCACCACGAGCACGGGCGTGATGGCCACCGGGACGCCGGTCTCCCGCGTCAGCAGCTCGGCGAACGCCTCGGCCCGCTCCACCAGCGGCTTGGCGACCTTGCTGCCGTACTTCTCGCCGAAGAACAGCCGCCCCGCGTAGCAGGCGATCTCGGTGTCCGGGCTCCAGGACTCGTTGTCGATGATCCAGACGCCGCCCGGGCCGATCACGAGGTGGTCGATGGAGGCCTGGCCGCGGATGGCCCGGCCGTCGAGGACGCTGTAGCCGTGCCGGCCGAGCGACCGGCGCAGGATGCGCCCCGTGATCGCCTCGCCGCGGCGCGCCCCGCGCCACACGGCGGTCTTGTGGAAGGCGTGCCAGTAGAGGAACCAGTCACCCCCGGCCACGATCCCCGCCAGCAGCAGGCCGAACAGGACGGACGCACCTGCCGCGTCGAACCTCAGCGCCACCGCCACGCCGATCACGAACCCCACAGCGGCCTTGGCGTACCTGAACTTGCGCCGGGTCGGAGCATCCTCGCGCCAGAACTTCTCGTACCACCACTGCGGGGATGAGCCAGTGTATTTCTCGTTGGGCTGCACGTAGATAGAGCCACCGGGCACGGCAAACTCCCCGAAAGAGTAGATGTTGTGCAGGATCTGCCACGCCGAAGATCCCTCGCCGATCAAGAGATACCCGCTCTTCAACCAAGGCGAGCCTAAGGTGACGGAATTAGTACCCGCAAGCCCATCAACCGACCAGTCGGTATGCTAAGGCGGTGACCAAGGGGGACCATGTGAAAGAGGAACCGGTCAGGCAGCGACTGCTGGCCGAGGCGACGCGGCTGTTCGCAGAGCGTGGCTTCGAGAGCACCTCGGTGCAGGAGGTCGTGATGGCCGCCGGCGTCACCAAGGGCGCCATGTACCACTACTTCGACTCCAAGGACGATCTGCTCCACGAGATCTACGCCCGGGTGCTGCGCATGCAGATGGACCGGCTGGCGCAGATCGCCGACGGCCCGGGCACGCTGCGGCAGCGCCTGCACCGGGCGGCGGCCGACGTCGTGGAGACCACGGCCGCGAACCTCGACGACTCGAAGATCTTCTTCCGGTCGATCCACCTGCTCGCTCCCGAGACGCAGAAGACCGTGCGCGCCGAGCGCCGCCGCTACCACGAGCGCTTCCGCGCGCTCGTGGCCGAGGGGCAACGCTCGGGCATCTTCAGCGACCGCGTCCCGGCGGAGCTGGTCGTCGACTACTTCTTCGGCTCGGTGCACCACCTGGGCACGTGGTTCCACGCGGACGGCCCGCTGACCGGCGCCCAGGTGGGCAGGCACTTCGCCGACCTGCTGCTCGCCTCACTCGGGGCCGGGGACTCCGACGAGTGAGGCCAGCGCCTCCCGGTGGTCGCCGGGCGTGCCCAGCGCGATCT
Source organism: Nonomuraea sp. KM90 (assembly GCF_052246675.1). Classification (NCBI taxonomy): domain Bacteria; kingdom Bacillati; phylum Actinomycetota; class Actinomycetes; order Streptosporangiales; family Streptosporangiaceae; genus Nonomuraea; species Nonomuraea sp. KM90. The sequence continues at coordinate 216,210 of NZ_JBQQCB010000002.1, read as the reverse complement.
CGGTGGCCTTGGCGCGCTTGAGATAGAGATGTACGGGGTGCTCCCACGTCATCCCGATCCCGCCGTGGAGCTGCAGGGCCTCCTCGGCCGCGTGCACGGCCACCCCGGCGTTCCACGACTGGGCCACGGCCACGGAGACCGACGAGCTGTCGGCGACCGCGTTCCGCGCGGCGGCCCGAGCCCTGACCACGTCCAGCCACAGGTCGGCCAGCCGGTGCTTGATCGCCTGGAACGAGCCGACCGGCCGGGCGAACTGGTGGCGCTCCTTGACGTAGGCCAGCGTCGTGTCGAGACACCACTCGGCCACCCCGAGCTGCTCGGAGGCCAGCAGCCCGGCCCCGAACCGCAACACCCCGGCCAGGTCGCACGCGCCCACGCGACGGGCCGGCGTACGCGCGAACGTGACGGTGGCCACCGGCCTGGTCAGGTCGAGCGAGGGCACGACCTCGACCGAGGCGCCCTCCACCGCGTACAGGTCGCCGGCCACCGGCACCAGCAGCACGTCGGCCACCTCGGCGCCGGCCACACCGGTGACGGTGCCGGACAGCCGCCCCTGGTCGTCCACGCTCACGGACGAGCCCCGGTCCGGCCGGTAGGGCGACGCGGCGAACGACACGGCGAGCGCGGCCGTGCTGCGCCCCTCGGCCAGCTCGCCGAGCAGCGCGTCGCGGGTCGGCAGCAGCGCCTGCGTGGCCAGCACCGAGCTGGTGAAGAACGGCACCGGCGCCACCGCCCGGCCCAGCTCCTCCAGCACCACGGCCACCTCGCTGGCCGACGCCCCGGCCCCGCCCAGCTCCTCGGGGACGAGCAGCCCGGCCACCCCGATCTCGCCGGCCAGCGTCTTCCACAGGTCCAGGTCGTACACGGAGTTCACGGACTCGATCCGCTTCAGCACCGCGGCGGGCGGGCAGCGGTCGGCGAGCAGCCCGCGCACGGCGGACCTGAGCTCCTCCTCGACCTCGGAATAGAGCAGCGTCATCGCGGCAGGTCCTTCCAGGGCACGTCCTTGTCGACACGGGGTTCAGAGGGCAGGCCGAGCACCCGTTCGGAGATGATGTTGCGCAGGATCTCGGAGGTGCCGCCCTCGATGGAGTTGCCCTTGGCCCGCAGATAGCGATAGCCGGGGCCGCGACCGTAGAAGTCGACGTTCTCCGAGCGGCGGAACGTCCAGTCGTCGTAGCCGAGATCCCGCCGGAACTCGACGTCGAAGCCCGTCAGCGCCTGGTTGAGCCGGGCGAACGACAACTTCATCCCCGAGCCCTCCGGCCCCGGCTGCCCGGCGACGAGCTGCTCGCGCAGGCGCGCCCCGGACAGGCGGGTCACCTCGGCCTCCACCCACAGCGACAGCAGCCGCTGGTGCAGGTCGTGGGTGCGCAGCTCGGGCTGCTCCCGCCAGGCCGCGAGCGCGGCCGCCACCGCGCCACCACCCCGCCGCGTCGGCGCGCCGCCGATCGCGACCCGCTCGTTCATCAGCGTGGTCTGCGCGACCCGCCAGCCGTCGCCCACCTCACCGAGCCGCAGGTCGTCGGAGAGCCGCACGCCGGTCAGGAACACCTCGTTGAACTCCGCCTCACCGGTGATCTGCCGCAACGGCCGCACCTCCACGCCGGGCGCGTGCATGTCACAGATGAAGTACGTCATCCCCCGGTGTTTCGGCACGTCCGGGTCGGTACGGGTGACCAGGATGGCCCACCTGGAGTGATGGGCGCCGGACGTCCACACCTTCTGGCCGTCCACCACCCACTCGTCACCGTCCCTGACCGCCCGGGTCGCCAGCGTGGCCAGGTCGGACCCGGCGCCGGGCTCGCTGAAGAGCTGGCACCAGATCTCCTCACCGGTCCACAGCGGCCGCAGGAACCGGCGCTTCTGCTCCTCCGTGCCGAACGCCAGGATCGTCGGCGCCGCCATCCCCAGGCCGATGCCCTGGACCCCGCCGTTGATCTGCGGCGTGTCCGCCAGCTCCCGCTCGACGACCTGCTGCAGCTCCCTGGAGGTGCCGAGGCCGCCGAGCCCCTCGGGGAACCACACCCAGGCCAGCCCGGCATCGAACCTGGCCCGCAGGAACTCCAGCCGGTCCCCGCTCGGATCGTGCTCGCCGAGGAACGCCGCCACGCGCTCCTTGATCTCCGCTTCGTTCACATGTACCTCTTCAACTCGCGATAGGCCAGGGACCGCTTGTGCACCTCGTCGGGGCCGTCCGCCAGGCGCAGCGAGCGGGCCCCCGCCCAGAGCGCGGCCAGCGGGAAGTCCTGGGAGACACCGCCGGCGCCGTGCACCTGGACGGCCTTGTCGAGGATCCACTCCACGGTGATCGGAGTGGAGATCTTGATGGCCTGGATCTCGGTGTGGGCGCCCTGGTTGCCCACCGTGTCCATGAGCCAGGCGGTCTTGAGCACGAGCAGGCGGGCCTGCTCGATCTTGATGCGGGACTCGGCGATCCAGTCCTGGATCACGCCCTGCTGGGCGACGGGCTTGCCGAACGTGGTCCTGGCCAGGGCCCGGCGGCACATCAGCTCGACCGCGCGCTCGGCCATGCCGATCAGGCGCATGCAGTGGTGGATGCGGCCGGGGCCGAGCCTGGCCTGCGCGATGGCGAAGCCGCCGCCGTCCTCGCCGATGAGGTTCTCCGCCGGCACGCGTACGTCCTCGAACACGATCTCGGCGTGCCCGCCGTGGTCGGCGTCGGTGTAGCCGAACACGTGCATGCCGCGCTTGATGTGCAGGCCGGGGGTGTCGCGGGGGACGAGGATCATGCTCTGCTGGCGGTGCTTGGGCGCGTCGGGGTTCGTCTTGCCCATGACGATGAAGATCTTGCAGTTGGGGTTCATCGCGCCGGAGATGAACCACTTGCGGCCGTTGATGACGTACTCGTCGCCGTCGCGGACGATGGAGGTCGCGATGTTCGTGGCGTCGGAGGAGGCCACGTCGGGCTCGGTCATCGCGAACGCCGAGCGGATCTCCCCGTCGAGCAGCGGCCGCAGCCACTCCTTGCGCTGCCACTCGCTGCCGAACATGGACAGCACTTCCATGTTGCCCGTGTCGGGTGCCGCGCAGTTGGTGGCCGTGGGGGCGATGGCCGGACTCCGGCCCATGATCTCGGCCAGAGGTGCGTACTGGAGGTTGGTCAGCCCCGCGCCGTGGTCGCCGGGCAGGAACAGGTTCCACAGGCCGCGCTGCCTGGCCTCGTCCTTCAGGTCCTCCAGCAGCGGCGGCGGGCTCCATCCGCTTGCCGCGGCCTGTTCCTCGAAAGCGGGCTCGGCGGGGTAGACGCAGTCGTCCATGAAGCGGAGCAGTCGCTCCCGCAGGTCCTCGGTGACTTTGTCGAAGGCGAAGTCCATGCCGAGAGCCTACCGACCGGCCGGTATGAGTGTCGACAGGTGGTTCCCCGTAAAGACAGGTGGTTCCCCGTAAAAGGGTGCAGGTGGCCATGAACGTGACCCGAGTGGCCTCATAGGGTTGCCGCCATGACCGCGAAGCTGCCCTTTCCCGTGGTGCTCGAGAACGACGTCGTCCGGCTCGAGCCGCTCACCATGGACCACGTGCCCGACCTGTTCGCCGCCGGCGGCGGGGACGAGGACGTCTGGCGCTGGCTGCCCAGCGCCGCCCCGCGTTCGGAGCAGGAGCTGGGGAAGGTCGCCCGGGGGCTGATCGACGACTCCGTGCACGTGCCGTTCGCGGTGGTGCTGAAGGAGAGCGGGCGGGCGGTCGGCTGGACCACGTACGCCGATGTGCCCGGCTTCGAGGCCAGCGTGGAGATCGGCTGGACCTGGTACGGCCGGGCGGTCTGGCGCACGGCCGTGAACACGAGCTGCAAGCTGCTGCTCATCGACCACGCCTTCTCGCTCGGCTACAACCGGGTGCTGCTCAAGACGGACAATCTCAACCTCAGGTCGCAGAACGCCATCAAGCGCATCGGCGGCCTGCACGAGGGCACGCTGCGCCGCCACCGCAAGAGGCCGGACGGCACCTGGCGCGACACCGTCTATTTCGGCATCCTCGAAGAGGAGTGGCCGGAGCACCGTAGCCGGTTGGGGGGCCGCTCGAACCTTTCCTAGAAGGGCGGAGTCTCATCCCGCATGACTGATCGGCTGGGGGGCTACTGGCTCGGCGCCCGGCTCGACGGCGGCGGGCAGGTCGTCGTGCGCGAGGCGTACGACGAGTCCGGCACCCGCCACGCGCTGGGCGTGCCGTGCCTGCTGGACGACGGGGCCAGGGCCCGGCTCGCCGCCTCGGCCGCGGCCGCCGGGCACGTCCGCTCGCTGTCGGTCGCCAAGCTGACCGAGGCGTGCCTGGACGGCGACCCTCCCTACCTGGTCAGCGAGTACATCGAGGGCCCGACCCTGCGCCAGGTCGTGGACCGGCACGGCCCGTACACCGGCGACGACCTCTACCGGCTGGCCGCCGCCACCGCCACCGCGCTGGCGGCGGTGCACGAGGCGGGCGCGGCGCACGGGGCGCTCACGCCGGACAAGGTCGTCCTGGGGTCCGAGGGGCCCCGGCTGGTCGGGCTGGGGCTGGCGGGCGGGGGTGGCGGGCCGCCGGACGACGTACACGCCTGGGGGCGGCTGCTGGTCTTCGCCGCCTACGGCGACGACGAACGATTAGGCGGCGGCGAGCGGCTGGACCGCCCGTTACGCGGGCTCGTGGCCGCCGCCCTCGACCGCGATCCCGACCGCCGCCCGAACGCCCGCCAGCTCCTGATGTCCCTGCTCGACGCGCCCCAGTCCCAGCAGGGCCGGCTGCTTCCCCCCGAACCCGTCGACGACCCGCCGCTCGGAGCCCGCGCCGAGGCCGTCTATCTGAAGCTCAGCCCGGCGGAGCAGGACGTGGTGCCTGAGGTGTTCCTGCGGCTGGTGGGCCTCGACTCCGACGGCGCCGACACCGTCGTGAGCGCCTCCAGGGACGAGCTGGTCGCCGGGCGGGGCGCCGACGTGGTGGCCGCGATCGACGGGGTGCTGGCGGCGTACCGGGAGGCGGGGCTCCTGAGCGACCGGGCCGCACCCGCCATCGCGCACGCGGCGTTGTTGCGGGCCTGGCCGCGGCTGCACGAGTGGCTGGACGGCGAGCGCGAAGGGCTGGCCGTGCACCGGGAGCTGGTGGCGGCGGCGCGGCGGTGGGAGGCGGGCGGACGGCCGGAGGGGCGGCTCTTCCGGGGGGAGCCGCTGGACCGGGCGCTGGCGTGGGCGGCCGGCGGGCGGCGGCGGGTGACGTTGAACGCGGGCGAGCAGCGGTTCCTCGACGCGGGGATCGCCACGGTGCGGCGGCGGGCGCGCCGGCGGCGTACCGCCATGGCGGGGCTGCTGTCGGTGGCGATGGTGGCCGCGCTGCTCGCGCTGTGGCAGCGCGGCGTCGCCGACGGGCGGCTGGACGAGGCGATGGCCAGGGTGGCGGCGTCCCGGGCGGAGGTGCTGCGACCGGCCGACCCGGTGACCGCGCGCAAGCTGAGCCTGGCCGCGTGGCGGCTGGCGCCGATCCCCGAGACCCGGCGGGCGCTGGCGGTCCAGGACGCGGCGGTGGGGGTGTTCGCCGACCCGCACGCGGGGCCGCGCACGCTGCACGCCGTCACCGACGACGGGTCCGTGCTCGCCGCCCTGGAGGAGGGCACGCTGCGCCTGTACGACCTCGCGTCGGGCCGGACGCTCACCACCACGGCGGGGCCGGTGCAGAGCGTGCGCGCGATGGCCTGGTCACCCGACGGACGCACGCTGGCGCTGGTCGGGGTCGACCGGTCCTACCTGTACGACCTGCGCACCCGTACCCTGGGCCGCCCCTTCGGCCGGGGACTCGGCGCGCCCGGGGAGCAGTCGGCGTGGTTCAGCCCGGGCGGCGGCCTGCTGTTCGCGGCCGCCCGGCAGTCGGGCGAGCGGTGGGCCTGGGACCTGCGGGCGGGGCGGGCCGCGTACGTGGGCGAGTACGCCGTGGTCGGCCCGGGCGACCGGGTGGCGCTGGTGTTCGACGGGAAACGGTCGGAGATCAGGCGGACCGGCCGGTCGTCGCCCGCGCCCTGGCTGGACCGGATGCCGTGGGAGTACACGACGTTCGCGCCCGACGGGGAGCGGGTGGCCATCGCCGAGGAGACCGGCATCCAGGTCTACGGCCTCGACGGCGTCCCGGCCCGCTACACCAGGCTGCGCCCCTCCCCCGGCCACCTGCGCTTCAGCCCGGACGGGCGGCTGCTGGTCAGCACCGACAGCGACCGCGTGCGGGTCTGGCGGCTGGCGGAGGGGACGCTGCTGGCCGACCGGCAGGTCCCGGCGTCCGCCGACCGGCCGGCGCAGGCGGCGCTGTCCGGGGACGGCCGGTGGCTGCGCGTGCTGGCCGGACGGGGCACGGTCCTCACCATCGACCTGGCGCGGCCGGCCGCTCCCGCCGACCCGGGCGCGTGGGTGTGCGAGCACTACGGGCCGCTCTCGCCGGAGGAGTGGCGCGAGCACCTGCCGGAGGTGCCCTATCGCGAGGCGTGCTGACGCGCCCGGCACAATGCACGGCATGACTGTGGACCATCTCGTCTATGCCACCCCCGATCTGCGGCAGACCGTGGCCGACCTGGAGCGGCTGCTGGGCGTGCGAGCCGCCGTGGGCGGGCGCCACCTGGGCCTGGGCACCCGTAACCACCTGCTCGCGCTGGGCGGCCGGAGCTATCTGGAGATCGTCGGGCCCGATCCCGAGCAGGAGGCGCCGGCCGGGCCCCGGTGGTTCCGGATCGACTCGCTGGCGGCGCCTGCGCTGGTGAACTGGGCGGTGGCGGTGACGGGCATCGACGCGGTGACCGCCAGCGCGCGGGAGCGGGGCTACGACCCCGGCGACCCGGCGGACATGTCGCGGCGCACGGCCTCCGGCGACCTGCTGAGCTGGCGGCTCACCCCGCCGCAGCGGGCCGGCCACGACGGGCTGGTGCCGTTCCTGATCGACTGGGGCGCCACGCGGCACCCGGCGGAGAGCGGGCTGCCGGCGGTCGAGCTGGTGTCGCTGCGCGGCGCGCACCCCGACCCCGGGGCGGTGCGGCGGGACCTGGCGGCCGTGGACGTACGGCTCGACCTCGACGAGGCCTCCCGGCCGGGCCTGACCGCCGTGTTGTCCGGGCGGTACGGTCCCGTGACGCTCTGACCGGCCTGGGACAAGTCCCGGAGGGCGAGATGCGCTGCCGTGGCCCAGGGTCGCCGCTCAGGATGCGGAAGGTCATGGACGCGGTGGCCGAGCTTCAGGTCGCGACGGGCGACGATCCTGCTGGTGGGTCCCCTTGTCGCGCGGGGCCGCCGAGCATGCCGGTCAGGAGTTCGTTCAGGGCGTCCTTGAGGTCCTGGAGGGTGGGGACGGTGCCGGCGCCGGCGATGGCGTCGAACATCAGGCCCTCGCCGAACGCCACGAGGTTGCGCGCGTGCCGGACCGGGTCCGGGGAGCCGAGGGCCGTCAGGATGGCGACGGCCGGGTCGCGGAAGCGCCGTCCGGCCTGGTCGTAGATCTCGCGCAGCTCGGGCCGGCGGGTCGCCTCCAGGGCCAGCTCGTAGCGGGCCAGGGTGCGGCGGCGGTCGGAGAGCTGGGTGTGCAGCGCCTCCGCCATGCGCGCGGGCAGGGCCGCCAGGTCGTACGGCCCCCCGTACGCACCGGACAGGGCGCGCATCTCCAGGTCGGTGAGCCGTGACAGGGTCAGCTCCAGCAGCGCCGCCCGGGTGCGGGCCAGGTTGGAGGTGGAGCCGGGCGGCAGGTCGGCGGCCTCGTCCACGGCCCGGTGGGTCAGGCCGCGCATGCCGCGCTCGGCCAGCAGGGTGATGGCCGTGTCGGCGACCAGGTCAGCGCGCTTCACGGAGCCTGATACTACAGCGGTAGTGAGACCTCACTACAGGCGTAGTAGGGTGGCACTACAGACGTAGTTGAAGGGGAGGCGGCCATGGCCAGGGCTGTGGTGATCGGCGGGGGTGTCGGCGGGCTGACCGCCGGGGTGGCGCTGCGCCGCAAGGGGTGGGACGTCACCGTGCTGGAGCGCGTGCCGCAGATCGAGCCCGTCGGCTCGGGGCTGGCGATCGCCGCCAACGCGCTGAAGGCCCTCGACTCCCTCGACCTGGGCGACCGGATCCGCGGGCTCGCCACGGCGGAGGGGCCCTTCGGGTTGCGCCGGTCGAACGGGAGCTGGCTCACGCACACCACGGAGGCGGCGGCGGGCGACAGGTACGGCGACTCGGTGGTGGTCATGCTGCGGGCCACGCTCATGGAGGTGCTCATGGACGCCCTCGGCCGGGACCGCCTGCGCCTGGACACGGCCGTGTCCGGGGCGGACGCCGAGAAGGGCGTGGTCCGCACGGCGGCCGGTGATCTGGACGCCGACCTGGTCGTGGCGGCCGACGGCATCCATTCGGCCACCCGGCGCGCGTTGTTCCCGGAGCATCCCGGGCCCGCGTACTCGGGGGTGACGGCGTGGCGCGCCCTCGTCCCGCGCGGCGGCCTGGCGATCCCCCGGTCGGAGAGCTGGGGCCGCGGCACGGTGTTCGGCATCCACCCGCTGGCCGGCGACGTCGTCTACGTCTACGCCACCGACGTGCTGCCCGCCGGGACCGTGTACGCGGACGAGCGCGCGGAGCTGCTGCGCAGGTTCGGGGACTGGCACGAGCCCATCCCGGCGCTGCTGGCGGCGGCCGACCCGGCCAGGATCATCCGGAACGACATCTACTCCTACGCCGAGCCGCTGCCCGCCTACCACCAGGGCCGGGTGGCGCTGGTCGGCGACGCGGCCCACGCGATGACGCCGAACCTCGGGCAGGGCGCCTGCCAGGCGATCGAGGACGGGGTCGTGCTGGCGCACCTGGCCGGCGGCGACCTGGCCGCCTACAGCGCCGCCCGCAGGGAGCGGACCATGAAGATCGTGCGGCGGTCGATGACGCTGTGCCGGATGACCATGCTGCGCAACCCGCTGGCGGTGCGGCTGCGCGATCTCGGCCTGTCGGCCGCGGCCCGGCTCAGCCCAGATCTGATGTTGCGGTCGATGGACGAGATGTTGCGGTGGCGTCCACCGGCGGAGCCTGGACGGTGACCGTGCGCTCCACCGCCACGGGCGCCGGGGCGGGAGCGGGGGCGATGGCGGGGGCGGGGGTCGCCGGTTTGGCGTGGTGATCGGGGGCCAGGCGGCCCAGCGTGATCGTGCCGGCGATGGTCAGCGCACCGGCCATCAGGGCCGGCACGGCCGTCGAGGGAGAGGTGGGCAGCGGCTCGCCGAGCAGGATCGCCCCGGCCATCACGGAGGTGATGGGGTCGATGACCTGTACGCCGGCGTAGGCGATGCCGAAGTAGCCCACCGCGTACGAGCGCTGCAGCAGCACCACCGCGCAGACCAGCAGCACGGGCACGGCCAGGGTGAACCAGTGGAGCAGCCGCCCCCAGTCCCCCTCCATCCCGCCGCCCACCACGCGCACGAACGTGGACACGCTCGCGGTCACGGCGCCCGCCCCCACGGAGAGCAGCAGCGCCTTGGACGCGCCGTGGACCCGGCTGGCGAGCACCTGCGTGACCAGCGTGACCACCGCGATCACGGCCACGAACCCGAGCGCGGCGCCGTCGCTCAGCCTGGGCGTCACGTTGTGCGTGGGCACCAGCAGCATGAGCCAGAGCAGGCCGACCGCCACGGCGATCGAGCCGAGGATCTCCGCGCGGTACGGCTTGCGGCCGTACATGAACGCGGCCAGCGGCACCGCGAACACGAGCGTGGCGACGCTGATCGGCTGCACGGCGACCAGCGGCGCGAAGCTCAGGGCCACGGCGTGCAGGCAGGCGCCGGTGAAGGAGATGATGCCGCCGACCCACCAGCGAGGGCGTTTCACGAGGCTCAGCGAAGCGCCCTCGGCCACCACCTCGTACTGCTGCAGCGCGGCGCCGAACGCGTATCCCAGCGCCCCTGCCAGGGCGATGAGCATGCCGACCCACGTCATCGCGGCCCACGCAGGAGCAGGGATCCTTTCAGGAGCATTGCTCCAGCTTAAGAGCCCAGCGAAGCCCCAGAGTCATCCTTTAGGCTGATAAATGGCCTTAAGGCCGCTCTGACCAGCACGGACATGTGGCGCATCCTTGATGCCGAGCTGAGGTACCGGACCGATCGGTTACCGCGATCACGACTGCTCGGGGCAGACGCAGAACAGGTGCCCCTGCGGGTCCCGCAGCACGATCCAGCGGGTGCCCTCGTCCGTGACGCCGGGCTGGAACTCCGGCCTGGTGGCCCCCAGCGCGACGTACTCCTTCGCCGCCTTCTCGATGTCCGGCACCCGGAAGTCGAGGTGGAACTGCTTGTCGGGGCTCGGCCACACGACCGGCTCGCGCTCCGCTACGCGGCCGAAGTAGATGCTCGTGGTGCCGTCGGTGATGGCGGCGTACTCGTCCTCGGCGTACGTGATCTCCATCCCGGTGACCTCGGAGTAGAACGTGGCCAGCGCCCGGGGGTCGGAGCAGTCGATGGTGAAGGCCAGCAGCTTCGCTTTCGTTGTCATGCCGTCGAGCCTGCCAGGCATACCTGCCATCTTCTGTCAGGAACGCAAGAAGGGCCGCGCCCGATCGGCGCGGCCCTCCTCTTGCGACACGTGAGTCACCCGGGGAAGCGGCCGTAATAGTCCCCCAGCCGCGTACGGTACTCGGGCTCCTTGAACGTGCCCTCGTCGAATTCGGGCGCGTCCTTGATCTCGGCCTTGGTACGGGCCACGAACACGTTGCGTTCCTGGGGATCGATGTTCGTGATCACCTGGGCCGGGAGCATGACCTTCTTACCGAAGATCCAAGGACCGGTGTCGACGATCACGTAGCTCTCGCCGACCTCGTACGTCGCCTCATCGACGGACCCGATCTTCCCGTCGGTCGCCTGGACGTGGTAGCCCACGAGGTCCAGGGCGTGCCCGCGGTCATAGACGTCAGGACGATAGTTCCAGAGCTCCATCGGGCTCTTCCTCTCTCTTCCGTCTTTCTCGGGCAAGCCATCAACTACCCGTGGATTTTCGTGTAAACCCGTAACAATGCGTTTGACGATCCTTAACCATCCTTCAAGCTGATGCCGCCACCCTCTTGACTACGGAAGGGAGCAAGCCATGCGAACCAGGGCAGAACGGTTATACGAGATCGACGGGCTGCGCCTGCTGGCGGCACTGTGCGTGGTGCTGTACCACTACGTCTTCTCCGGCTGGGCCGGCGGGAAGACCACCGTGACGTTCGTCACGGAGAGCGCGTGGGCCAAGTACGGCTATCTCGGCGTGGACCTGTTCTTCCTGATCAGTGGCTTCGTGGTGCTGATGAGCGCCTGGGGCAGGACCCCCAGGCAGTTCGTGGTGTCGCGGATCGTCCGGCTCTATCCCGCGTACTGGGTGGGCATCGCGGTCACCGCCGTGGTGACCGTGGCGCTGGGTCACGGCCTGTTCCAGGTGTCGTTGCCGCAGGTGCTGGCCAATCTGACGATGTTCCAGGCCATACCGAACATCGAAAACGTGGACGTCGTCTACTGGACGTTGTGGGCCGAGATGCGGTTCTACCTGCTCATACTGGTCTTCACCTGGATCGGGATGACACGGGGCCGGATCATGGCCGGCCTGTGGGGCTGGCTGGCGCTGACGCTCCTGGTCGAGGTGGGGGTGCTGCCCGGGATCGCGGATCTGGTCGTCCAGTCCGAGTTCTCGCACTACTTCATCGCCGGGATGGCGCTGTTCATGCTCTACCGGTTCGGGCTGGACTGGCAGATCGCGCTGCTGGTGCCGATCTGCCTGGGCAACGCGGTCTACCGGGCCATCGGGTACGCCGAGGCGGTCGGCGAGCGGTATTCGGTGACGTACTCGCCGGTGGTCATCACCGCCGTGGTCGTGGTGATCTTCCTGATCATGACGTTCGTGGCGCTGCGGGTCACGAACGTGCTGGCCCGGCCGTGGCTGGTGACCGCGGGGGCGCTCACGTACCCGCTGTACCTGCTGCACGCGCACGTCGGGTTCATCCTGTTCGCCCGCCTGGAGGGCATGGTCAACAAGTACGTGCTGCTCGTGGGGGTGATCGCGGTCATGCTGGGGGCGGCGTACCTGGTGCACCGGTTCGTGGAGCGGCCGCTCGCGCCCTGGCTCAAGCGGCTGCTGTCGAAGCGGCAGCCCGCGCACGCCGCGCCGCCGGTGGGGAGCCCGACAGGCTGACGTGACTTTCCTGACAACCCCTCGCCAGGTCGGGCGTAGGAGCCCCAGGTCTGGATACGATCCGCGCACGGACTGCGAGAGGGAGGCCGGATGGGTCTCAGCGCCGAGCAGGAGTGGGCTCCCCCAGGGGTCGATCGGGAACGACCGAGTGTGGCCCGGGTGCACGATGCCCTCCTCGGCGGCGTGGAGAACTTCGCCTCCGACCGTTCCGTCGCGCGCAAGCTCAAGGCCGCGGTGCCGGAAGTCGTCGACCTCGTCTGGTGCAACCGCGCCTTCATCGGGCGGGTCGTCGACTACCTGATCCGCGAGACAGGCATCCGGCAGATCATCGACCTCGGCGCCGGGCTGCCCACGGTCGAGAACACCCATGAGGTCGCGCACTTCGCCGACCCCCGCTCCAGGGTCGTCTACGTGGACATCGACCCGATGGTGGAGCCGCACGCCAAGGCCATACTCAGCGGCAACCCGTACGCCGACGCCATCACCGCCGACGCGCGCGACGTGGACGCCGTGCTCGGCCACCCGTCCCTGCGCCGCCTGATCGACCTGTCGCAGCCCACCGCGATCCTGGCGGTCGGGCTGCTGCACCTGTTCTCCGACAAGGAGGACCCGCACGCGCTGATGCGGCGCTACATGGACGCGCTGGCGCCGGGCAGCCACCTGGCCGCCTCCAACTTCCTGGCCTCGGACAACCCCAAGGCCAAGGCGCTGGAGGTGATGCTGCAGGCCACCATGGGCACCGGCCACTTCCGTGACAGGGCCGCCATCGCGCGGTTCTTCGACGGGCTGGTGCTGGTGGAGCCGGGCGTGGTGCACTTCCCCGAATGGCATCCGGACGAGCGCATCCCCGGCCCGCTCACCTCCTGGGAAGAGGTGCTGCTGGGCGGGGTCGCGCGGAAACCGTGAGGCGGCCCCGGTCCGGCGCCCGATAGGGTGAGGCCCATGCCGCGACGTCTCATCTGCTCCCCGCCGCCGGCCCGCTAGCGGGCGGCCTTTCCTGAGATTCCGGGTCTGACCGATCCGGGGGTGGTTGCTGCCCGCACACCGGGCCCATTCCGACCACTCCATCCGGAGAACTCCTGTCATGACCCATGTCTCCGCCCGGCGGGGCGCCGTTTACGTGTCCGTGGCCGCGACCGCCTGGGGCACCGGCGGCGCCGCCGGATCCCTGCTCTTCGAGACGGGCGGGCTCGGCCCCGTCGGCGTGTCCCTGTGGCGCTACCTCCTCGGCGCCGCCTTCCTCCTGCTCCTCGCCAACGGCCGCACCGCGGCCCGCGCCTCTGCCCGCATCTCCGGCGGCGCCCGCGCGGCCGGAGGTCTCGGCGGGCACCTCAACGGGCGTGTCCTGGTCGTCGGCGCCGGGATGGCCGTCTACCAGACCGCCTACTTCGCCGCCATCGCCCACTCCGGCGTGGCCGTGGCCACCGTGGTGACGATGGGCGCCACCCCCGTCTTCACCGCCCTGGGCAGCCGCTTCCTGCTCCGCGAGCGTCTCGGCCGGGTCGCCCTCGTCGCGCTGGCCGTCGCGCTGGCCGGGCTCGTCCTGCTCACGGCCGAGACCGTTGCGCAGGCCCGCATGTCCTCCGTCGCCGGCATCGCCTTCGCCCTGACCTCGGCCGCCGGGTACGCCGGGGTCACGCTCTACTCCCGGCGGCACCGGGACGGCGACCCGCAGGCCATGGCGATCGGCGGGTTCGTCGTCGGCGCGGCCTGCCTGGCGCCGTTCGCGCTGGCCGAAGGAGTGGTGCCGGAGGTGACCTGGACGTCCGTGGCACTGCTGGTCTACCTGGGCGCGGTGCCGACCGCGCTGGCGTACGGGCTGTTCTTCCGCGCGCTGACCGCCCTGCGGGCCACCACGGTGTCGATCATCTCGCTCGGCGAGGCCGTCGGCGCCGCGCTGCTCGGCGTGGTCCTGTTCGGCGAGCGGCTCACCCCGCTCGCCTGGTCGGGGTGCGTGCTGCTGCTCGCCGCCGTCGCGGTACTCGCCGCACGTGCCGAAGCGGCGTGATGTGACGGCGCGGGCGGCCGGATGAGTTAAGGTCCGGTACGGCGACGCTTGCCGAATCGTCGCTCCGCTCCCCTCCTCTGGCAGCGGGAACGGTGTCGGCGATGCGTGCGTTGGAGGAACTGTGGCCTCGCTCAAGGGAATAATGAGGAACCTCCTGGATCGTCCGGGAGGCGTCCCGCTCACGCCCTATCAGAAGATCGTCAAGGCGGCGGACGCCCGGGCCGACCGCATCCGCGGGCTCGACGAGCTGCCGGCGCCGGACATGAGCGACCTTGCCGAGTTCTGTGCCGTCGCGCGCGAGGCCGCCGACCGGACGTTGGGCCTGCGACCCTACGACGTGCAGTTGCTGGGGACGCTGGCCCTGCTCGACGGCAAGGTCGCCGAGATGGCCACCGGTGAGGGCAAGACCCTCTCCGGGGCCATGGCGGCGGCCGGCTACGCCCTGCAGGGCAAGCGCGTGCACGTCATCTCGGTCAACGACTACCTGGCGCGGCGCGACGCCGAGTGGATGGGCCCGTTCTACGAGGCGCTCGGCGTCAGCGTGGGCTGGATCGACCAGAACTCCTCGCCCGAGGAGCGGCGCGCGGCGTACGCGAAGAGCGTGACCTACGGGCCGGTCAGCGAGATCGGGTTCGACGTGCTGCGCGACCGCCTGCGCACCGACGCGACCGAGATCATCGTGCCCGCGCCCGAGGTCGCGCTGATCGACGAGGCCGACTCGGTGCTGGTGGACGAGGCCCGCGTGCCGCTGGTCATGGCCGGGGCCGCCGACCCGGGCAGCGCGGTGCCGGAGATGGCGGCGCTGGTCAGGCAGCTGGTCCGCGGCTACCACTACGAGATCGACGAGCAGGCGCGCAACGTCTACCTCACCCCCAAGGGCGCCGACAGCGTGGAGAACCTCCTGGGCGTCGAGCTCTACGACGAGCACGAGCCCGGCGCGCTGATCGAGCTCAACCTGGCCCTGCACGCCCACGCGCTGCTGGCCCGCGACGTCGACTACATCGTGCGCGACGGCAAGGTGCAGCTCATCAACCCCTCGCGCGGCCGGGTGGCGCTGCTGCAGCGCTGGCCCAACGGCCTCCAGGCGGCCGTGGAGGCCAAGGAGGCGCTGCCGCCGAGCCAGAAGGGCGAGATCCTCGACTCGATCACCGTCCAGGGCCTGATCCGCCGCTATCCGCACATCTGCGGCATGACCGGCACGGCCGTGGCCGTCAGCGAGCAGCTCGGCGAGTTCTACGGGCTCAAGGTCGCGGTGATCCCGCCCAACCGGCCGTGCGTGCGCACCGACGAGCCGGACCGCGTCTACCCGACCGTCCCCGACAAGGACGCGGCGCTGGTCGAGGAGATCCAGACGGTCCACGAGAGCGGCCGGCCCATCCTCATCGGCACGCTCGACGTCGCCGAGTCGGAGAACCTCGCCAAGCTGCTGCAGCGGCGCGGCCTGGAGCCGGTCGTGCTCAACGCCAAGAACGACGCGGAAGAGGCCGCGATCATCGCCCGGGCGGGCGAGCGCGACGCCATCACCGTCTCCACCCAGATGGCCGGGCGCGGCACCGACATCCGCCTCGGCGAGGGCGTGGCCGAGCTCGGCGGCCTCTATGTGATCGGCTCGGGCCGCCACGCCAGCAGCCGCCTGGACGACCAGCTCCGGGGCCGCGCCGGCCGCCAGGGCGACCCCGGCGGCTCGGTCTTCTTCGTCAGCATGAAGGATGATCTGATCACCCAGTTCGTCCCCGACGAGCGCCCGCCCGCCGCCGACGCCGACGGCCTGGTCCGTCACCGGCGCGGCGCCTACCTCGTCGGCCACGCCCAGCGCGTCGCCGAGGGCGTCAACCTGGAGATCCACCGCAACACGTGGCGCTACACCCGGCTGCTGGAGCACCAGCGCGAGCTGATCCTCGAATGGCGGGACAAGGTCCTGCACGGCGACGCCGCCGCCAAGGCCCTCGAGACCGCCGACCCCGAGCGCTGGGCGGCCATGCCGGAGGACACCAGGGACGAGACGGCCCGCCAGATCGTGCTGCACGCCATCGACCGCTGCTGGACCGAGCACCTGGCGTTCCTGACCGACCTGCGCGAGGGCATCCACCTGCGGGCGCTGGGCCGGATGAGCCCGATCGACGAGTTCCACCGGGAGGCGGTGGCGGAGTACAAATCGCTGCTGGCCGAGGTGGAGCGGCGCTCGCTGGAGTCGTTCGAGGCTCCGGAGCCGGATCTCAAGCGGCCGACGGCGACCTGGACGTACCTCGTGCAGGACAACCCGTTCGGCACGGAGTGGGACCGCATCCTCAAGCGGGTCACCGCCGCGACCCGCCGCGGCTGATCAGCTGATCAGGGCCACTTGGGCTCGCCGCACGCCACGACGGGCCCGTCCAGCACGCCCAGCCTCTCCAGCAGCGTGATGAACGTGGTCGCGTACGGCGACTTGGCCGTCACGGCGGCCACCCTCGGCCAGTCCACCTGCTCCCGCAGCGCGCGCACCTGCGCCAGCAGCGCGCCGTAGTCGCAGGCGTGCTCCGACAGCGGCAGCAGCCAGGAGATGACCAGGTCGGTGGCCTCCAGCACGGGGACGATCACCGCCGACGCCTTCAGCGGCTCGGCCCGGTCGAGCAGCTCGTCGGTGATGGGCAGGTCGGACACCCGGAAGATGAGGTCCACCAGCCGCCCCTCGTCGTACGCCTTGACCAGCCAGTCCTCCGGCGGCTTTGCCGTCTGGAAACCCAGCCCGCGCAGCGCCTCCAACGCGGCGGGCACGTCGTGCTCGGTGAGGACGAAGTCCACGTCGTGCAGCGAAGGGGCCGCCCCCCGCGCGTACGCGGCGCATCCGCCGGCCAGCGCGAACTTGACCCCGGCGTCCTTGAGCCCCGAACTCGCGCGCTTGAGCGTGTCGAGGATGGCGTCGGTGACCGCGTGGCCGTGGCTACTCATGTGAACGGGCTACCCGAACGATGGTCGGCTAGACGTTGGATGCGAGGCCTTCCGGGTAGCGCCTGAACCTATGACCGAAATCCTCGAGAAGACCGAACAGTCCTACGAAGGCGATCATGACCGGCCGCTGGGCGGTTACGCCGGGATTCTCAGCGCGTACGGCGGGACTGTCGGCGTGGCCACCGTCGCGGCGCTGCTGGCCGGGCGGCGGCTCCCCGACCACGTCGGGGTGATGGACCTGCTGCTGATGGCCGCGTGCACGCACAAGGTGTCGCGCCGCCTGGCCAAGGATCCCGTGACCAGCCCGCTGCGCGCGCCGTTCACGCGGTACGAAGGCCCCGGCGGCCCCTCCGAGGTTCAGGAGAAGCCGCGCGGGGCGCTGGGCGAGCTGCTCGCCTGCCCGTTCTGCCTGGCGCAGTGGGTGGCCACCGGGTACGCCGCAGGCCTCGTGCTGGCTCCCCGTGTCACCCGGCTCGTGGGCGCGACCATGACGGCGGTGGCGATCTCGGACTGGCTGCAGCTCGCCTACGCGAAGCTGATGAAGTCGGCCGAGTAGTCCCCGGTCACCGGGCCCGTGGCAGGACCTCGCGCTCGTAGAAGTCGAAGAACGCGTCCTGCTCCGGGCCGATCTGGTTGACGTAGACCTCGTCGAACCCGGCGTCCACGTACTGCCGGATGGAGCGGGCGTGGACCTCGGGGTCGGGGCCGACCGGGCTGCCGTTCACGGCCTCGTCCTCGGTGACCGACTCGGCGAGCTGCTCGAAGTGGCGGGGCAGCGGCAGGATCTGGGAGGCCTCGCCCTTGATGCCCTGCGTGGGCCACAGGCGGTGCACGGTCTTGCGGGCCGAGCCCTCGTCGGCGGCGTAGCAGGCCTTGAGCCCGCCGAGCGCCGGCTTGCCGGCGCCGCCCGCCTCGCGGAAGGCCCGTACGGAGTCGGCGTCCGGCGCGGTCGAGACGTAACCGTCGGCCAGGCGGCCGGCCAGCTCCGTCGACTTCCGGCCCAGCCCCGACATGAGGATGGGCGCCGGCTCCTCCGGCAGCGTGTAGAGCCGGGCGGTGTCCACCTGGTAGTGGCGGCCCCGGTGGGTCACCAGCTTGCCGGTGAACAGCTCCCGCATCAGCTCGACGGCCTCCTCCAGCATCTCCAGCCGCTCGCTGAGCGGGGGCCAGCGGGACTCGATCACGTGCTCGTTGAGCGCCTCGCCGGTGCCCACGCCGAGCCGGAAGCGGCCGCCGGTCAGCGCCGCCGTGGTGGCCGTGGCCTGGGCGATGACCACCGGATGGGTACGGATCAGGGGGCACGTCACCGCGGTGGTGATGGGCAGGGACGTGGCCTCGGCCAGCGCGCCGATCACGGACCAGACGAACGGGGACTGCCCCTGCTCGTCCAGCCAGGGATGGAAGTGGTCGGATATCCAGAGGGCCTCGAAGCCGGCGCGCTCGGCGGCCTTGGCCTGGCGTACCAGCTCTTTCGGGCCGTGTTCCTCGCACGACAGGAAATAACCGAAGGTCGTCATAACTTTTCCCCTGCCCGTCGCCCCGGGGGGAAACATGTTAAGCGGTCGTTCCTGGGGGCAGTTGCAGGCCCATGGCTACTTTGCTCTGGATCATCGCGGTTATTCTCGTCATCTCCGGGATCTACGTGATCCTGGCCAGGCGCGACCTGCTCTGGGGGATCGTTCTCATCGTCCTCGGATTCCTGGTCGGCCCGGGCGGGGTCAGCATCTTCAATGTCTAAGGGGACCATTCACCCGGTTCCCCACCCGTTTCGCCGCCGGGCCGATCCCCGAGAACGGTCCGGCGGTGCACTAGTTTTGTCGAAATATCCGTAGTGACGCCCCTCCTTTCCCCTCCCAGGGGAATGAGGAGCGGGTGAGCCAATATCCGCCGTTCAGCCGCTACGAGACCGGGGCTGCCTCGGCGAGAGTCCGTGACCAGCTCCTGCGGCTGCGTCATCAGATGCGCGACCAGGCCATCCTGGACGAGGCCACCGCCCGCCTCGCGACCGAGCTGAACATCCGCCCGGTCGAGGCGGCCGAGCAGCTCGCCAGGATGGCCCGGCACAGCGGGCTGGCCCCGATCGAGGTCGCCAGGGGCATCGAGCGCCCGTCCGAGGAGGCCGTCGGCCCGCTCGACGTGCCCGTCGGGGTGCGCGGCATGCTGGAGGCCGTCCACGCCTCCGCCCTCTACCTCACCCCCGTCCACGACGCCACGGGCCGCGTCGTGGACTTCCTGATCCTCGCGGCCAACCGGCACGCCAGGACCGTGGCCGGCCGTACGGCCGCGGAGCTGGCGGGGCGGCGGCTCATGACGGCGAGCCCGGGGGTGGCCGGCTCGGGGCTGCTCGACGACTGCATCGCGGTCTACGAGAGCGGCGAGCCCGTGCACCGGGAGGCGCTGGAGTTCGTGGAGGTGCTGGACCACCTGCTCTGGCCGGCCACGCTCAGCGTGCGCGCGGCCCGGGTGGATGACGGGCTGCTGGTGAGCTGGCGGCCCCTCGACGACGAGGAGTTGCTCGTCTCCGGCTGGGAACGCGCCCAGCGCCTGGCCGAGCTGGGCTGGGGCGAGTGGAACCTGGCCACGGAGCGCACGCTGTGGACGCCGCAGATGTACGAGATGCTCGGCCGCGACCGCTCCGACGGGCCCATGTCGCTGGAGGAGCTGCCGGCCTCGGTGGTGCCCGACGACCTGCCGATCGTCGAGGAGCACCTTCGCTCGCTGCTGGAACACCGGGAGGCGGTCGAGAACGAGTTCAGGATCCAGCACCGGCACGGCGTGCGGCACCTCTGCGTGTACGGCGAGCCGATCCTCGACACCGACGGAGTGCCGGTCAAGGTGCGCTTCCTGGTCCAGGACGTGACCAGGAACCGGCGCAGGGAGCGGGCCCTGGCCGTGGCGCACGAGCAGGCGCTCTCGCAGCGCCGGCGGGCCGAGGAGGAGCACGACGTCACCGTCCGGCTGCAGGACACGATCCTGCCGTTCCGCCGCGGGCTCATCCAGATGCCGGGGCTGACGATCGGGGTGCGCTACCTGCCCGGCGAGGAGCTCATCCGGCTGGGCGGCGACTGGTTCAAGGCCCGCCACCTGCCCGACGGCCGGGTGCTGCTGGCGATCGGGGACGCGATGGGGCACGGGCTGACGGCGGCCAGCCTCATGATCCAGATGCGGGCGGGCCTGGCCGGGCTGGCCTACACGGGGGCGTCCGCGGACCAGCTCGCCACCTGGCTGAACGACCTCATCGTGCACTCCAACCAGGGCGTCACCGTGACCGGCACCGCGATCATCGGCCACTTCGACCCGGCGGAGCGCACGTACCGCTGGACGAACGCCGGCCATCCGGCTCCTGTGCTGATCAGGGACGGCCGGGCGCGGCTGCTGGACCCGGCGCCGGGGCTCATGCTGGGGGCCTTCGACGTCACCGAGTACGACCTGACCACGACCCGGCTGGAGCCCGGCGACTTCCTCATCCTCTACACCGACGGGATCGTCGAGCGGCGCGGGCAGGACATGGCGGCCCGTATGGACGCGCTGATCCAGGCCGCGCACTTCTGCTGCGGCGACGATCCGGAGGAAGTGATCGCCTGCCTGCTCAAGCGTCTGGGAGGCGAGGCGGCCGAGGACGATGTGTGCGTCCTCGCCGTACGGGTGCTCTAGCCGCCCTCGCTCGTGGGGATGGTCAGCCGCCCTCGCCGCGATAGCCGTCCTCGCACTCGAGGCAGTAGACGGCGTAGGCCTTGCCGAGCACCGGCAGCGCGACGTTACGGACCCTGATGCCGCCCGGCGTCATGCCCTTCTCGCTGCCCTTGTGCGCGTGCCCGTGCAGGATCAGGTCGGCCCCGGCCGTGTCGACCGCCTCGGCCAGCAGGTAGCTGCCGAGGAAGGGGTAGATCTCGTGCGGCTCGCCCTCCAGCGTCTCCTTGATCGGGGAGTAGTGCGAGAGCACGACGCGCTCGTCGGCCACGATCTCCTTCAGCGCGACCTTCCACGCCTCGGCGATGTAGCGCGTGTGGGAGACGAAGTTCTTGATCTCGCGCTCGCCGAACTCGCTCGCGCACTTGCCCGCGTACCCGCCGCCGAACCCCTTCCCGCCGACGACGCCCAGCTTCTTGTCACCGCACTGCACCACGACGCCGTCGTCGTCGAGCACGATGACGCCGGCGTCGCGCAGCTCGGCGGCGATCTCGTACTGCAGGTCGGAGTGGTAGTCGTGGTTGCCGAGCACCGCGACCACCGGTATCGGCAGGCCGCGCAGCTCGTCGGCCACCACCCGGCCCTCCTCCAGCGTGCCGTGCCGGGTCAGGTCTCCCGCCAGCATGAACACGTCCGCGCGGTCCTCGATGCCCTCGAGCCTCTTCCTGTACTGGCCTTTGACGTCCTCGCCCAGGTGAATGTCACCCACGGCCGCAATGCGAAGGTCAGTCAAGATGCTCATCCTCCCCTGGCTCGGTGAGGTCCACCACGTTGATCTCGTTGTGCACGTGGAGCTCGGGCGCGGCCTCGTGCGCCACCTGGCCGAGCCGCTCGCGCTGCTCGGGACCGCTCACCTGACCGCGTAGGAACAGCTGGTCGCCTCTTATGTCGACGCGGATTCCGAGCTCGTGGGTGCGTCCGTCCTCGGCCAGCGCCTGCTGGACACGGGCCGCGACGTACTGCGGAGCTTCCATCGCTCGCCTCCTTCTTCTGTCGCCGCATGCCCGGGTATGAACAGCTCAAACGGCACGTATCAGCTCAATGACCGCGCGTTCCACCGGGCCCGCCGTGGCGAGCTGCCCGAAGTCGGCGTCCGCTCCCAGCTCGGTCAGCGCCGCCGCGATGGTCCTGTCCTGGTCGTACGCCTCCACCACGCGCGGGTCCACGTACGACGCCCTGGCCACGCTGGGCGTGTTGCCCAGGTATTCGGCGACCTCGCGCATCACCCGGGTGACGGCCCGCTGCTTGCCCGTCCGCCCCGCGTGCCGGGCCGGCCGGGACACCGCCAGCCCCACGGCCGCCAGGACGGTGGCGTGCCAGGTGCGGAAGTCCTTGGCGGTGACCTCGTACCCGATGATCTCGCGCAGGTACTCGTTGATGTCCTCGCTCCTGATGTCGCTCCACCCGCCCGCGTGCCGGTAACGCAGCAGCTCGCCCTGCTCGCCCAGCGCCTTGAGCGCCCTGAGCACCTTGCACGCCCCCGGATCGGCCACCTCGACCTCGCGCTCCACGTCGCCCTTGGCCTGGTAGGAGCACGTGACGATGCCTCCGGCGCAGGTCACGTGCTCCATCCTGAGCGTGGCCAGCCCGTAGGTGTCGTAGCTCTCGCCGCCGATGCGGAAGAAGCCGATGTCGAGCAGCCGGGCGGCGGCGGCCAGCACCCGCTGCCGGGTCAGCCCGCGCCCCTTGAGCTGGTCGTCCACAGCCTTCCTGAACGCGGGCAGCCGCTCGGCCACCTCCAGCACCCGGTCGAACTTGGCGCGGTCCTGCTGCTCGCGCCACACGTCGTGGTAGCGGTACTGCCGGCGCCCCGCGGTGTCCGTCCCCACGGCCTGCAGGTGCCCGTCGGGCGACGTGCAGATCCACACGTCCTGCCAGGCCGGCGGGATGGCCAGCGCCTTGATCCGCGCGAGCGTGGCGGGGTCGCGCACCGGGCGGCCGTCGGGCCCGGTGTAGCTGAAACCGCGCCCGCGCCGGCGGCGCGCGATGCCGGGCTCGCTCTGGTCGCTCGGGCGCAGGTCGACGCAGGGGTCGCCGGCCGGCGACGCCGCGTGGGGATCTGGCTCGGGCACGGAGGGGCGCTACCCAGGACGTTAGGCACCAAACGGGACGGGCAGGTGAGCGGCATGGTTGACAAAGGAGAGTGGCACGAGGAGCGGGACCGCCAGGGCCATGCCATGGTGCCCGCCACCCCGAGCGACGTGGTGCACATCAGGGTGGGGTCGTTCATCCTGGTGTTCCTGTTCGCGTTCACGGTACTGGGGCTCATCACCGGGGCGCCCGTCCTGGCGGGCATCGCCATCCTGCTGGGCATCGCCACGGTGGTCGACATCACACTGGCCGTACGCCGCCAGAAGCGGCGCCACGACGGAGAGGCGGGCTGATCTCGGCATGGCACCACTTCGAGGGCGGGTAGTCGTGGTGACAGGAGCGAGCGGCGGGGTCGGGCGCGCGGTCGCCCGCGAGCTGGGCGCGCGGGGTGCCAAGGTGGCCCTGATCGCCCGGGGCACGACCGGCCTGGGCGCCGCCGCCGTGGACGTCGGGACGGAGGGCGGGACCGGCAAGGTATACGAGGCCGACGTGGCCGACTACGAGCAGGTACGGCACGCGGCCGAGCGCATCGAGACGGAGATGGGCCCGATATCCGTCTGGATAAACACCGCCTTCTCCTCCGTGTTCGCGAAATTCACCGACATATCCCCAGACGAGTACGAACGCACCACCGCCGTCACCTACCTGGGCTACGTCTGGGGCACCAAGGTGGCCCTGGACCTCATGCGCCCGCGCAACGCCGGCGCGATCGTCCAGACGGGCTCGGCCCTGTCACACCGCGGCATCCCGCTGCAGTCGGCCTACTGCGGCGCCAAACACGCGATCAAGGGCTTCTCCGAGTCGGTCCGCACGGAGCTCATGGGCGACGGCAGCAACGTCCGGGTCACCCTCGTACAACTCCCCGCGGTCAACACCCCGCAGTTCGACTGGGTCCTGTCCAAGCTCCGCCGGCACCCCCAGCCCGTCCCCCCGATCTACCAGCCGGAGGTGGCGGCCAGGGCCATCGTGTACGCCGCCGAGCACCCGGAGCGCAAGGAGTACTGGGTGGGCATCAGCACGGCGGCCACCCTCCTGGCGCAGCGCGTGGCCCCGGCCCTGGTGGACCGCTACCTGGCCAGGACCGGCGTGCAGTCCCAGCTCACGGACGAGAAGGAGCCCAGCGGCGTGTCGAACCTGTGGGAGCCGGCCGACGAGTCCGCGGACTACGGCGCCCACGGCTCGTTCGACCACCGCTCGCACGCCCGCAGCCCCCAGCTCTGGCTCTCCCAGCACCGCCGCCCGGTCCTCCTGTCGCTGGCCGGGGGCGCGGCGGCGGCCGGCGTCGCCGCCCTGCGCCGCCTCAGGCGCTCCTGACCCCCTTCTCCCGGGACGCCCGCGCCGAGTTAAGCGCGGGCGTCGGGGTAGGCGGGGCAGAAACCGTCTCGAGGAGGTCATGATGCCTGAACGCGATCTTCAGTACCTGGCCGAACTGGCGGCGCAGTTGCGCGTCGATTCCGTACGTGCCGCCGCCGAGGCCGGTTCCGGCCATCCGACCTCGTCCATGTCCGCCGCCGACCTGATGGCGGTGCTGTTCGCCTGCCACCTCCGCTACGACTTCGACGACCCCGACAACCCCGCCAACGACCATCTGATCTTCTCCAAGGGGCACGCCTCTCCCCTGCTCTACTCCCTCTACAAGGCGGCCGGCGTGATCAGCGACGAGGAGTTGCTGTCGTTCCGGCGAAGAGGCAGCCGTCTGGAGGGCCATCCCACGCCCCGGCTGCCCTGGGTGGACGTGGCCACCGGTTCGCTGGGGCAGGGGCTGCCGGTGGGAGTGGGGGTGGCGATGGCCGGGCGGCTGGAGCGGGTGCCGTACCGGGTCTGGGTGTTGTGCGGTGACAGCGAGCTGGCCGAGGGATCCATCTGGGAGGCCGCCGAGCACGCGGGCGACGAGGGGCTGGCCAACCTGACGGCGATCGTGGACGTCAACCGGCTCGGGCAGCGGGGACCCACCCGGCACGGATGGGACACGGGGGCCTACGCGCGCAGGTTCGGGGCGTTCGGCTGGCACACTATCGAGATCGACGGGCACGATCCCGGGCAGATCGACTACGCGCTCAGCGACGCCCGCAACACGCGCCGGCGGCCGACCGTGATCCTGGCCAAGACCCGCAAGGGCGAAGGGGTGCTCGAGGTCGAGAACCGCGAGGGCGCCCACGGCAAGGCGCTGAAGGATCCGGACAAGGCGGTGGAGGAGCTGGGCGGGGCCCGGACCGTGCGGGTCGAGGTGCACGGGCCCGAGCAGGGGTCCGCGCCGTACCGGTTCGAGAGCAACGGGATGGAGCTGCCCTCCTACCCGGTGGGCGAGAAGGTCGCCACGCGCACGGCGTACGGGGAGGCGCTGGCGGCGCTCGGCGCCGCCCGGGGGGACGTCGTGGCGCTGGACGGCGAGGTGGCGGACTCGACGAAGACCGAGACGTTCGGCAAGGAGTTCCCCGAGCGGTTCTTCGAGATGTACATCGCCGAGCAGCAGCTCGTGGCGGCCGCCATCGGGCTGCAGGTGCGGGGCTGGAAGCCGTACGCGGCCACGTTCGCGGCGTTCCTGACCCGGGCGCACGACTTCATCAGGATGGCCGGCGTGAGCCGGGCCTCCATCCGGCTGGTCGGCTCGCACGCCGGGGTGGCGATCGGCGAGGACGGCCCGTCGCAGATGGGCCTGGAGGACCTGGCCATGTTGCGGACCGTGCACGGCAGCACCGTGCTCTACCCGTGCGACGCCAACCAGACGGCCGCCCTGATCGCCGAGATGGCCGACCTGGAGGGCGTGTCGTACCTGCGGACCACGCGGGGCGACACGCCGGTGATCTACCAGCCGGGTGAGCGGTTCGCGGTGGGCGGGTCGCGGGTGCTGCGGCACACGCCCGGCGACCGGGCCACGATCGTGGCCGCCGGCGTGACCGTGCACGAGGCGCTGGCCGCGGCCGACGCGCTGCACGAGTCCGGGATCCCGGTGGGGGTGATCGACCTGTACTCGATCAAGCCCGTCGACACGGCCGTGCTGGTCGAGGCGGCCACCACCACGGGCAACCTCATCACGGTCGAGGACCACCGGATCGAGGGCGGGCTGGGCGACGCGGTGATGGACGCGGTGAGCGAGCTGGGGCCGCGGGTGGTGAAGCTGGCCGTGACGGGGCTGCCCGGATCGGCGACCCCGGAGGAGCAGCTCGCCGACGCCCGCATCGACCGCACCGCCATCGCCGAGGCCGTCAAGCGGCTGCTGTGACTTCCCCTACGGTGGCTTCCCCTACGGTGGTTTCCCCTAAGGGGGCTTCCCTACGGTGACGTCCCCAGCTGTGACTTCCCCTGCTGTGACTTCCCCCGTGATTTCCGCGGAAGTGACGTCGGGCGGGCATGGATGAGGGCCGACGAAGCTCGCCGGCCCTCTGATCAGCGCGACGGTCCGCGCCATGGTCCCTGCCACGGTTCGCGCGGCGGGCCGCGCGACGGTCAGCGGGACTTCGCCGTGGCCTTCCTGTTCGCCTTCTTGATGGCACCCACCAGCTCCTGCTTGGTCATCTTCGACCGGCCGCGCACGCCGAGCTTGGCGGCCACGCCCTGCAGGTGTTCCTTGCTGGCGTTGGCGTCCACGCCCTCGGCCGTCCGGCCGGACCGGTCGGTCGCGCCCTTGTCCGAGGGCCCCTTCTGCGCCTTCGGCTCCCAGTGGTCGCCCACCTTCTCGAAGGAGTGCTTGAGCGCGGCGAACGCGGTCATGTGCGCGCGCCGCCCCTCGCCGTACTCCTTGACGGCCGAGTCGTGCGCCTTGATCCACGTGTTCTGCGCCTTCTTGGGCGAACGCTTGATGGTCGACGGCAGCTCTTCAACGGCTGGCATGTCGATTCACCTCCTACAGCGGTGGTTCGTCGTAGTGGCGGCGCTCCTCGTACACGGCGGTCCGGCGGGTCTCAGGCTCTTCGTAGACCTCGTGGCGGTGGACCGGCTCGTCGATGGGGCCGACCGCCCTGCGGGTGACGCTGATCCTGTATATGCCGAACAGGAGTCCGGCCAGACCACCGAGCATGAGGATGACGCCCACTACGTTGATGTCGAGACCGGCGAGGTCGAACTCGACGGCCCAGGTGAGGATCGCACCGAGCATGATGAGGATGATGCTTCCGGCGATGGTCATCAGATTTACCTCCTTGACACGAAGGAACCTCTATCCACATGTCGAAAAACAAACCAGTCGTGATGATCGGACTCATGGGCTCCGGCAAGACGACCTCCGGCCGGCTGATCGCCGAGGCTCTCGGGCTGCCGTTCACCGACAGCGACCAGTACCTCGAGGAGAGGCACGGCGGCACCTCCGCGCCGATCGCCGCCAAGGAGGGGAAGGAGGCGCTGCACCGGTACGAGGCCGAGCACGTGCTCGACGGGCTGGCGGGCGAGCCGAAGGTGATCGCGGCGGCGGCCAGCACGGTCGAGAGCCCTCAGGTGCGCGAGGCGCTGGGCGGCGCGTTCGTGGTCTGGGTGGACGCTGCCGACGAGGTGCTGGCCGAGCGGATGCGCACCAGCACGCACCGGCCGGAGTACGCCCCGGCGGCGATGCGGGCCCGCCGCGAGCCGTACTTCCGGGAGGTGGCGGACCTGGTCTGCGACGTCGGCGTGATGAGCCCCGAGCAGGTGCGGGACGCGGTGCTGCGGAAAATGGGTTTGCCCGAGGTTGATCGCGACTGATAGCCAGAGGGGATGTTCGCCGAGAAACCCACCCTGAAGGGTGAGCGCGTGACGCTGTGCCCGGTCGGCCCCGAGCACCTCGCGGGCCTCATCGAGCTCGTCTCCGACCCGGAGGTGCACCGGCTGACCGGCTCGCACGGGGAGTTCGACGAGGCGCGGCTGCGCCGGTGGTACGCCACCCGCGGCGACCACGCCGACCGCCTCGACCTGGCGATCACGGCGGACGGCGAGTTCGTCGGCGAGATCGTGCTCAACGAGCTCGACGCCGGCAACCTGTCCTGCAACCTGCGCATCGCGCTGATCGGCCCGCGGGCCTTCGGCAAGGGCTACGGCACCGAGGCGATCGAGCTGCTCCTCGACCACGCCTTCGGCACGACGCCGCTGCACCGGATCCGGCTGGGCGTCTACGCCTTCAACGACCGGGCGCGGCACGTCTACAAGAAGGTCGGCTTCGTCGAGGAGGGCGTCGAGCGCGACGCGCTGCTGTGGGACGGCGAGTGGCACGACTCCGTGCTCATGGCCGTGCTCCGGCCGGAGTGGCAGGCGAGATCCCGGAGCCTGGCATAATGATCATGACACATGGGTCCCCCGAGGCGCGCGGGGGACCTGTGGCGTCATTCCGGACAACCAATGGGCGGTGTCGTGCATCTAAGCATCAGTGACGATGCGCTTGGTGCCCGGTGACCCCGAGAGGCTCGGCGGCTACTGGCTGTCGGCCAGGCTCGGCGCGGGCGGGCGCGGCATCGTCTACGACGCCTACGACGACGAGGGCCGAAGGTTCGCCGTCACCGTGCCGCGGGGCGAGGTCGGGCGCCGGTTCGAGCGGGTGACCTGCCGCCACCTGGCGGAGGTGGTCGCCGTCGGGTCCGACGAGGGCGTCCCCTACGTGGTGAGCGAGTACGTGAACGGGCCCGACCTGCGGCAGGCGGTCGAGCTGAACGGGCCGTACGCGGGTGACGAGCTGGTCGCGCTGGCCGGCGCGCTGGCGGTCGCGCTGGCCGCGTTGCACGAGGCCAAGCTGACCCATCGGGGGCTGAACCCGGAGAGCGTGCTGCTGGCCGACGACGGGCCCAAGGTGATCGAGCTGGGGCTGCCGGCCGCGGCACCGGTGGGCGGGACGTGCACCTACCTGGCTCCCGAGGTCCTGACCGGGCAGGCCGCCGAGGCGGCGGCCGACGTGTTCGCGTGGGGCGCGGTGGTGCTGTTCGCGGCCACCGGGCGCGATCCGTTCCGCGGTGACAGCCTCGGCGGGATCATGCACCGGCTGCTGACCGTCGACCCCGATCTGAGCTGCCTGCCGGACCCGCTGTGCGAGCTGGTGGGGCGGGCGCTGGCCAAGGATCCCGCCGACCGGCCCGCGGCGGCCGAGCTGCTGGTCGAGAGCGAGGCCGGGCTGCGGCCGCCCGAGGCGTACGCGCGGACGCGGTCGCTCGGCGAGGTGGCCGAGGCGGCCTACCTCTCCCTCACGCCCCGCCAGCAGGAGGAGGTGCCGGGGCTGCTGCTGCGCCTGCTCGACGGCGACAGCCCGCACGACGAGGGCGACGTGCTCGGCCCGCTCATGGAGGCCGGCCTGCTGGTACGCCGCAGCGTACGCGTGCCGCCCGCCGAGACCGCCGTGGGCAAGCTCGTGGCCGTCAGCGACAGCCGGGTGGCCCCGGCCAGCGCCGCGCTCTACCGGGCCTGGCCCCGGCTGCGCGGCTGGGTGGCCGACGAGCGCGAGGGCATGCCGGTGCACCGGCGCATCCGCGAGGCCGCCCGGCACTGGTCCGAACACCGGCGCGGCCGGAGCCACCTCTTCCGGGGGCGGGAGCTCGACACGGCGCTCGGCTGGGCCGCGACCAAGCGCCGCCACGTACGTCTCAACCAGCTCGAACGCGACTTCCTCAACGACAGCGTGGCCCTGTCCAAGCAGCGCAGGAAGCTCCTGATCCCCTCGCTGGCGACGGTGGCGGGCGTGCTGGCGGTCGCGGTGACGATGACGGTCGTGTCCGTGCACGGCCAGAACGACCTGCGCGGCCGACTGATCGACGCCGACGCCCGCGCCGTGGCCGCCCGGGCGGAGGCGATGCGGACGTCCGATCCGCGCACGGCGATGCGGCTGAGCGTGGCCGCCTGGCGGATGTCGCCGGTGTTCGAGGCGCGGGCGGCGTTGCAGGCGTCGCTGGTGCAGCCGGAGCTGGGCGTGTTCACCGACCCCGGGGCGGACGCGCGGGCGCGTTACCTGCTGCGCGGGGACGAGCTGGTCCGGTGGGACACCGGTTCCGTCACCGTGTGGGACGTCGCCGGGGGTCGGCAGGTGGCCTCGTACGCGCTGCCCGCGGGAAGCACGGCGCTGAGCGACGACGGCCGCTACGCCGAGCTGACCGCCGGCCGGACGTTCGACGTGA
This sequence comes from Nonomuraea sp. KM90, assembly GCF_052246675.1. Lineage (NCBI taxonomy): Bacteria > Bacillati > Actinomycetota > Actinomycetes > Streptosporangiales > Streptosporangiaceae > Nonomuraea > Nonomuraea sp. KM90. Next base: position 186,295 of record NZ_JBQQCB010000002.1, on the reverse strand, counting down.
CCACCGGGCAGGCCCCCGCCGAGACCGTCTACGCGATCAGCCGGGGGAACCGGACCCGGGTCTACCGGGGCACGCGGGTGCTGTTCGACGTGACCGACCGGAAGGTGGCCCTGTCTCCCGACGGGACCCGGGCGGCCCTCTCCGGCCTGAACGGGCGGGTCGAGCTCTGGGAGCTGGCGCCGCGCCGGGTCAGGACGGGGGTCGTGAAGGTCGAGCCGCTCACAGGTGCGGACGCGGCGGCGCCCGCCCTTGCGTTCAGTCCCGACGGGGTCACGCTGGCGGTGGCGGGGCGCGACGGGGTCACGCTCGTGGGCCCCAGGGACGCGGCCCGTACGGGACGGGCGAACACCCTCGACGCCCCCGACCCGGCCGGCACGCCCGCTCCCCCCGGCACGAACGACGTGCTGGCCAACGGCCTCCCGACACCACCCCCCGACACGGCGGCCCGCCCAGCCACGTCCCAGAACCCTGGCGCCACCGCCGCGTCCCAGGCCCCGGACGCCGCCACGGGTGCGCCGCCGAGCTCCGGGGTGGTCGCCATGCCGACCCCGGGAGCGTCCCAGGGCCCGCGCGCTACCGCACCGCAGACCGCCGACACCTGGGTGCCCGCCGCCACCGGCTCGGACCGTGTGCGGACCTTCCGCGTGAAGGGCGGCCCGTCCGCCGACGCGGGCCCACCGGAGACGCGCACCACCATCGCGGACACCCGCGACCCCGCCCCCACGACCGGGCGAACCCGCCCGACCGGCACCACGACGCCGACCCGCTCCGACGGCCGCGCCACCGGACCCGCTACCCGCCCGACCTCGGCCGACAGCCACCCGACCGGACCCGACAGCGGTGTGACCGGAGTCGACGGACGGGCCACCGGGGCCGACAGCGCCACCCGAGCCGACGGCAACAGGATCGGGGCCGTCGGCGGGAAGACGCGGGAGCCGCAGGTGGGGCGGCCGGGCAGTGGCGAGCCGGAGGCAGGACGGTCCGCAGGGCGCGACCCCGGGGAGCCGAAGGATCGGGCCTGGGGCGTGGAGGTCGTGGACGGGCTGGAGGCCACCCCGGGCTCGTCGGCCGGCCCGCTCGTCTTCAGCCCCGACGGCCACCTGCTCGCCCTCCCCGTCGAGGGCGAGGTACGGGTCTGGAACGTGGCCGAGCGCCGCCTGGCAGGCTCCTACCCCCTGAAGGACCCAGGCCACGGCCTGGCGTTCTCCACCGACGGCCACTCCCTCCGCTACCTCAGCGGCATCGGCTCGGTGGTCTCGCTCGACGTCGCCGGCCTGCCGGTCCCGTCCGACGACGGCCACATCGCCGCCTTCTCCGGCAACGGGCGCGTCGCGGCCAAGGAGGTCGGCAACACCATCGAGCTCACCGACACCGAGGATCGCAGGAAGCTGGGCCGCGTCACCGCCGCCGGCGACCTGGCCTTCGACGCGGCGGGCCGGCTGCTGGCCGTGGCGGGCGACCCGGTGACCGTGTGGGAGGTGACCGGCGGCAGGCAGGTGACCGCCATCGAGGCGGGCGGCGACGTACCGGCCGTGGCGCTCTCCCCCGACGGCGGCACGGTGGCCACCGCGCGCGGCCACACCCTGGAGACGTGGGACGTGCGCACGGGGCGGCGGATCAAGGTGTACGAGGGCGCGGGCGACCTGGCGCTGGCCTTCAGCCCGGACGGCTCGACGCTGGCGGCCGGCGCCAAGCTGCTCGACCTGCGTACCGGCCAGGTCACCCCGCTGGTCCTGGCGGCCAGGGCCGGCGACGGGGCGGCCGCGACCGCGCTGGCCTTCTCGCCGGACGGGCGCAGGCTGGCGTTCGGGCTGGAGGGCGGCCGGGTGCTGCTGTGGGACGTACGCGAGCGCGTGCCGCTGGGCACGATCGAGACCGGCACGGCCCCGGTGGACGAGCTGCGCTTCTCCCCGGACGGCGGCCTGCTGGCCATCGACGCCACCCGTACCTCGCTGTGGGACACCAGGTCGCTGCGCGAGGTCGGCCAGGTCGGTTCGTGGGCCGCCGGGCCGGCCTTCAGCCAGGACGGCCGGCGGCTGCGCGGCGTGGCGCTCGACGGCACCGTACGCGAGATCGCGGTCGACCCCGCGCTGACCGCGCAGGAGGTGTGCGCCAGGGCGGGCGGCCAGCTGAGCAGGGCGGAGTGGTCGCGGCTGATCCCGGAGAGCGGCTACCAGGACGTCTGCTGACCGGCGGGTGCCTAGCTGTCCGGGTAGAGCTTGAGCACCTTGCCCTGCGGGCTGGCCACCAGGTAGCCGCCCCGGTGGTAGTCGTCGGAGACGTAGACCAGGAGCACCTGCCGCGTCGAGGCGAACGAGTAGTCGGGGTCCACGATGACGTAGCGCGAGGTGGGCTTGGGCACGCCGAGGTCCTTGTTCGCCCTCTTGATCAGCGCGGGGAGGGCGTCCCAGTTGAACTTGGCCAGATCCACCAGGGGCGTGTCCACCTTGCCGCCGGTCCGCGAGCCGGAGACCGCGCCGTCGCGGTAGTCGTAGCTGTCGTAGAGCTCCGGGTCTCGCTTGAGCGGGGCGTCGATGGAGGCGTAGGTCGGGTACACCGTCATCTTGACGATCTTGGTGCCGCCGATGGCCGGCTTCACCTTGGCGATCATGCTCCGGATCCCGGCGGGGGTGAGCAGGTTCTCCTCGGCGGGTTCCTCGGTGTCGTCCGTGGGTTCCCCGGTGTCGTCCGTGGGTTCCCCGGTGGCGTCCGTGGGTTCGCCGGTGGCGGAGGCGCGCGGGGTCCCGGTGGCGGCGGGCACGTCGGTCATCGTCAGCCGGTTGGTCTGGGGCTCGCCGCCGTCGTCCCCGGAGGGGGGAAGCAGCCGCCACACCAGCACACCCGCCACCACGACCGCCGAGAGGGACACGGCCAGCCCCGCTCCCCTGACGCCCTTGCGCCGGGAGCGGCGGGTGTTGAGGGTGCCCGCATGCGAGACCGGCTCCTTGCCCCACGGGGGCGCTCCCCCGTAACCGGGCGGCACCGTGTGCCCGGCGGCCGGCGGCCCGGCGTAAGGGGGCTGCCCGCCGTACCCCTGCTGCCCGCCGTACCCCGGTTGCCCCCCGTAACCCGGTTGCCCGCCATGCCCCGGTGGCACGGTGTGCGCAGGCGGCACCGGCCCGGACGGCCCGGATCCGCTCGGACCCGTGCCCATCGGCCCGGCCCCGACCGCGCCCGGCCCCATCTGCGCGGAGCCCATCCGACCGGAGCCCATCGGGCCCGGGGCCAGGTGCGGTGGGGGCGGGGTCATCGCGGGGCCGGGCGCGTACGGCCCCGCCTGGGGCATCGGGGGCGCGACGGCCCCCGGTTCGCCGGCCGCCGCCAGCATCCGGTCCAGGGTCTCGGCGTCCGGCCTGCCCGCCGGGTCCTTCGTGAGCAGGGCCGACAGCACGGGGCCGAGCGGCCCGGCGTGCTCCGGGGGCGGCACCTCCTGGTTGAGCACGGCCGCCAGCGTCGCCAGCGTGGTGCTCCGCCGCAGCGGATGCCGCCCCTCCACCGCCACGTACAACATCATGCCCAGCGACCACAGGTCGGAGGCCGGGTCGCCCTCGACGCCGTTGATGCGCTCGGGCGCCATGTACTCGGGCGAGCCGATGAACGACCCGGTGGCCGTGAGGCTCGTGGACTCGCGTACGGCGGCGATGCCGAAGTCGGTCAGCACCGACCGGCCGTCCTCGCGCAGCAGGACGTTGGCGGGTTTGACGTCACGGTGCTGGATGCCGACCGCGTGCGCCGCCCGTAACGCGGACAGGACCTCACGGCCGAGCCGGGCCGCCTCCATGGGGGTCATGGGGCCGCGCTGGATGCGGTCCTGCAGCGAGCCGCCGGTGACCAGCTCCATGACGATCCACGGGTAACCCTGCTCGCCCGGGTCCACGATGTGGTGGATCGTGGCCACGTGCGGATGGTTCAGCCGAGCCAGGGCGCGGGCCTCGCGCAGCACCCTGGCCCGCAACTCGCGCGCGCCGGCCGGGTCCTGCTCGTCCATCGAGGGGTCCGGCGGGCGTACTTCCTTGAGCGCGACCTCGCGGTGCAGGGCCACGTCCCAGGCCCGCCACACCAGGCCCATGCCCCCGCCACCGAGCCGCTCCGCGAGCTCGAAGCGGCCGTCGATCACCCGTTTGTGCATGCAGAGCAGCGTAGGGCCGATCCGGGGCCCCCGTCATCAGAGCGTTGATCAGGCGATGGTGGCGAGCTCCTCGACCGCCACGCCGTGCGCGAAGGGCAGGCCCGCGGCGTACCTGGCCAGCTCGTCCACGGCCAGGTCGGCGATGCGGGCCAGCTCGCCGCCGAGGGATCCGGCGATGTGCGGGGTGAGCAGCACGTTCGGCAGGTCGTAGAGGGGTGAGCCGGGGGGCAGCAGGTCGGGCTCGGTGACGTCGAGCACCGCGTACAGCCGCCCGGAGGCCAGCTCGGCGATGAGCGCGTCCTGGTCGACGAGCGCGCCGCGGGCCGTGTTGATCAGCGTGGCGCCGTCGCGCATGCGCGCGAGGCGGGCGGCGTTCACGAGGTGCCGGGTCTCCGGCAGCGCGGGCGCGTGCACGCTGATCACTTCGCACCGCTCGAACAGCTCGTCCAGCTCGACGTGCGGCACGCCCAGATCCTCGGTCAGGTACGGGTCCGCGACCAGCACGTCCAGCTCGAACGGCCGCAGCAGCTCGATCACCCGCCGCCCGATCTTGGACGCCCCGATGACGCCCACCGTGCGCCGGTAGTTGCCGAACCCCGGGAAGAGACCGTCCAGGTCCAGCGGCGCCCGCCGCTCCCGGTAGAGCCGGGCGATGTCCGGCACCCGCTTGTTGGTGAACAGGATGGCGGCCAGCGTGTACTCGGCGACGGGCTCGGCGTTGGCCGCCGCCGCGGAGGAGACGAGCAGGCCGCGCTGCCAGCACGCCTCGGTGACGTGGTGCTTGACGCTGCCGGCCGCGTGCACGATCGCCCGCAGCCTGGGCGCCCGGGCCAGCACCTCTTCCGTGACGGGCGGGCAGTACCAGCTCGTGTAGAGCACCTCCGCCTCGGCCAGCGCGCCGGCCACGGCCGGGTCCGCGAAGTCGGCGGCCACCAGGCCGGGGTCCACGTCGGCGACGGCGACCAGCCGCTCGCGCACCGGGCCGGTGACGAGCCGGGAGGCGATCTCGGGCCCCATCGCGAGCAGGGTCTTCGGCCGGTTCTCCGTCATTTCGCTCCCCCGAAGGTCAATACGATCAATTCGATCATAACGAAAGCTACGCCGTCGACTCGCGTACGCGTAGCTCGGGCAGGAGGGACAGGTGGTGGACCACCGCGCCGGGGCCCTCCGCCAGCCGCCGGAGCAGCAGGTCCACCGCGCACCGGCCGACCTCCTCCTTGGGCGGCGCCACGGCCGTGAGCGAGGGCGAGCAGAACGCCGCCACCTCGTCGTCGTACGCGATCAGCGACACCTCGCCCGGGATGTCCACCCCCGCCGCGCTCAGGTGCCTGACCAGGGAGAGCGCGTCCTCGTCGTTGTGCACGAGCAGGCCGGTCGCGCCGCCCTCGCGCACCAGCCGCAGCACGTCGGCCACCAGCTGCTCCGGCGGCCGCGCGCGGTCGATGGCGAGGTGCCCCGGGGCGTTCAGGCCCAGGGCCGCGGCGCCCGCCCGCGCGCCCGCCTTGATCCCCGGCGCGGTGGGGCTCGGGGCGGCCACGACGGCCAGCCTGCGGTGACCCAGGTCGGCCAGGTGGCGTACGGCCAGGTAGGCGCCGTGGGCGTGGTCGGAGGCGACGGAGTCGAGGTGGGACTCCGGTCCGGCCGGCTCGGCCCGCCGCTCCACCAGCACGGCGGGCACGCCCAGCCCGGCCGGCCATGGCGCCCGCGCCGCGCCGGGCTCCCCGCTGGGGGTCAGCAGCAGGCCGTCGGCGCCCTCCTCGACGAGCTGGCGCACCAGGGCGCGCTCCTCGGCGGCCTCGTAGCGGGAGATGGCGAGCACCAGCCGTGCCCCCGCCCTGGCCGCCTGCTCCTGGGCCCCCTTGATCACGCCCGGGTAGTAGTAGTGGGCGGTGGGGACGAGCATGCCGATGGTCGGGGGCGGGCCGGCCAGGGCGGGCGTGCGGGCCTCGGCCGGGAGCGTGACGCCGCCGTGCACGCGGGTGAGCAGGCCGCGGGTGGCGAGGTGCTCGACGTCCCTGCGCAGGGTGACGGCCGAGACGCCCAGCTCCTCGGCCAGGTCGGCCAGCCGGGCCGAGCCGCGGTCGCGTACCCGGCTGAGGATGAGCCTGTGGCGCTGATCGACGGACACGGAAGCTCCTTCGGGATGGTGGTCCCGATCCTAGCTTCGTTCTGAACGTTTCCTTTCGTTCGATCACGAGGAGGCCAGGGTGTCCTACTCGCCGAGATCGCTCAACCTCCCGATGAGCGCCGTACGGGAGGTGATGCCGAGCTTGGTGTAGATGTGGCTGAGGTGGTACTCGACGGTCTTGACGCTCAGCACGAGCTTCCGCGCCGCCTGCCGGTTGGTGAGCCCCCTGCTGATCAGCACCGCCACCGTGTGCTCCTGCGGCGTCAGCCCCAGCCTGGCGGTGTCCTGCGGGCGCAGCACCGCGCGCCCGCTCGCGGCCAGCTCCAGATCGCACTGCTCCAGGTACGGCAGCGCGCCCAGTCGGGACAGCGTGAGCTGGGCCGCCTCGAGCTGCTCGGCGGCCGCCGACCTGCGGCCCCTGCGGCGCAGGAACGTTCCGTACGCCAGCTGGATCCTGGCCTCCTCGAACGGCATGTCGACCTTGGCGGTGTGCTCCAGGGCCACCTGGTAACAGGTCTCCGCCTCGACCGGCTCGTGCCTGGCGGCGTGCAGCCCGGCTCTGGCGCGGGCGGCGGCGGCCAGGACGCTGCGCCGCTCCTTGTCCAGGGCCAGCAGCTCGCACGGCACCAGGACCGCGTCGGCCTCCTCCGGCCGCCCGGCGTTGACCAGGGCGTCGGCCAGCAGCGTACGCCAGAGCACGACGACCGGCTCGTCGGGGAGGTTCGTGCGGGTGAGCGGCATGAGGGCGGTGACGGCCGCGTCGTGGTCGCCGCGTGCCGTGGCGACCAGGGCCTCGGCGGCGGCCGTACTGACCTGGGCGGAGGTGTTGTCGGGCGAGCAGGCGGCGCGGGCGGCCCGTACGTGCGTGGTGGCCCGCTCCCACTCGCCCCGGGCGGCCGGCACCAGGGCGGCCACGGCGTGGGCGTAGCTCGCCAGCCACGCCTGGCCGAAGTCGTCGGCGGTCGAGACGCCGACCTCGGCGTGCCCGACCGCCTCGTCCCAGCGGCCGAGCCGGTACTCGGCCTGGGCGAGCGCGACGGCCACCAGGAGCTGGAAAGGCGCCGACCGATCGGCCCCGGCGGCGAGCAGTCCGAGCAGGTCCGCGTGGGCACCGGCGAGATCGTCCGCCCAGAGCCGCAACACGCCCCGGCCCAGCAACGCACCGAGCTCCCCCGCCGACGCCTGACCCGGCACCGGCAACTCACCGCAAGCCGCCACCCCCTCCTCGACCCGCCCCGCCAACCCCAACCCCACAAGCCACGCAAACCTCCCAAGCTCCCCACCAACCCCGTGCCCGGCCTCGAACGACCCCGCACACCCACCCACCGCTCCCCCGCCCGACGGCGGCGCCACCGAACGCGACTCCCCCGCCGAAGGCAGCGCGTCGCGCGAAGACCGCCCACCGTGGGACGGCAGCGTGCCCGCGGAGTGCCCGCCCTCCGCCCCCGGCAACGGGCCGCCCTCCGGCAGTGCCACCCCGCCCCCCAGGAGCTCGCCTTGCGCAGAAGACGCGCGCCCATCCCCCGGGACCCCGCCCGACGGCGATCCCGCCGAGCGCGACGGCTCGCCCCCCGAAGGCGGGACACCGTCCAAAGGCCGGCCCCCTCCCGAAGGTGGGACACCGTCCAAAGGCCGGGCACTCCCCGAAGGCCGGTCACCCTCCACAGGCCGGTGTCCGTCCGACGGCTGGTCCCCTTCCAGAAGCCGGTCGCCCTCCGAAAGCCCGTCACCCCCCGAGGGTCGGTCACCGTCCGGCGGGAGGGGAGCGGGGGGTGGGGTGGTGAGGGCGCGTTCGGCCCAGTGGGCGGCGTCCGGGCCGCGGCCCCGCAGCAGGGCGGCCATCGCCTGGCGCGCCGCCACCCCCGCCCTCAGCCGCCCGTCGCCCTTGGCCTGCGACCACGCGTGGTCCAGCCGCCGCACCGCCTCCCCCACCCGCCCCGCCACCAACGCCACCGACCCCAGCACGTAGTCGCGCACCGCCGGATCACCGCCCGGCGCCACCTGCCCGGCCAGCGCGCCGGCGGCCACCGGCCGACCGGCGGCCAGCAGCGCCTCCACAGCCTCGGCGATCAGCCGGTCCCGTTCCGGGCCCTCCCCCGTGAGCTGCACCGCCCGCGTCAGGCACCCGCACGCGCTCGACCAGCGCCCCGCCGCCGCCTGTCGCCGGCCCACCAGCGCCACCTCCCGCACCAGCTCCCCGTCCACCTGGTCGGCGGCGGCGAGCCGGTGGTGCAGCCGGTGCACGACGTCGCCCACCAGTTCGGCGGCCAGCAGGTGCAGCCGCCGCCGTGTCGCGGGTCCGAGGTCGTGGTAGATGGCGGCCCTGACCAGCGGGTTCGGGAAGCCCACCGAAACCCCGGCCCCCGTACGCCACTCCACGAGCAGCCCCGCCCCCGTCACCTGCTCCAGCACCGGCAGCGGCTCGGCGAGCTCGGCCATCCGGGCCACCAGGTGCAGCGGCGCGGACGTCCCGAGCACGGCGGCCGCCGTCAGCAGCCGCTGCGCCGCAGGGTCGCATTGCCCGAGCCGCCCCAGCACCAGCGTCGTGTACGCCCGCGGCGCCGGCAGCGGGGCGTCCACGTCGGCCAGGGTCTCGGCGCGTACCTGCTGGAGCAGCGCCCGCGCGTGCAGCGGCACGCCCTTGGTGTGCTCGTGCAGCCGTTCGGCGGCCTGGGGCGTCAGCCGTACGGGCCCCAGCCGGGCGCTGAGCGCCTGGAGCTCGCGCGCGCTGAGCCCGCCGATCGGCAGCCGGAGCGCCGCGCCGCTGCGCAGCAGCCGCCGCAGCCCGTCCGGCAGCCGCGGGTGGTCGTCCTCCCTGACGATCACGATGGCCAGCACCCGATCGGTACGCAGCCGCCGCAGCGCGAACGTCAGCGCCTGCAACGACGGCAGATCCGCCCAGTCGGCCCCGTCGATCGCGACGACCACGGGCGCGCTCTGCTGCAGCCTGGCCAGCAGCTCCAGCAGCCCGGCCCCGACCACCAGCGGATCGGGCCACACGAACATCCCGGGCCCGGCCAACCCCGCCGGCGCGTCAGGGAGCCGCTGCACGTGCGCCCCGCGCCCCACCGGCGCGTCCGGGAGCCGCTGCGCCTGGGCCCCGCGCCCCACCGGCACGTCCGGGAGTCGCTGCGCCTGGGCCCCGCGCCCCACCGGCGCGTCCGGGAGCCGCTGCGCCTGCGTCCCGCGGCCCGCCGGCGTGTCAGGAAGCGGCCGCAGCTGCGCCCCGGGCCCCGCCAGCCCGGCCAGCGCGTCCGGGAGTTGCTGCACCTGCGCCCCGAGCTGCCCCAGCACGCCGTACGGCAGCTCGGACTCGCCCTCGTCCCCGCTGATCTCCAGCACGACCGCGTTCTCGATGGCGCACAGGAACTCCCCGGCCAGCGCGGTCTTCCCGATCCCGGCCGGTCCTTCCAGCACGACGAGGCCGGACCGCCCCTCGCAGACGCGACCGAGCTGAGCGTGGAGCACCGCGAGTTCGCGGCAGCGGCCGACGAACTGTTCGTCCCGGGAGCGCTCGGGGCCGCTGCGAAGGGCGCGCGTCGCCATCGGTCTCACCCCCTCGCCGGAGTCGCCAGGCCAAAGTTCATCGTGTGCCTTGCTCCGACAACCGTCCAGTGTCCCGTTGACCCGAGTCAGCTCTTTCGGTCATTAGGGAAACGCCCCGGGGTTATCCCCAGGGCGTTCCCTGATGCTCGCGGCACAGAGCGTTCATAGCGTCCAACGTGGACGAATGCCCCCAAATGCCGGGAGAACATCATGCCGTCCTACATCGCAGAGGAGCAGCGGGGAGCGGAGGCACGGATTCTCAACGTGCTGTTCCCCACGATCCTCCAGGGCCTCCAGCTGACCCACCAGGCAGCAGACCAGTTCGGCGCACGTCCGCACCAGCAACACCTGCTGCCGATGGGGCCGCGGAGGGAGCACCGGCCCGTCGAGTACCAGCAGCAACCGCAGCGGTACGCCCTCCCCGAGGCCTACGCCCAGCTCGCCGCCGACCGCTCGTTCATGGACGTCGCCGCCGTCCTCATGCCGGTCGTGCAGGCCATCATCCCGCCGCTCGTGGAGCAGCTCCTCTCCTTCGGCCCGCCCAAGGCCGACACCGACCAGAACGAGGAGGAGCGCTTCCTCCAGTTCGTACCGCAGCTCATCGGCACCATCGCGCCGATCATGATGCAGGTGCTCCCCGGCCTGCTGCAGACCATGCACGGCAACCGCTCCGAGCACCCCGTACGCGTCACCGACCGCGAGCTCAACCAGCGCTACTTCGGTCCCATCGTGCAGGCCACGCTGCCCGCGATCATCGCCCAGCTGCCCGACCTGCTCGCCATCGTGCACGGTGACCAGCGCACGCCCATCAGGTACGAGCGCATGCCCGGCCGCGACCCGATCCAGCTCATGAGGATCAGCAGGAGCGACCTGGTCGGCGCCCACCGCCTGCGCGACGGCGACGTCCTCCACCTGACCGAGACCCCCGCGCCCCCCGGCACCACCGAGGTCCGCCTCAGCCTGGCCCCCCACTCCATGTGGTGGAAGGGCATCCAGGTCACCGACGAGACCCACCGGCAGATCTGCTTCGTCGAGACCGACGGCGACCGGTACGCCACCTTCGAGTCCAGGTCCGTGCAGGCCGGCGGCGCCATCGTGCTGTGGAAGGCCAGGATGTTCGGCGAGCACACGCCGATGTACGTCATCCCGATCGGCGACCTGTCGCCCGACGGCAAGTGCCTCAACTTCCACTGGGCCGCCGACTGATGGCCGGGCCCACGCTGCGACTCGGCAGCAGAGGGGAAGAGGTCAGGCGGCTCCAGGAGTCGCTGCGCGCCCGCGGCTACCGCGTACAGGCCGACGGGTACTTCGGCGGCGCCACCTACGGCGCCGTGCTGAGCCTCCAGCAGCGCGAGGGCCTGCCCGCCGACGGCGTGGCCGGCCCGGGCACGTGGCGGGCGCTCGGCCGGACCCGGGCCATGACCGAGGAACGCCGCACGCACTCGGACGAACCGGCCGAGTGGAACTTCATGGTCTACATGGCCGGCAACAACAACCTGTCCGACGCCGCGGGACGGGACCTGGAGGAGCTGCGTGCCGTCCAGTCGTACAACGGCGTCCGGGTCACCGCGTTCGTGAAGCGGCAGGACGCCGGCGGCCGGGCCCAGCACATGGAGATCAGCGCCGGCGGCGCCCCCGACCTGATCGAGGAGCTGCAGCCGCCGGTCGACTCCGGCCACCCGCAGACCCTCCTGGACTTCGTCCGCTGGGCCGCCCGCCAGGCCCCCGCCAGGCGGTACGCGCTCGTGGTCTGGAACCACGGAGGCGGCTGGACCCCGGACGACCTCGACCAGATCTACACCCAGGTCAGGGGCCGCACGGTCCGGCATGACATCGAGACGGGATACGTGCGGCGGGCCCCGCGCATGGCCATGGCCGAGGGCGAGCCCGCCTTCTCCGAGCTGGCCAGGCTGACGGAGACCCCGGAGATCACCAAGGCCGTGTTCACGACGTCGCTGGGCGAGGTGCTCAAGCTGCCCACCGGGCAGGACCGCGCGATCGCCAGCGACGACGGCACGCTGCACTCCCTCGACACCATCGAGCTGCGCAACGTCATGCGGCGCGTCCACGAGGAGCTCGGCCGGCCGATCGACCTGCTGGGCATGGACGCCTGCCTGATGAGCAACCTCGAGGTCTGCTACGAGCTCCGCGAGCACGCCGCCGTCGTGGTGAGCTCGGAGGAGCTGGAGCCCAACGAGGGCTGGCCGTACACCGAGATCCTGGCCGCCATGGCGGCCAACCCGCGCATGGACGCGCGGGAGCTCGGGCGGGTCGTGGTGGAGGAGTACGCCAGGTCCTACCGCGGCGCGCACCAGACCGTCACGCAGTGCGCGGTCGACGCGACGCGGATCGAGGAGTTCATGGGCGAGTTCCAGTCGCTGGCGGCCGGCCTGCGGCAGCAGGTGCGCGCCAACCGGTCCGTGGTGGACAGCGTCCAGTCGGTGGCCACCCGCTTCCACTTCGACCGGTCGCTGGTGGACCTGCGGACGGTCTGCCTGGCGCTGGTGGCGGACTCGCGGACCGACCCGACGCTGGCCTCGGTGGCCGACAAGCTGCTGGCCGTCCAGACGCCCGGCGGCTTCGTGGTCAACGAGGCACACCAGGGCGACAAGGTGGAGGCGTGCGGCGGGATCAGCGCGTACTTCCCGATGGAGCGCACGATCTCGCGCTTCTACGCGGACCTCCAGCTCGCCCAGCACACAGAGTGGGACGAATTCCTCAGAGATTACGCGAACGCGCGTACCATCAGGCGTTAGGAGGCCACATGCCGGCGATCCGCCGGCGCCGCTGGGGCTATTGCGGCCCGGGACCGGCCGCAATAGCCCCTACCTTTGTGCCATGGATCCCCTCATCAGCCGCAGGGCGCTCAATCGGGCCACGCTGGACAGACAGCACCTGCTGCGCCGCACCGGCCTCCCCGTCGTCGAGGTCGTGGAGCGCCTGGGCGGGCTCCAGGCACAGACCCCGCACACCTGGTACGTCGGGCTCTGGAACCGCGTCGAGGGCTTCGCGCCCGACGACGCCGCCGCCCTGCTGCTCTCCAGGGAGCTCGTCCGCATCGCGCTGCAGCGCTCCACCATCCACCTGGTCAGCGGGCGCGACTGCCTGGCCATGCGGCCGCTGCTGCAGCAGGTCACCGAGCGCATGACGCGGACGACGTTCGGCAAGCGACTGGCGGGGGTGGACCTGGACGAGCTGGCGGCGACCGGGCGGGCGCTGCTGGCGGAGCGGCCGATGACGTTCGCCGACCTGGGGCGGGCGCTGGCCGAGCGGTGGCCGGACAACGACCCGCACGCGCTGGGCCAGGGGGTGCGCTGGCTGGTGCCGCTGGTGCAGGTGCCGCCGCGCGGCCTGTGGGGCAGGAGCGGGCCGGTCGCGCACACCAGTGCGGAGTCCTGGCTCGGCGCCGAGGCCCGGCGGGCGACGCCGCCGATGACGCCGGCCGAGCTGGTGCGGCGCTATCTGGCGGCGTTCGGGCCGGCGTCGGTGATGGACGTGCAGACCTGGTCGGGGCTGACCCGGCTGGGCGAGGTGGTGGAGTCAATGGACCTGGTCAGGTTCAGGGACGACAGCGGCAGGACCCTGTACGACCTGCCCGACGCCGTACGCCCCGCCGAGGACGCCCCGGCGCCCCCGCGCCTCATGTACGACTTCGACAACCTCTTCCTCTCCCACGCCGACCGGTCAAGGGTGATCACCGAGACCGGGTTCGCGGCGCTCCGGGGCTTCATGGGCACCAACGTGATGCCGCGCGCCATCCTGGTGGACGGCGTCACGGCCGGCGACTGGACGGTCACGCGGACCAAGGGGACCTCCACCCTCAACCTCCACCAGTGGGAGCCGATCAAGGCCCTGGACGAGGTCGAGGAGGAGGCCCGGCGGCTGCTGGAGTTCCTCGCCCCGGGCGACAAGCATGAAATTTCAGTCTTCGACGGCCCTTCCAAGTCCTGACACCGGCCGCCGCCCCTCGGCCCGGCCTGTTGTGCAGTGCAGAACAACATGTTGCACTGCGGTTTCATCGGTAGGTTGGGCACCGTGCAGGAACGCAACCAGTCCGCCTCGCTCAGGCGCGCCCTGACCGTGCTGGACCACGTGCGCGAGCACTCGGGGCTGTCGCTGACGCAGCTCTCCGAGGCGGTGGGCCTGTCCAAGAGCACGGTGCTGCGCCTGACCGTGCCCCTCGTCGAGGCCAGGCTGCTCGATCGTGACCGCAGAACCGGCACCTACCGGCTGGGCCACGGCACGCTCCGCCTCGGGCAGGCCTACCTCGCCACCCTCGACCTGCGGGCCGTGGCCGCCGAGGAGTCGCACCGGCTGATGAGCGAGGTGCGCGAGACCGTCCACCTCGTCGTCTACGACCCGCCGCACGTGGTCTACATCGACAAGGTGGAGAACGAGGCCAACGTCCGCATGGCCTCGCGCATCGGCAGCCGCGGCCCCCTCCACTCCACCGCGGTCGGCAAGGCCATCCTGGCCTGGCAGCCCGAGGAGATCCTGACCGAGCTGGTCCTGGAGCCCCGGACCAGGCGCACGATCACCGACGTCGAGCGGCTGCGCGCGGAGCTGGCGCACATCCGGCGCCGCGGCTACGCGGTGGACGACCGCGAGAACGAGCCCGAGGTGCGCTGCGTCGCGGCGCCGATCTTCAACCACGACGACGCCGTCACCGCGGCCGTCTCCGTCTCCGGCCTCACCTCGCGGATCACCGCCGCGCGGGTGCGCGAGCTGGGGCCGCTGGTGGCCGGGGCGGCGGCCCGGATATCGAGAAAGCTGGGTGGCCGGAGCCGATGACGCGACCGACGACCGATCTGGTGACCTTCGGCGAGACCATGGCGCTGTTCGCCGCCCGCCGCACGGGGCCGCTGCGCTTCGCCCGCGACTTCGACCTCGGCCTGGGCGGCGCCGAGTCCAACGTCGCGATCGGCGTGTCCCGGCTCGGCCACCGCGCGGCGTGGGTGGGCCGGGTGGGGGCCGACGAGTTCGGCGACCTGATCCGGGCGACGCTCGCGGGCGAGGGCGTGGACGTGCACGCGATCCCCGACCCCGGCGCGCCCACCGGCCTGATGATCAAGGGCAGGCGCACGGCCGACCTCATCGACGTGCGTTACTACCGCAAGGACAGCGCGGGCTCGCGGCTCTGCGCCGCCGACCTGGACCCGGAGCTCATCAGGTCGGCCCGGATGCTGCACGTCTCGGCCATCACGCCCGCGCTCTCGGCGTCGGCGCGGGAGGCCGTCCGCCACGCCATCGCCGAGGCGCGGGCCGCCGGGGTGCCGGTCTCGCTCGACGTCAACTACCGGCGGGCGCTGTGGACGCCGGAGGAGGCCGGGGCCTGGCTGCGCGACACGGCCGGCGACGTGGACGTGCTGTTCGCGACCGAGGCCGAGGGCCGGCTGATCGCCGACGTCGCGGGGGCCGAGGAGCTGGCCAGGGCGCTGGCGGCGCTGGGGCCGCGGCACGTGCTGGTCAAGTTCGGGGCGCGGGGGGCCATGGAGCTGTCCGACGGCGTCGTACGCCGGGCGGAGCCGTACCGGGTGACCGAGGTCGACTCCGTCGGGGCAGGGGACGCGTTCGCGGCCGGCTGGCTGGCGGACTGGCTGGCCGGGGCGGAGCCCGGGCAGCGGCTCGGCACCGCGTGCGCGGCCGGGGCGTTCGCGGTGACCTCGCAGGGCGACTGGGAGAGCCTGCCCCGGCGAGCCGACCTGGACCTGCTGCGGAGCCCCGCCGACGGCGTGAGCCGCTAGAGAGCGACGAGCGGGCCGCCCACGCCGAAGGCCGACCCGCTCACCTTTACGTCCGCCCCTCCCGGGAGGAGGCTGGACGTAGGGAGGTGGTCGTCATGGAGTACAAGCAGTGGAACGTGCAGATCTGGATCAGCGAGGACGACGACGACGCCTTGACCACGGCCACGGCGGTCCTGTTCACCCCGGACGGAAAGCGGCACGAGAGCGTGGCACACGCCCGCCGCAATCCGGACGACCGGCCGGTGCCGGGGATCGGGGACGAGCTGGCCGTCGGGCGGGCGCTGTCGGAGCTGGCGTCGAAGCTGATCGAGGACGGCGCGGAGGACGTGGCCCAGATGGCGAGCCCGGTGGGCAGATCACAATAGCCCGGCGCTCGCCAGGAGCTTGCCGATCCGCCCGACTTCGTCGTCGTTCAGCGGGATCTGCGGGAGCGCGGTGATCGGGCAGTCGATGACGCCGCGCAGGTGAAGTGCGGCCTTGAACGCCCCGAGGCCGGACGAGCTGCCGCCCATGCGCGCGCCGCCGACGCGGACGATCTCGAACAGCCTGACCAGGCGCTCCTGCTCCGCCCTGGCCGCCTCCCAGTCGCCGCGGGAGGCGCAGCGGTACAGCTCGGCGTACCCCTGCGGGTCCACGTTGCCCAGCCCCGGCACCACGCCGTCGGCGCCCATCCACAGCGCGGAGTCCACGGTCACCTCGGACCCGGTCAGCACGCTGAACGGCGCCTCGCGGCCCAGGATGACCTCGCGCAGCCCGCCGTCGTCGCCGCTGGAGTCCTTCACCCCGGCTAGCGCGCCCTCGGCGGCCAGCTCCAGCAGCAGGCCGGCGCTCAGCTTGGTGTGCACGGAGACCGGCAGGTCGTAGGCGTAGACCGGCAGCCCGGTCCGCGCGGCGACGGTCCTGAAGTGGGTGCGGATCTCCTCCGGATGCGTACGCGTGTAGAACGGCGCCGTCACCACCAGCCCCGACGCCCCGGCCCCGGCCGCGACCCGCGCGTGCTCCAGCACCCGCGGCGTGGTCATGTCGATCACCCCGGCCAGCACCGGCACCTGCCCGCCCGCGTGCCCGACCACGGTGTCCAGCACCGTCCGCCGCTGCGCGTCCGTCAGGTACGCCACCTCCGACGACGACCCGAGCACGAACAGCGCGTCCACGCCCCCGTCGAGCAGGTGATCGATCAGCCGGACGAGCGAGGCGGTGTCCACCTCGTACTCGGGGGTCATCGGCGTGCAGACCGGCGGGATGACACCGGTCAGCGTCGCGGACCCGGCGATGTGGGAAGACGTCATACGCGCTCCTGGATCAGTTCAAGATCGGTCGCTCCCGCGGCCACCGGGTGGTGGCAGTGGAAGAGGTGGTCGTCCTCGATCTCCGCCGCCGGCCACTCGGCCGCACAGAGGTCATCTGCCCGCCAGCACCGCGTACGGAACGGGCATCCGCTGGGCGGTCTGGTCGCCGACGGCACGGCGCCCACCAGCGGGATCGGGTTGATCGGCGAGATCAGCCCGGGCGTGGCCGAGAACAGCGCCCGCGTGTACGGGTGCCGCGCGCCCAGCGGCACCGCCTGCGCCGGGGTCTGCTCGACGATCCGCCCGAGGTACATGGTGACCACACGGTCGCTCATCCTGCGTACCGTCTGGATGTCGTGCGAGACGAACACCAGCGCCAGCCCGAGCCGCTCCTTCAGATCGAGCAGCAGGTTGAGGATCTGCGCCCGCACCGACACGTCGAGCGCGCTGGTCGGCTCGTCGGCCACCACCAGCTCGGGCTCCAGCGCGAGCGCCCTGGCGACGGCCACGCGCTGGCGCTGCCCGCCGGACAGCTGGCTCGGCAGCGCGTCGGCCGCGCTCGCGGGCAGCCCCACCAGGTCGAGCAGCTCCCGCACGCGGGCCTCGCGCTGGGCCGGGGTGCCGCGGCGGTGCACGTTGAGCGGGTCACGCAGCACCTGCCGGATCGGCAGCCGCCGGTTGAGCGCCGTGGACGGATCCTGGAAGATCATCCCCACGTTCGACCCGATCAGCCGGCGCCGCTCTGGCTCCTTCAGCCCCCACAGCTCCCGGCCGCGGAACGTGACGGTGCCCGAGGTCGGCCGCTGCAGGCCCACCAGCACCTTGGCCAGCGTGGACTTGCCGCACCCCGACTCCCCCACGACGCCGACCGTCTCGCCGGGGCCGATCGCGAAGTTCGCCTCGGTCAGCGCGTGGACGCGGTCGCGCGAGAACACGCCGCCCGAGCGGGCCTTGTGCACGACGTGCACGTCCTTCAGCTCAAGCATGCTGCTCACTCTCCACACGGGCCGGGTGATGGCAGGCCACCGCGTGCTCGGCGTCGCCTTCCAGCACCGGCCGCTCGGTACGGCACACGTCCGTGGCCATCGGGCACCGGTCGGCGAACCGGCAACCGGGCGGGAAGTCGGCCGGGGCCGGCACCACGCCGCGGATCTGCGTGAGCCGCTCGGCCCCCGACTCCAGCGACAGCACCGAGCCCAGCAGGCCCCGGGCGTAGTGGTGGGCGGGGTTGCCGACCAGGGTCGCCGTGACGCCGGTCTCGACGATCTGGCCGCCGTACATGACCACCACGCGGTCGGTCACGTCGGCCACCAGCGCGAGGTCGTGCGAGACGAGGATCAGCGCGAACCCCAGCTCCTCGCGCAACCTCAGCAGCAGCTCGATGACCTGCGCCTGCACGGTCACGTCGAGCGCCGTCGTGGGCTCGTCGGCGACGATCAGCTTGGGCTCGCGCGACAGCGCCATCGCGATCAGCACCCGCTGCCGCTGACCGCCCGACAGCTCGTGCGGGTACGCCGACAGGGTGCGGCGGGCCTCCAGGCCGACGAGCTCCAGCAGCTCGGTGGGGCTGCGCCGGCCGCCGCGCCGGGTGAGCTGCTTGAGCTGGGCCTTGATGGTCATGGCCGGGTTCAGCGAGGAGAGGGCGTCCTGGTAGATCATCGCCATCTCGTGGCCGAGCAGGCGGCGCCGGGCCCGCTTCGACTCGGCCAGCAGCTCCCGCTGGTCGAACCGGACGTGGCCGCTGACGCGGGCGTCGCGGGGCTGCAGGCCCATGATGGTCAGCGCGGTCAGGGACTTGCCGCAGCCGGACTCGCCGACCAGGCCGAGCACCTCCCCGGGACGCACCTCGAAGCCGATGCCGTCCACGACGTCCACAGTCGCCGGGTCCGCGGTGTCCCCTGTCGCCGGGTCCGCGACATCCCCTGTCGCCGGGTCCGCGACGCTGCCGGCCCTTCTGGGGAATCCGATCCGCAGCCGCTCCACCGCCAGGATCGGCGGGCCCTGCGGCAGCGGACGGGCCCGCTCGGCCAGCCGGCGCGCGGCCTCGGCCAGGCCGGGCAGCTCGACGACCTCGCCGGAGCCGGGCTTGGCCTGCTCGAACGCGTCGTCCTTGCGCACCTGGGCCTTGCGCGCGGCCGGGGCGGCCCAGGCGTCGGAGATGCCCTCGGCCAGGATGTTCAGGGCGAGCACGGTGATCAGGATCAGCAGGCCGGGGAAGACCGTGGCCCACCAGCCGCCGAGCAGCACCAGGTTCTTGCCGTCGGCGATGACGCTGCCCCAGGAGGGGTTCGGCGGGCGTACGCCGGCGCCGATGAACGACAGCGACGCCTCGAACACGATCGCGTCGGCCACCATCACCGTGCAGAACACCAGCACCGGCGCGGCGCAGTTGATCGCGACGTGCTTGACGAGGATGTGCGGCGTGCGGGCGCCGATGATGCGCTCGGCCGCGACGTAGTCCTCGCCGTACTGGGCGATCACGTTGGCCCGGACGACGCGGGCCACCGACGGCATGTAGAGGAAGGCCATCGCCATGACCAGCACGGGGATGCTGCCACCGAACACCGCCACGAGCACCGCGGCCAGCGCGATGCCGGGGAAGGCCATGATGACGTCGAGCAGCCGCATGAGGGTCTCGTCCACGGCCCGGCGCGAGGTGGCCGCGACGGCGCCGATGATCGCCCCGGTGACCAGGGCCAGCCCGGTGGCGCCCAGGCCGATGATCAGCGACCAGCGGGCGCCGTACAGGAGCCTGGACAGGATGTCGCGGTTGGCGCTGTCGAGCCCCATCCAGTGCGCGGCGGACGGGCCGCCGCCGGCGGCCTCCTGGAAGTACGGCGAGTGCGGCGCGATCCACGGTGCCAGCAGCGCGGCCAGCACGACCACCGCGATGATGCCCACCGACAGCCACGACAGCGGCTTCATCCGGCGGAACCCGATGCCGGGCCGGGACAGGCGCTCCGCCAGTCCCCGCCGCAGCT
This sequence comes from Nonomuraea sp. KM90, assembly GCF_052246675.1. NCBI lineage: Bacteria > Bacillati > Actinomycetota > Actinomycetes > Streptosporangiales > Streptosporangiaceae > Nonomuraea > Nonomuraea sp. KM90. The sequence goes on along the minus strand of NZ_JBQQCB010000002.1, from coordinate 166,478 downwards.
GGAACTGTCTCATGTGGCGCTCCTGAGGCGGGGGTTGACCAGCAGATACAGGACGTCGACGACCAGGTTGACGACCATGAAGCCGACCGCGATGGTCAGCACCACGCCCTGGACGACGGCCGGATCGCCGTCGCGCACGGCGTTGATCATGAGCTGGCCCATGCCGGGCAGCCCGTAGATCGTCTCGATGACCACGGTGCCGCCGATCAGGTAGCCGATGCGCAGGCCCAGCACGGTCAGCGGGTTGATCAGGGCGTTGCGCAGGACGTTCCGGCCGACGACCACGATCGGCGGCAGGCCGCTGCCGACCGCGGTGCGTACGTAGTCGCGGTCCAGCTCCTCCACCATCGACGTGCGGATGATGCGGGTGAGCTGGGCGGCGATCGGGAGCGACAGCGACAGCGCGGGCAGCGTCATCGACTGCAGCCAGCCGGCCAGCGAGTCGGCCGGGTTGATGTAGCCGCCGGTCGGGAACAGCCCCTCCCCCACCGCCAGCCACTGGATCATCAGCAGGGCCAGCCAGAACGCCGGGGCCGCCACCCCGATCAGCGAGACCATGCGGATCACCTGGTCGGGCCAGCGGTCGCGGAAGATCGCCGCCGTCACGCCGAAGACCAGCGACAGCACCACCGCCACGGCCAGGCCGAGGAACGTGAGCTGCAACGTCAGCGGCAGCGCGGTCGTCACCGACTCGATGACCGGCTTCTTCGTGAGCACGCTGGTGCCCATGTCGCCCTGCGCGAGGTCGGCGACGAAGCGGACATAGCGCAGGGGGAGCGGGTCCAGCAGGCCGTTCTCGAGCTGGAACTGGTGGATCTGCTCGGGGGTCGGGTTCGCGCCCTGGAAGTAGGCGTACTCCGGCTTGCTGCCGGAGAAGCGCATGACGATGAACACGAACGCGACCACGCCGAGCACCAGCGGGATCAGGATGAGGAGCCGCCGCAGCAGCATCCGGGCGACGAGGGTCATGTCCTCTTGGCCTGCAGCAGGTTGATGCCCGGGTACGGCTGGGCGCGGATGCCGGAGATCTTCTTCGGGTCCCAGGCCGTCATCAGCTCGTTGTGCACGACCGGGTAGAGGATGGCCTGCTCAGCCACGAAGTCCAGATATTCGTGGATCAGCTCGGTCCGTTTGGCCTTGTCCGTCTCCTTGCCGGCCTCGTCCATCATCGCGAACAGCTTCTCGGCGTCCTTGGTGCCGTCCCAGTGGCTGTACTTCATCCACAGGCCGCCGGGCACGTAGTTGTAGTGCAGGATCAGGTCGGCGTCCATGCCGAACTGGTTGGGGTTCGAGGCCGCGGCGACCACCTGATAGTCCTGGAACTGGTCCATCTTGGTGAACAACGCGGCCGTGTCCTGCGGCTCCAGCGTGGTCTTGACGCCGATGGCCTCCCAGGAGGCGGCGATGGTGGGCAGGCAGTCCGCGATCCAGCTCACGTTGACGGCCATGAGATTGATCGTCAGATTGCTGACCCCGGCCTCCTTCAGCAGCGCCTTGGCCTTCTCGGGGTCGTGGTCGTAGACGACCGAGGCGCGCTTGTGGTCGGGGTGCCCCTCGTTGAGGAAGGAGCTGGAGGCGGTGCCGTGGCCCTTGAGCGCCACGTCGATCATCTTCTGCTTGTCGATGGCGTAGTGCAGGGCCTGGCGCACCCGTACGTCGTCGAACGGTTTCGTGCCGGTGTTGAACATCAGGAACATGTGGTTCATGCCCTTGCCGCCCTCGACCGTCAGCCCCTGCTGCTTGAGCTGCTCGACGTTGGCGTACGGGATGTTGTCGGCGATCTGCGCCTCGGCGGACCCACCGGAGATCTTGGCCACGCGGGCCGCGGCGTCCACGATCGTCAGCCAGTTCATCTTCTTGACCGTGGCCGGCCGGGGCCCGTTGTAGCCGTCGAACGCCTCGAACGAGGTGTTGGACTTGGGGTTGTGCGCCGCCAGCTTGTACGGCCCCGAACCCACCGCCTTGCCGCCCTTGGCCTGGTCCCATGCCCCCGCCTGGCTGAACACGTGCTTCGGCATGATCTTCGCGATCGTCAGCCGGGGCGCCGCGTCGGGGAACGGGAACTTGAAGACCAGCTCCACGTTCCGCTCGTCCACCTTCTTCACCTCCTGGAGCCAGGATTTGAAGAAGTTGCCGGTCAGGACGTTGTCGGGGCCCAGGATCCGGTCGAAGGTGAAGATCACGTCGTCGACCGTGACCGGCTGCCCGTCGTGCCACTTGGCGCCGTCCCTGAGGGTGAACCGCCAGGTGGTGGCGTTCAGGTCGGCCGGCAGCGCGGTGGCCAGCGCCGGGTACGGCTCGCGGGTGACCGGGTCGGTGTCGAGCAGCCCTTCGTAGACATGGCTGATCCCGGCCATCGCGAACGCCGACGCCGTCTGGGTCGGATCCCAGCTCTGGTCGTTGCCGTACCCGATGACGGCGGTGATCAGGTCTTTGTTCGATCCCGCGCCGACCGAACCGGTCGAGGCCGGGCCTCCGGAACAAGCGGAGAGCGTGGCCGCGACGAACGCCGCCGCACCCGTCGCCCCGCTGTAACGCAGGAAGTCGCGGCGACTGAACTCAGAGCTCACGGATGGAGTTGCGGCTGACCTGGAGGGGATATGGAACGTGGGACATCCCATGTCCTATCTTGTGCGTAAAGTGGACGCTAAACGCAGCCGCTGCTTGAGGTCAACAGAAGATTTCCGGAATGTTACCTACGGCGAAAGGATTTTTCATGACCACAGTCCCGCGTCCGGCGCGCCCCAGCCGCGCCGCCGAGGCCCAGGAGGGCGTCAAGGACCTCATCGTCAGGCGCGGGCTGGTGGCCGGGGATCCCCTCCCCACGGAGTCGGAGCTCATGGAAGAGCTCCAGGTCAGCCGCAACTCCATCCGGGAGGCGCTGAAGGCCTTGCAGGCGGTGGGCATCGTCGACATCCGCCACGGCTTCGGCATGTTCGTCGGCCGCATGTCCCTGGCCGGCCTGGTCAACGAGCTGACCTTCCACAGCCGCATCACCCTGCAGAACGGCGCCAACCACCTCGCCCACCTGATCGAGATCCGCGAGATCCTGGAGAGCGGCCTCGTCGAGCGCCTGATCGAGCTGGGCCCGGAGGTCGACCTGGCGCCCGTCGCCGCCGTCATGGCCAGGATGGAGACCGAGGCCGAGGCCGGCCCGGTCTCCCCCGAGACCGACCGCCTCTTCCACGACCTGCTCTACCGCCCGCTCGGCAACCCCTTGGTGAGCCAGCTCCTCGGCGCGTTCTGGGACGTCTACTACCAGCTCCGCGACGCCCTGGGCGCACCCGACGAGCCCTCGGCCGACGTCGCCAAACGGCACCGCGACATCCACACCGCCGTCCTGGCCGGCGACCGGGCCGCCGCCGTGGCCGCCGTACACGCGCACTTCGAGGGCGTACGCAACCGCGTCGCGAAGATCAAAACCTAGCCCGGCCACCTCTCCACCCGCCGCCACCTGCGGCGCCACTCCCCGAACCACTCCGCGAACCACGGGTGGGCCCCGGCCAGCGGCATGATGTACGCGACGGTCTCCAGGTAGTAGCGCCGCTGGAACCGCCACGGCATCCGCTGCAGCTCCTGCACGTTGCTCACCCGGTCGGCGAGCTTGACCAGCACGGCCTTGTGCGGCGCCTTGACCAGCGAGGCCAGATAGTCGGCCTTGACCCCGCCGGGGGGCTTGGTCACCCACCGCACGAGCGCCGCCACCTCGGGGCCGAACCGCCGCGCGAGGTCACCCTCCGTGCAGGAGGTGTCCTCCAGCACGTCGTGCAGCACGATCGCGACCAGCACGTCCCTGTCGCTCACCCCGGCGCCGGACACGGCCACCTCCAGCGCCTCGAGCAGATGCTCCAGGTAGGGCCGCCCGGTGGGCCGCTGCTGCACCCCGTGCTTGCGCCCGGCGAAGGCCAGGGCCTCGCGCAGGGCGCCCACGGTGGCCGGCGGCAGCGCCGTGCGCAGCGGACCTTCCGCATGCGCCCAGGACGGCCAGCCGGTGAAGATCTCCATCCCGCTCCTTCGTAGGTGATCGTGCCGCGAGCGTGTCTTAGGGTGAGAATATGGCCGAGATCGCTGTCGCCGATGGGTCGTGGACGTTCAATGGGGAAATGCTGCGAATCGTCCCGGGCAGCGGCAAGGACGTGGACGAGCTGCGCAGGACCCTCGGCGAGGTGATGGTGCCGCTGGAGGCGATCGCCGGCGTGGCGTTCGAGCCCTCGCGCAAGGGCGGCCACCTGCGCCTGCGGCTGCGGAAGGGAGCCGACGCGCTGTCCGACGCCGCCGCCGGCACGCTGACCGCGCCCGCCGACCCCTACCGGCTGGCGGTCCCGAAGACCCGGGCGGGCGCCGCCGAATACTTCGCCGACGAGATCCGCGACACCCTGCTCGTCTACCAGACCCCCAGCGGCCCCTGCGACGACTACCTGCTCCCGGTCCCGAACGTGCCCATCTCGGCCACGGCCGGCGACGGCACCGCGTTCTTCGACGGGGAGCGGGTGCGGCTGGAGTGGACCGGCTGGGCCAGCACGGAGAAGGAGAAGGCGGGCCCGCAGGAGTTCCCGCTCCCGGACATCTCCGGCGTGGAGTGGCGGCCGCAGTCCGGCATGAGCTACGGCACGCTGCGCTTCCGGATCAAGGGCGAGGGCCCGAGCTCCAGGCCGCCGCAGAAGGACCTGCGCTGCGTGTCCTGGGGCATCCAGCGCTTCGGCGGCGCGACGGCCCTGGTAGCCGCGGCCGTGCTCGCCCGCCTCCCGCGCGACGCGCCCGAGCTGCCCCCTGCCTCCCCGGCGCCGGTCTCCGACGACGTGCACGACGCGGTGCTGCGCCGGCTGGGCGAGCTCGGCGAGCTGCACCGCTCGGGCGTGCTGACGGACGAGGAGTTCGCGACGGCCAAGCAGGCCATGATCCGCCGCCTTCAGGACTCGTGACCATCAACCCGGAAAGACTCCAGGAGCCACAGTGACATATGACGCGGAGAAACTGCTGCGCCGGGCGATCGCCCTGGCCGCCGAGGCCCGGGCCGGCGGCAATCCGCCGTTCGGCTCGCTGCTGGCCGGCCCCGACGGCACCATCCTGGCCGAGGAGCGCAACAGCTCCCTCACCGACCGGGACATCACCGCCCATCCCGAGCTGAAGCTGGCCCGCTGGGCCGCCCGCGAGCTCGATCCCGCCGCCGCGGCCACGACCACGATGTACACCAGCTGCCAGCCCTGCGGCATGTGCGCGGGCGCCATCGCCCGCTCGGGCCTGGGCAAGGTGGTGTACGCGCTGTCCGGCGAGCAGCTCGACGGCCTCAAGCCGCCCGGCAGCTCCTTCACCGACCCTCCGTCCGAGGGCCCCGCCCTGTACGAGGAGGCACGCGTACCCGTCGAGGGCTACTACCGCTGAATAACCGCTTTCAGCTTCGCCACTCCTTGCATACGATCGACTGCGGAAAGTGATGGTCGATCTCTGGTCCTGGAGGGGCAAATGTTCAAGGGAATGCGCATCGCGGCGGCCGTGGCCGGGTCCTTCGCGCTCCTGTCGGCGTGGCCGGCGCCGTCCGCCTCGGCGGCGGCCACGATCCTCGACTGCGACACCTTCGTACACGCCAACGACCGCGACCTCGGCATCGCCTCCTGCCAGAACCCCACGGACCGGACCTGGATCTTCCGGGCCGTGGTGGTCTGCGGGCGGGCGCCGGACGTGGTGGGCGAGTGGGTGACGCTCCCACCGGGCGGCTCCGGTCAGTCCCAGGGCTACTGCGGCGGCATCTTCACCAGCGGCGTCGGCGCCGTCGGCGTGGACGAGCGACCGGCCTGAGAAACGACGACGGGCACTGTCCGGTGGACAGTGCCCGTTTCGCTGTGATGGTGCGCCGCCAGGGACTCGAACCCCGGACCCGCTGATTAAGAGTCAGCTGCTCTGACCAACTGAGCTAGCGGCGCAACAGAAGTAACTCTATCAGCCGCCGGCCAGTGCCCGCGCCCGTGTCAGCCCAGCCGGACGGCCAGCCTCTCGTACGTCCCCACCACCAGGTCCCAGAAGCCCTTCACGTCCAGGGAGGTCGCCACCAGCGCGTTCGCCTCCCGGTCGCCGATCCTGAAGTCCGTCACGGTCATGCCCCTCGTGTACTGCCCGGCCGTCTCCACGTTCACCACGGCCGGCACGCAGGTGAAGAGACCGGGATCCAGCAGGTACGCCACCGCGCACGCGTCATGGATGGCCGGCCCGCCCTCGGCCGACACCACCCCGTAGAACTGCGCGGCGGGCACCAGCAGGTCGGCCAGCCGGCCGAGCGGCCGCATCCGCTCCAGCACCGCCGAGGTCACCACGGCCGACAGCGTCACGTCGAGCCCCAGCATCTTGACCGTCCAGCCGGCCTCGAACACGATCGCGGCCGCCTCGGGATCGGCCAGCATGTTGAACTCGGCGGCCGGGTTGTGGTTGCCGCGGGTGTAGGAGCCGCCCATGATGACCAGGTCGCGGGCCCACTCGACGACGCGCGGCTCGCGGCGTACGGCGAGGGCGATGTTCGTCAGCGGTCCCACGGCCACCAGCGTGATCTCACCGGGCGCGGCCCGCAGCGTCTCCACGATGAAGTCGACCGCGTGCCCCTCCGACGGCCCCCGCACCGGTGCCGGCAACACCACGTCGCCGAGCCCGGTAAGCCCGTGCACGGCGGTGGCCCTGACCGTCCGCCGCATCAGGGCGCCGGCGCTGCCCGGCGTCACCGGCACGTCGCCCATCTGGAGGAACTCCCGCAACGCCAGCGCGTTCGCCGTGGTCAGCGGGAGATCGACGTTCCCGCCCACCGTGGTGACGCCGACGAGGTCGAGGGAGCCGGTGGAGCCGGCGGCCAGGGCCAGCGCGAGCGCGTCGTCAATGCCGGGATCGCAATCAATGAGAACTTTCTTCACGTCCGGAGGATACGCATGGATCGGGCCGGGCAGTTCCCCCAAAGCTGCCCGGCCCGATCGGCGGCGGTCCAGGCCGGCGCTTTCCCCCAAAAACGCCGGCGGTCCCGCACTTGCGAACCGCGGTCCCCCTCCGCGTCCGCATCGGTGAAGGTCCTTCGGTCAGTTGCAGTGCTCCTGACCTGCTCCAACGCTACCGAGACGAATGCAACGGTCGCGTCATAACGGGGTCGAATATCTGTTTAATCCACCTACGGAAGCTCCAACCGAACCTCCGTCCCCTCTTGCAGCGACCTGCTCACCGTGCAGTACTTCTCGTGCACCCGACCGGCGACCGCCCGGAACACCTCGTCGGCCTCCTCGGACGGCAGCTCCACGTCGTACGTGATGGTCACCGGGCCGAGCTTGTTCGACTCGACCTTCTCCGCACCCACCGTCATCGCCAGCCGCACCAGCCGGTGCCCCCGCTTGGCGGTGAGCGGCTCGACGGTGACGATGTTGCACCCGCCCACCGCCGCCAGCAGCAACTCGACCGGAGTGAACACCCCGTCCTCGTCGCCGCCCCCGATCAGAACCTCGGCGCCACGGGCGTTGGTAGCCCGGAATCCGCCCTCTTCAGTCCGCTCGACACGCACGTTAGCCATGTTTCAGACCCTACTCAGAAACCTTTAATGTTCGTTCAGGATCGTGGAGCCATGGCTAGCGAGGCGAATGCTGATCAGGGCCCGATCCTCTTCTGGTGCGGAGTCGCGGTCGCCGAGTTCGGTGCGATCCAGCCGAGTTACGGCTACCCGTGGACTCCGACCGCCTACGCCGCCGCGGCGCTGCTCGTGGCACTCGGCTTCCTCAGCGTGAAGGCCGCCGACTACCTGCGCACCGAGGAGGCCAGGCAACGCCTGCGGCTCGGCGGCTACCTGGCCGGGGCGCTGCTGGTGGCACACCAGTTCAGCTCCACCGCCTACGTGACCGGCCTCAGCCGGGCCGGCTCGCTGCTGCTCTACGCGATGGCGGCGGTGATGGCGGTCTGGAGCCACCGGGTGCCCCACACGACCAGACCGGCGCTCCTGATCGCGACCGGCCTCGACCCGGCCGCGCTGCGCGAGCGACTGGCGAGCGCGACGGACACGGTGGCCGTCTACCGCACCGAGCGCGTCACCGACGAGCTGCGCGACCTCGCGGCCCGCTACGACCTCATCCTCGTCGTGGGCGCCGAGCACGATCCTCGGGTCAAGGAGCGGGTGAGCGCCTCCGGCCTGAGCCGGGAGATCCCGGACATCGCCGAGCGCGAGGTGCTGGTGGCGGGCCCGCGGCCGTTCAAGCGGTACGTCGCCGGAGCCTTGTCACGCCTTGCTGTCCCGAGGTCACAGATTCATTTCAAATCCGGGCAAAGGGTTTAGGCCTACCATACGCCCGGTCTGGAAGCGTGGGCCCCGTCTGAAAGCGTAGGCGACAGGCAAGGAGGCAAGGTGACGACTTCTGACATCGCCGAGTCCGCGACGACTTCTGATATCGCCGAGGCCGCGATGATGACCTTCCCCGGCAGCGCCCGTGTCGAGATGGTCATGGGCATGCCGGTGAGCGTGGACATCCGCACCGCCCTCCCGGCACGCGAGCTCATCCCCCTGCTGGACAACGCGTTCGCCTGGCTGAGATGGGTGGACGACACCTTCAGCCCGACCAAGGAGGACAGCCAGATCGGCCGGCTCAACCGCGGCCAGACGATCAGGCAGATCCCCGAGCTCGTCGAGGTCCTGCACCGCTGCGACGAGCTCAGCGAGGCCACCGGCGGCTGGTTCGAGGCCCGCATCAACGGCGTGATCGACCCCTCCGGCTACATCAAGGGCTGGGCGCTGGAGCGGCTGTCGCGGGCGCTGTCCAACGCCGGCGCCGGCGACCACCGCATCACCGCGGGCAACGACATCAGGGTGCGCGGCTCGGCCGCCCCGGGCGAACGCTGGCGCGTCGGGGTGCGCGATCCGCGCGACGACACCGTACGCAAGGTCGTCTTCGCCCACGACCTGGGCCTGGCCACCTCCGGCGGCGCGCCCATCGTCAACCCGCACACCGGAGAGGTCCAGACCGGGCTGGGCTGGGTCACGGTGATCGGCCCCGACCTCGGCCTGGCCGACGCCTACGCCACCGCGATCTACGCCATGGGCCCCCTGCCGGGCCGCCGCTTCGCCACCGACCTGGCCCGCTCGGGCCCGTACGAGACCATGATCGTCACCCACGACGGCCAGGAGCTCACCACCCCCGGCTTCGCCCGCTACAGCACCGCCCAAACCCGCCTGGCCGGCTGACCCGCCCACCACCGACACCGCCAGGCCGCCCAGCCCGCCCAGCCCGGCGTGCCGCACCGCGTTCCTCAGCTCCAAGCAGCCGCGCCCCACGAGCCGGCCCGCCGATCCGGCGGGGCCGGCCGGGGCCCCGCGGTGGGCCGACCCCGGCCATCGGGACCGGCACCCGCCGCAGAACCCAGGCCCCGAAGACCGACCCGAAGACGTATGCGCGAAGTCCTCCCTCGAAGCGGCGACGCCTAGGCGTCGGGATGTTTGCGCAGATATTCGATGTAGATCGGCCGCAGTGCCTCGCCGAGCTTGCCCTCACCCGCCGCGATGGCGTCGCTGAGCAGCGCGGAGACCTTGCTGAGGTCGTTGGCGGTCTCGTTGGAATGACCGCTGGCGGCCTCCGCCGCCGGGATCACCTTAAGCAACTCCCACAGGAACCCCAGGTCCCCATGGCGCACGGCGTAACGCACCGCCCGATCGTGCAACTCGTCGGCCGGCAGCGACTCGAGCCCGTTCGCGTTCGCGTCCATCTCGATCCCTCCCCTGCACGCCTCTTCCCCCCGTTGGACCGACGATAACCGGCGACTACCGACAGTGACCGAAGGGCATCGTAGTGACTGCGCCCCTATCGCAGCGCCGATCACAAGTGGGAGGATCAACCAGCGTGAGATTCATCATCAGAACCATCGCCGCGGCAGTGGCCCTGTGGGTGGCCATCCAGTTCATCGACGGCATCGATGTGGACGCCCCCACCAACACGGCCAGATACTGGGGCGTCCTGCTGCTCGTGGCCCTGATCTTCGGTGTCATCAACGCCATCGTCAAGCCCATCGTGAAGGCGCTCGGCTGCGCGATCATCGTGCTGACACTGGGACTGTTCCTGCTCGTCATCAACGCGGCCATGCTGCTGCTGACGAGCTGGATCGCCGGCGAGCTGGACATCCCCTTCCATGTCGACAACTTCTACCCGGCCGCGTTCTGGGGGGCGATCATCATCAGCGTCGTGAGCTGGCTGCTCGGCCTGTTCATCCCCGACAACGACTGACCCTTCCCTATGGAGCTCGACGGCGCCGGCCTGACCTGCGCGCAGGTCCACCAGGCCGCGTACGACGGGGCCCGGGTCACGATCGCCTCCCTGGATCGGGCCCGGGCCGCGTGGGCCACCGCTCAGGAGCTGACCGGCCCCGTGTACGGCAAGAGCACGGGGGTGGGGGCGAACCGGGACGTCATGCTGGAGGGAGCGGGCCTCGGCCTGCTGCGCAGCCACGCGTGCGGCGCCGGCCCGCCGATCGGGCCCGCCCGGGCCAGGGCGATGCTCGTGGTCCGGCTCAACCAGCTCCTCGCGGGCGGCTCCGGCGTCGATCCGGCCGTCTGCCGGGCGCTGGCGTACGCGATCGAGCACGGCTACACCCCGCCGCTGCGCACGTACGGCGCCATCGGCACCGGCGACCTCACGGCGCTGGCCACCACGGCCCTGTGCCTCCTGGGCGAGCTCCCCTGGCACCGCGACCCCCAGCGAGCCCCCGCCGACCCGCCCCGCCACGACTTCGCCCCGGGCGACGCGCTGCCGTTCATCAGCTCGGGAGCGGCCACCCTGGCCGACGCCGCCATCGCCGGTCACCGCCTGCGCCTCCTCCTCGACGCCGCCGTCGACGTGGCCGCGATGTCGTTCACGGCCGTGGACGCCTCGGCCGAGCCGCTGGCCGCCGCCGTGCAGGAGGCCCGGCCGCATCCCGGCCAGGCCGCGGTGGCCGCCCGGTTGCGCGGCCTGCTCTCCCACGAGCCCACCACCCGCATCCAGGACCCGTACGGCTTCCGCGCCTTCGCCCAGGTGCACGGCGCCGCCCTGGACGCCCTCGCGAGAGCCGTCGCCACGATCGAGGTCGACCTCAACTCCCCCACCGAGAACCCCCTCATCGCCGGCGGCCTGGCCTGGCACAACGGCAACTTCCATTCGGCCCCCGTGGCCCTGGCCCTCGACGCGCTGCGGGCCGCGCTCGTGCAGACGGCCCAGCTCAGCACGGCCCGCCTGGCCACCCTCATGGACCCGGCCTACACCGGTCATCTCCCCTTCCTCGCCGACAGCCCCGGCGCCTCGGGAGCCCTGATCCTCGAGTACGTGGCCCAGGACGCGCTGTCCGACCTCCGCCACCTGGCGACCCCGGTGACGACGGGCACGGCGGTGATCTCGCGGGGCGCGGAGGACCACGCCGGCTTCGCCACCCAGGCCGCCCGCCACACCCTGCGCTGCCTGGAGCCCCTGGAGGTCGTGCTGGCCTGCGAGCGCACCGCCGCCGCCCGCGCACTCCACCCGGCCACGCCCGACCGCCCGCTCACCGAAGACCTGGAGGAATCCCGCCGCGCCCTGTCACGGCACCCGCCGCACCGGCTATGACGCCTGGGCGACCGAGCCGCGCTCCCTGAGCGTGGGCTTCTGCACGACGCGCCGCCGCCTGGTGCCACCGTCCGCGGCCGCCGCGATCAGCCGCACCGCCGCCCGCACGATGCCGTCGATGTCCCAGTCGACGGTCGTGAGCCCCGGCGTGAGCAGGCCCGACATCGGATGATCGTCGTAGCCCATGACGGACACGTCGCCGGGCACGGACATACCGAGCTCCTGCGCCGCCGCGTAGACCCCGTAGGCGATGGAGTCGGCGAAGCAGAACACCGCGCTCGGCTTGTTGCCGCTCAGCAGCTCGTGGGCCGCCGCCGTGGCCCCCGCCAGCCCGTGAGGGGCGGTGGTGACCTCGATGTCCAGGCCCAGCCGCTCGGCCTCGGCCGTGACGTGCACGTCGGCGGGCCGGTCGGGCGTGCTGGCCCGGGTCGGGGTGAGGACGGCGATGCTGCGGTGGCCCAGGGCCCGCAGGTGCTCCAGGGCCAGCGTCACCCCGCGCCGGTTGTCGAAGACGACCTCGCCGGCCGTGCCGGAGATCGAGTCGCCGATCGCGACCACCGGAACCGACTCGCACAGCTCGGGCCAGAACGCGGCCGCCGGGTCGATCGGCTGCACGATCATCCCGTCCACGCGCTGGTCACGGAGCTGCTGGGCCATGGCCCGCTCCCTGGCCGGGTCGCCGACCGCGTCGAGGATCAGGGCGTAGCGATCCTTCTCCCGCAGGCCCCTGCTGATGCCGACCGCCAGGGACTGCTGCCAGAGGTCCTCCAGCGAGCCGCACAGCAGGCCGATCATGCCGGTGCGCCCGCTGGCCAGAGCTCTGGCGATGGGATCGGCCTCGTAGCCGAGCTCGGCGGCCGCGGCACGCACGCGCTCCATCGTCTCCTCCGACACCTGCAGGCCGCGTAGCGCGTAGGAGACGGCCGCCGGTGACAGGCCTGTGGCCTGGGCCACCTCACGGATCGTCGCTCTCTTGCGAGGCATTACGCCAGCCTATTGCGTAGCACCGACAGACGCCGATTTCCCGCCACGATCCTGTCGGGTTCGCCACGCGGTGGGGGACTCGCCGGGCGCGTCACCGTCCGGCAGGGCGGCACCCGTTGACAAGCGCCAAGTGAAGCGGTTCACTGAACCGTATCACTGAAGCGTTTCACAAGGGAGACATCACAGCGTGAGGCGTTTACATGTATTGTGAGTAGGAAATAGCGGAAGGAGGGCCGCGACCATGAGCGTCGACGTGCATCAGCACCTGTGGACAGGCGCGTTCGTCGATGCCCTGCGCGCCCGCACCTCCCCTCCCCGCCTCGACGGCTGGACGCTGATCCTCGACGGCGAGCCGCCGTACGAGGTGGATCCCGCCGACCACGAGCACCGCGACACCACCGGCCTGGAGCTGGCGCTGGTGTCGCTGTCGAGCCCGCTGGGCATCGAGTTCCTGCCTCCCGAAGAAGGCCGGCCGCTGATCGACGCCTATCACGACGGGGCCCTGGCGCTGGGCGAGCCCTTCGGGGCGTGGGCGGCCACCTGCCACAGCGAGCCCGACCCGGACCGCCTGGCCAAGGATCTCGACCGCGGTTTCGCGGGTCTGCAGATCCCCGCCACGGCCGAGCCCGACGACCGGCTGCTGGAGGTGCTGACCGCCAGGGACCTGCCGCTGTTCGTGCACCCCGGCCCGGCCGCCCCCATGGCCGGCGCGCCGCCGTGGTGGCCGGCGCTGGTGCCGTACGTGCAGCAGATGCACGCGGCCTGGCACTACTTCCACGCCGTCGTCCGGCCCCGGCATCCGCGGCTGCGGGTCTGCTTCGCGCTCCTCGCGGGGCTGGCGCCGCTGCACTCGGAGCGTCTGATCACCCGGGGCGGCGGCGGGCGCGGCCTGGTCGACCGGGACTTCTTCGTGGAGACCTCCTCGTACGGCCCGCGCGCCATCGACGCCATCGTCCGCGAGCTCGGCATCGACGTCGTGGTCAACGGCTCCGACGCTCCTTACGCCACCGCCCCCGACCCCGGACTCGGCGCGGCCGCCGGCCATGCCATCACGGTCGTCAACCCCCGCCGGCTACTGCGCGGGAGTGCCGCCGACTGCAGGAGCGGCGGGAGCGAAACGACCGGAGCGGGAGAAGGCGGGGGAATGTGGCGACCGGGCCCGCCGAACGGAGTGAGGCCATGAGCAGGGAAGGAGACTCGTACGTGAGCACCACTGAGCAGATCCAGGACGGGGGCACCTGTGCGGGGCTCCCGGAGCGCACTCTCGACCGCCGTGAGCTGCGCGACCTGGTGGACGAGCTGGCCGCCCGCCCGGAGGAGTGGCGTGACCAGGTGGACTTCCCGGCGGACGGCGGGCGCCACTACGCCTCGCTCTACCGCGACGCGTACGTGGACGTCTGGCTGCTGTGCTGGCGCCCAGAGGACGACACGGGCTGGCACGACCACGACATCTCCTCGGGAGCCGTGCACGTGGTGCGGGGGGCGCTGCGGGAGTGCAACCCGCGCATCGGCGGCGAGCACCTGGAGACCGTGGTGCCGGAGGGGCAGTCGTTCTCGTTCGGGCCCGACCACATCCACCGGCTCACCGGCGCGGTGGACGAGAGCGTCTCGATCCACGCCTACTCGCCGCCGCTGTGGCGGCTCGGCCAGTACTCGATCGACCCGAGCGGCGTCATGCGCCGCGTGTCGGTGAGCTACGCCGACGAGCTGCGGCCTATGGACGACCCGATCGGCTCCGTGGCCTGAGCACGCAGCAGGTTCCGCACGGCTCGACGTCCGGCAGCGTGATCCACAGGCAGCACGTCCTGCGGAAGAAGCCGTCGTCGGCGGGCTCGACGAGCCCGTCGACCGGCCGGCCGACCTCCTTCAGCAGGCTCATGTAGTCGCCGGGCACGATCGAGACCAGCGGGTGGGCGATCGCCTCCGTCGTGGAGCCCCACAGCGTCCGCTCACCCACCTTGGCGACGGAGCCGATGGCCTCGACCAGCGGCCGCTGCGCCTCCTCCAGCGCCCCGGCGATCGCGGAGGCGCCGGCGCCCCAGCTCACCCGCGTGGCCGCGAGCGTCACCCCGGCGTCCGACACCTTGAAGTACGTGTCCGCCAGCCGCATGACCGGCACCCGCCCGTCCAGCGCCCACCCGAGCGCCATCGGCAGCGTGTGCCAGTATCCGAACGTCTTCCAGAACAGCGCCGCGCCGACGTGCCGTGGCGCGTTCCAGCGCGCGGCCGGCACGTCGATGAGCCGGCACAACAACGTGTACGGCTCCCGCACCAGCTCGCCGACCGGCGTCCAGCTCTCGTCGGGCTCGACGACCAGGCCGGGCTCCACCCCGAACACCCCGCCACGCCCGTCGGCAACACGCTGGAGGGTCTCGGTCAACACGCTGGAACTCCCGGGAAATCTAAAGGTTAGCCTTACCTAAAGTAGCAGGGCGACCGGCGAACCACCCAGCCACGATCTGCGCCGCGATCACTCCCAGCCCCGTCGCCAGCGGCACCGTCCAGCCGCCCGACACCTGCCTGAGGAACCCGAACAGCAGCGGCCCGAGCGCCGCGATCACGTACCCCACGGACTGCGCCACGGCCGACAGAGCGGTCACCGTGGCGGGATCGGCCGGCCGCAGTGCGATGATCAGCAGCGCCAGCGCGAACGAGGCCCCCTGGCCGATGCCGAGCACGACCATCCACAACCACGGGAGGGTGGTCGGGGCCAGCAGCACGCCCAGGTAGCCGAGCACGGTCAGGACGCCGGCCCCGACCACGTACGGCACCTGCGAGGCGCGCCGCCCGGCCAGCACGGGGACCGCGAGCGAGGTGCCGACCTGGACCAGGTTCGTCAGGCTGAGCAGGTAACCGGCCTGGTCGGCGGGGAGGCCGGCCTCCAGGTAGATCGTCGGCAGCCAGGCCAGCATGACGTAGAAGGTGAGCGACTGCAGGCCCATGAGCGCGGTGACGTACCAGGTGACCCGGCTGCGCAGCACCGTGCGGAAGGGTCTGGGCCCGGTCGGCCCGCCAGGCTGCTTGCGCAGCGCCTGCGGCAGCCAGAGCAGCGCCGCCAGCAGCGCGGGGACGGCCAGGAGGGACGAGACGCCGCGCCAGCCGTACCCGGTGGCGTGTTCGAGCGGGATCACCAGCGCGGAGGCGGCCGCCGCGCCCGCCACCACGCAGGAGACGTAGACGCCGGTCATGAGGTTGACCTGAGTGGGGAAGTGCTGCTTGACGATGCCGGGCATGGAAACGTTCATCACGGCGATCGCGGTGGCGGCCAGGGCCGAGCCGAGGTAGAGCACGGGAGCGCCGTCGAGTCCGCGCAGCGCGAGGCCCGCCGCGATGACCAGCAGGCCCGCCAGCAGCGTGCGGTCGAGGCCCACGCGCCGGGCGAGCATCGGCGTGAGCGGACCGAATACGCCCAGGCAGACCACCATGACGGTGGTGATCGCGCCGCCGCCCGCGGGCGAGAGGCCCACGTCGTTCATGATCTCGTCGAGGAGCGGGGAGACCCCCGCGATGGCGGGGCGCAGGTTGAGCGCGGCCAGCGCGAATCCGATGACCAGCAAGGCGGATCTCAACGACATAGAGGACCACTCTCGCACAAGCCCTTGACAACGTTGTCTACCCCTCCCGATTAGGAAATGATCCTGGCGTGAGACCGACCATGAAGGACGTCGCCTCGGCGGCGGGCGTGGCGCTGAAGACCGTCTCGCGCGTCGTGAACGGCGAGCCGGGCGTGCACCCGGCCACCGCCGAGCGGGTACGCACGGCCATCGACCGGCTGGGCTACAGCCGCAACGAGAGCGCCCGGGTGCTGCGCAGGGGCACGACCGCCACGATCGGGCTGGTCATCGAGGACGTCGCGGACCCGTTCTACTCGGGTTTGAGCAGGGCCGTGGAGGCCGTCGTGATCGACCACGGCTGCCTGCTGCTGAGCGGCTCGTCCGGGGAGGAGCCCGGCAGGGAGCGCGAGCTGGTCGAGACGTTCTGCGCGCGCAGGGTGGACGGGCTGATCGTGGTGCCCGCCGGCGACGACCACACCTACCTGCGGTCCGAGCTGGAGGCGGGGACGCCCGTGGTGTTCGCGGACCGGCCGCCGGGGGCGGGGATCGACGTGGACACCGTGCTCACCGACAACGTGGGCGGGGCCCGGCAGGCCGTACGCCACCTTCTGGTCCACGGCCACCGCAGGATCGCCTTCCTCGGCGACGACCCGGCGATCTTCACGGCGGCCGAGCGGCTGCGCGGCTACCGGGCGGAGCTGGGCGGGCTCTTCGACGAGCGCCTGGTGGCGATGCGGCCGCCGGCTCTGGAGTCGGTCCGCGCCGACCTGGAGCGCATGCTCGCCCTCGACGACCCGCCGACGGCGCTGTTCACCGGCAACGGCCGCTACACCGTGACCACCCTGCGGGCGCTGGCGGGGCGGCGGCCGGCGCTGGTCGGGTTCGACGACTTCGAGCTGGCCGACCTGCTCGACCCGGGGGTGAGCGTGGTCGCGCAGGACCCGTACTGGATGGGGCGGGTGGCGGCCGAGCTGCTGTTCCGCCGCCTGCGCGGCGACTCGGGCCCGCCCGAGCACATCGAGCTCCCGGTACGCCTCATCGCCCGCGGCTCGGGCGAGACCCTGACGGGCTAGGTCCGGACCTGGGCCCGGGCGGGCCGCAGCACGCCCGCCAGCGCGAGCGCCACCAGGATGCCCGCACCACCGGCCGCCGCGATCGCGTACGAGGGCGCGATCACCTCGCCCAGCACCCCGACCAGCGCCGCACCGGCGGCCTGCCCCGTCATCAGCCCCGCCGACTGCAGCCCGAACGCCTGCCCCCGCACCTCCTCGGGCACCACGTCCACGAACCGCCGCTGCAACCCGAGCTGGTACGACAGCCCGGCCGCCGCCACCGCCGCGAGCACGGCCGCCCAGACCACCCCCGGCGTGAACGCGAACGCCAGCCACGGCACCCCCAGCAGCACCGCCAGCGGCAACGACAGCCGCTCGCGCAGCTCCGGCGCCGCGAAGCGCCCGACCGCGAACTCCCCGACCGCCATCCCGCCGGCCGCCGCCGCGAGCACCACCCCGGCCTGCCCCTGCCCGCCCATGTAGGGCACCACCATGGCCTCCGCCCCCGCCAAGCACACGCACGGCAGCCATGCGGCCAGCAGCAGCCCGCGCACCCGGCCGTCGGCCAGCAAGAGCCGGTTGACCCGCAACGTCTGCCGCACCGCCCCCGCCCCGCCCGGGCCGTCCGCACCCCGCGCCGGCCGGTAGGGCAGCCCGAACCGCAGCACCACCGCCGCCACCACGGACAACCCGGCCGTGGCGGCCAGCGCGCCCGACGGACCGGTGACGGCCAGGAAGGCGCCCCCGACCGCCAGCCCCGCGATCTGCGCGCCCGCCGAGGCCACGTTGAGCACCGAACGCCCCAGCACGAACGCGTCCCCCGGCAGCACCTCAGGCAGCATCGCCGCCCGAGCCGCGAAGAACACCGGCGAGAACAACCCCGTGACCAGCACCAGGACCAGCAACCCCCACACCGGCAGCCCGGCGTAGGCCAGCAGCAGGCAGGTGACCGCCCTGACCAGTTCCCCCACCACCATCAGCGCCCGCGGCGACATCCGGTCGGCCAGCGAGAGCAGGAACAGCCCGCCCGCGATGTACGGGAGCCACCCGGCCATGTACGCGGCGGCCGAGAGCCCGGGCGACCCGGTCCGCGCGTACACCAGCACGGACAGGGCCAGCATCTTGATCCCGTCGGCGCCCACCAGCAGCACGAAGCTGCCGAACAGCACCCGGAACTCCTTGACGGCGAACACCTCGCCGAACGTCGCGCCCTTCACGGTCCCGATGGTGTGGCCCGGTCCCGCATCGGGGCGACTCTTTCGGATATAACCGAAAGATGATGGTGACGATCGAGGTCGTCCCGCAGGACCTGATGGCGAGCAGGTTCGCGATCTCGCCGCTCATCGAGACCATGCACGCGCAGTGGGTGCTCGCGGGCCGCTACCGGGCGGGCGTGAACGGGCCGTGGGTGGCGCGGTGGCGGGAGACGTACGAGGGGCTGGTGCGCGAGCACCCCGCGCTGAGGGCGGCCGCCGCGATCAGCGGCAACAAGGGGGACGCCAACGTCGACTTCATCGCGCCGCCCCCCACGGCCGTGGACGTGCCGTTCGAGGCGGAGCTGGCCGCCATGCGCGCGACGCCGCTGGAGCAGGCGCACGCCGAGATCGCGCGGGTGCTGGCCAAGCGCCCGCCCGTGGCCGGCTGGGTCAGGGACCTGCTGCTGGGGCCGGAGGTCGTGGCGCGGTTCGCGGACGCGTACGAGGCGTTGTGGACGTACGTCCTGTCCCACGAGTGGCCGCGGTTCCGCGCGATCCTGCAGCGTGACGTGGCGCAGCGGGCGGGGCGGCTGGCCGCGTACGGGTGGCAGGCGGCGCTGGAGGACCTCAGCCCGCGCGTGCACTGGCGGGCCGGCGGCCGGATCGAGATCGACATGATGTCCACCGGCCGGATCCACCGGCTCGACGGCAAGGGGCTGCTCTTCCTGCCCTCGGCGTTCCTGGACAACATCGGCACCTACCTGGAGGACGCCTGGCCGTACGCGATGATCTACCCAGCCCGGGGCACCGCGGTCCCGGTGCCCGCGCCCGGCGCGGACCTGGCGGCGCTGATCGGCCGCAGCCGTGCCCGCATCCTCGCCGAGCTGGCCGAACCCGCCACCACCACCCAGCTCGCCGCCCTGCTCGGGCAGAGCCTGGGCACGACGGGCGGCCACGTCTCCGCCCTGCGCAGGACCGGCCTCATCACCGGCACCCGCACCGGCCGCAGCGTCCTGTACACCCGCACCCCCTTGGGCGACGCCCTGCTCGGCGGCTGACGCCGTCCCTCGCCTCCCTCGTGGACCTCCGGCGACGTACGACGGGGAGGGACGAGCACACCGGTGTAGTCTTTGCGCATCAGTTCTGCAACTTTGTTCACGCAACGCAACCAGGAGCGCGCGCATGAATGCCGCCGACGTCGCACCAGAGGCGCAGGCCAGGTTCCCCCATGAGCTGATGTACGCGGCGGCCCAGCAGTACTACATGGAGGACGCCACCCAGGGCGACATCGCCAAGCGGCTCGGCGTCAGCCGGGCGACCGTGAGCCGCCTGCTCACCGAGGCCCGCAGGCAGGGCATCGTCGAGATCAAGGTGCACCGCCCGGCCACCCTGGAGGACGGCCCGCTGGCCGCCGAGGTGGCCCAGGCGCTCAACCTGGAGCGCGTCTACCTGGTCCCCAAGGTCAGCGGCCCGGCGCTGGGCCCCTGGCTGGCACCCGGCGTGACCCGCGCGCTGGCCGCCGTCGGCCTGGAGTCGGGCGACGTCGTGCTGGTCTCCTCGGGCACCACGGTCTACGAGTGCGCCCGCCAGGGCCTGGGCCAGTATCCGGGCGTCACGATCGCGCCGGCCGTGGGCGGCCAGGAGGAGCCCCAGCCCTGGTTCCAGACCAACGAGACCACCCGCATCCTGGCCGAACGCTCCGGCGGCGTGCCCGCCTACCTCTACGCGCCGGCCCTGCCCGGCCCCGAGCTGTTCTACTCGCTGCAGCACGAGCCGTCCGTACGGCGGGTCATGGACCTGTGGGCGCACGCCAAGTGCGCGATCGTGGGCGTCGGCTCTGCGCCGCTGATGCGGCAGATGGTGCCCTCCCTCATGCCGCGCGACGCCGACAGCCTGCGCCAGGCCGTGGGCGACGTGTGCATGCGGGTCTACGACCGCGACGGGGCCCCCATCACGTACCCGGGCAGCGAGCGCCTGGTCGCCACGAAGCTGGAGGAGTTGCGCCGCATCCCGCACACGATCGCCGTCGCGGTCGGCGCGGAGAAGGTGCTCTCGATCGTCGCCGGGGCCAGGGGCGGCTACTTCAACCAGCTCGTCACCGACACCCCCACCGCGGAGGGCCTGGTCGCAGCCGCCCACCAGCTCTGAACACTTTTGCTGGACAAAGTTTCTGACCGCGCGCTAACGTGAGCCGCACCACAGGACGTGCCCTCCTGTGAGGGCATGTCCCTGTCTCGGGGGCAGCGAGCGTCATTGATCAGCGAGTGAGGAATGAACCCGTGAACAGAGCTCAGATGCGGACCACCGCGTTCGCCGCAGTGGCAGTGCTCGCCGGCTCGGTGCTGGCCGCGTGCGGCTCAGGATCCGGCTCCACCAGCGGGGACACCGGCGGCAACCCCGGCGGCGGCGACCTGCAGGGCGCAAAGGTCGCCTTCCTCATGCCCGACCTCGCCTCGACCCGCTACGAGCTGCAGGACAAGCCGCTGTTCGAGGCCAGGATGAAGCAGCTCTGCCCGAGCTGCGAGGTCATCTACCAGAACGCCGACTCCGACGCGGCCAAGCAGCAGCAGCAGGCCAACAGCGCGCTCGCCCAGGGGGTCAAGGCCATCGTGCTCGACCCGGTCGACTCCGCCGCCGCGGCCACCATCGTCAAGACGGCCCAGTCGCAGCAGGTCCCGGTCATCGCCTACGACCGCCCGATCCCGGCCACGCCCGCCGACTACTACATCTCGTTCGACAACGAGAAGATCGGCTCCATGATCGCCCAGTCCCTGGTCGACCATCTCAAGGCCGAGCAGGCCGAGGGCGGCATCCTCCAGGTCAACGGCTCGCCCACGGACGCGGCGGCCGGGCTGATCAAGAAGGGCATCCACAGCGCGGTGGACCCCAGCGGGTTCAAGCTGCTGGCCGAGTACGACACCCCCGACTGGCAGCCGGAGAAGGCGCAGACCTGGGTCAGCGGCCAGATCACCCAGTTCAAGGACCAGATCGTCGGCGTGGTCGCGGCCAACGACGGCACCGGCGGCGGCTCGATCGCCGCGTTCAAGGCCGCCGGCGTGAAGGTGCCGCCGGTCACCGGCAACGACGCCGAGATCGCCGCCGCCCAGCGCATCGTCTCGGGCGACCAGTACAACACGATCTCCAAGCCCATCAAGATCGTGGCCGAGGCGTCGGCGAACGTGGCCTGGGAGTTCATGCAGGGCAAGAAGCCCGCCGGCAAGGCCACGCTGTACAACACGCCGTCCGAGCTGTTCGTCCCCACGGTCGTGACCAAGGAGAACATCAAGGAAGTGCTGTTCGACAGCGGCATCATGAAGGCCGCCGACGTGTGCACGGGTGAGTACGCCAAGGGCTGCGAAGAGCTCGGAATCAAGTAATGAGCGTCCTTTCCCTGCGCGGCATCAACAAGACCTTCGGGGCGGTGGCCGCGCTCACCGACATCGAGCTCGACGTCGACGCCGGCCAGGTCGTCGCCGTGGTGGGCGACAACGGCGCGGGCAAGTCGACGCTGGTCAAGATCCTTTCGGGCGTGCACCCGCCGGACTCGGGCACGATCACGTTCGAGGGCCGCGACGTGGAGATCCCGGCCCCGGCCGCCGCCCACAAGCTGGGCATCGCCACCGTCTTCCAGGACCTGGCGCTCTGCGAGAACCTCAACGTCATCCAGAACCTCTTCCTCGGCCAGGAGATCCGCCCGCTGCGGCTGAACGACGTGGCCATGGAGACCCGCTCGTGGGAGCTGCTCCGCCAGCTCTCCGCCAAGATCCCCAGCGTGCGGGTGCCGGTGGCGGCGCTGTCGGGCGGCCAGCGGCAGACGGTGGCGATCGCCCGGTCGCTGCTCGGCGACCCGAAGGTCATCATCCTGGACGAGCCCACCGCCGCGCTGGGCGTGGCCCAGACGGCCGAGGTGCTCAACCTGGTCGAGCGGCTGCGCGAGAACGGCCTGGGCGTGATCATGATCAGCCACAACATGGCGGACGTGAAGGCCGTCGCCGACACCGTGGCGGTGCTGCGGCTCGGCCGCAACAACGGAGTGTTCGACGTGGACCAGGTCTCCACCGAGGACATCATCGCCGCCATCACCGGCGCCACCGACAACGTGGTGTCCAGGCGGGCGGCGCGCGGGCAGGAAGGACAGTCGTGACCGCAATGACCACCGACCGCCAGGACGAGCGGCTGCAGAACCGCGACGGGCTGCGCGGCGCGCTCGCCGACATCGTCGAGCGGGCCCGCGGCGGCGACCTGGGGGTCATCCCGGTCGTGGTCGGGCTCGTGGTCATCTGGACGGTGCTGCAGATCCTGAACCCGATCTTCCTGTCCAGCGCGAACCTGGTGAACCTCACGCTGGAGTCCGCCGCCGTCGGCATCATCGCGCTCGGCATCGTGTGCGTGCTGCTGGTGGGGCAGATCGACCTGTCCGTCGGCTCGGTCAGCGGCCTGTCGGGGGCGGTGCTCGCGGTGCTGTTCGTGAGCGAGGGCCTGCCGGTCTGGCTGGCGATCGCGGCCTCGGTGGTCATGGGCGCGGTCATCGGGTGGGTGTACGGGCAGCTCTTCAACCGCTTCGGGGTGCCCAGCTTCGTGATCACGCTGGCCGGGCTGCTGGCCTTCCTCGGGCTGCAGCTGTACGTGCTGGGCACCAAGGGGTCGATCAACCTGCCGTTCGACTCGGGGCTGGTGAACTTCGCGCAGCTCGACTTCGTACCGGCGTGGTTGTCGTACACGTTCGCGGTGGTCGCGGCCGTCTGGTTGTTCGCCAGCGGTTTCCTGCACGCACGGGGGCGGCGCAGGGCGGGGCTGTCGGCGAGGAGCGTCACCACGCTGGCCGTCAGGAGCGTGGCGCTGCTGGTGGTGCTGGCGTTCGTGGTCTGGTACCTCGGCCAGACCCGCGGCGTCGGCTGGATGTTCGTCTTCTTCGTGGCGCTGGTGCTGATCATGCACTACCTGCTGTCGCGGACGAAGTGGGGCCGGGCCGTCTACGCCGTGGGCGGCAACGTGGAGGCCGCGCGGCGGGCGGGCATCAACGTCAAGGCGATCTACACCTCCGTGTTCGTGCTCTGCTCGACGTTCGCCGCGGTCGGCGGCATCCTGGCCGCGGCCCGGCTGGCGGCGGCCAACCAGAGCAGCGGCGCGGGCGACGTCAACCTCAACGCGATCGCCGCGGCCGTGATCGGCGGGACGAGCCTGTTCGGCGGGCGCGGCACGGCGTTCGGCGCGCTGCTCGGGATCATCGTGATCCAGTCGATCTCCAGCGGCCTGACCCTGCTCAACCTGGACTCCTCGATCCGGTTCGTGGTCACCGGGGCCGTGCTGCTGCTCGCCGTGATCGTCGACTCCGTGTCGCGCCGGTCGAGGACCTCCCACGGCAGGGCCTGATGGCGATCATCTGCGTGGACGCGGGGACCACGGTCATCAAGGCGGTCGGATACGACTCCTCGGGCGCGGAGACCGCCGTCGCCCGGCGCGAGACGGGGGTGTCCAGGCCCGCGCCGGGGCACGCCGAGCAGGACATGGGCGCGGTCTGGGACGCGGTCGCGGCCACCGTGCGCGAGGTCGCGGCCCAGGTGGGCGGCGCCGAGTTCGTGGCGGTCACGGCACAGGGCGACGGCTGCTGGCTGGTGGACGCCGCCGGCGCGCCGACCGGCCCCGCGATCCTCTGGAACGACGCCAGGGCGGCCGCCACGGTGGACGACTGGACCCGGTCGGGGCTCGCGGCGGCGGCCTTCCGCCGCAACGGCTCCTCGGCGGCCTCCGGGCTGCCGCATGCCATCCTGACCTGGCTGCGCGCCAACGACCCCGCCCGCCTCGACCGGTCGAGCGCGATGCTGACCTGCGGCGGCTGGATCTTCTCCCGGCTGACCGGGGAGCTGGTGGCCGACGAGTCCGACGCCTCGGCGCCGTTCATGGACCTGCGGGCGCGGGCGTACTCGCCGGAGCTGCTGGGACTGTTCGGCCTGGAGTGGGCCGAGCGGCTGCTTCCCCCGGTCCGGCCCTGCCCCGTCGCCGAGCTGACCCCGCACGCCGCCGCCGAGCTGGGGCTGGCCGCCGGGACGCCGGTCGTGATGGCCCCCTACGACATCGCCGCCACGGCGCTGGGCGCGGGCGCGGTGGCGGCCGGGCAGGCGTGCGGCATCCTCGGCACCACGCTCTGCACCGAGGTCGTCGTCGAGTCCCCCGACCTGGAGGGCTCACCGACCGGCATCACGATCGCGTTGCCCGGCGGCTACCTGCGGGCCTTCCCCACGTTCGCGGGCACGGAGGTGGTGCAGTGGACGTGCCGCCTGCTGGGGCTGGGCGATCCGGCCGAGCTGGGCGAGCTGGCCCTGCTGAGCGAGCCGGGCGCGGGCGGGCTGGCGTTCCTGCCGTACCTGTCGCCGGCCGGGGAGCGGGCGCCGTTCTCCGATCCGCTGGCCAGGGGGGCGCTGCTCGGCATGTCGTTCGAGCACGGCCGCGAGCACGTCGCCAGGGCGGTGCTCGAAGGGCTCACGATGGTCATCCGCGACTGCCTGGTGGCCACCGGTGCCGCGCCGACGGAGCTGCGGGTGTGCGGGGGCGGCTCGGCCAGCGCCACCTGGCTCGGGCTGATCGCCGACGTCACGGGGCTGCCGGTACGCCGGTCGGCCGACGCCGAGGTGGGGGCGCGGGGGGCGTACCTGGTGGGGCTGGCCGCGACCGGTGCGGAGCCGTCCATCGCCGCGGCGGCCGGCCGGCACGTACGCCTGCGCGACGCGGTCGAGCCCGACCCCGCCCGCCGCGGGTTCTATGACCGCTGGTTCGAGGACTTCCTCGCCCTGCGCGCGACCGACGCCGGCGCCTGGCCGCTGCTCGGCGCCATGAGAGGTCGTACATGAGCGGGTGGATCGGCATCGACCTCGGCACGCAGAGCGTGCGCGCGCTGGCCGTCACCGGCGACGGCCGGGTGCTCGGCACCGGGAGCCGCCCGCTGACCAGCCACCGCGAAGGGCCCCGCCACGAGCAGGACCCCGAGCAGTGGTGGCGCGAGCTGGCCGCCGCCACCCGGTCGGCACTGCGCGACCTGCCCGCCGGCGAGCGCGTCGAGGGCGTCGCGGTGGCCGCCACATCTGGAACGGTCCTGCTCACGGACGCCTCCGGCCGTGCTTTGACCCCCGCCCTCATGTACGACGACCGCCGCGCCGACGCCGGCCGGGTGAACGAGGCCGGCGCGCACGTGTGGGAGCGGCTCGGCTACCGGCGCATGCAGCCCAACTGGGCGCTGCCCAAGCTGCTGTGGCTGCTGCGCGACGCCCCGGCGGGCGCCCGCCTGGCCCACCAGAGCGACTTCGTCAACCGGCGCCTCACCGGGCACGAGGTGGCCACCGACCTGAGCAACGCGCTCAAGACCGGCGTGGATCTGATCGAGGAGCGCTGGCCCGCCGACGTGTTCGACGCGCTGGGCGTGCCCGCCGGCCTCCTGCCCGAGGTCGTCCGGCCCGGGACCCGCCTCGGCGTGGTCTGCGCGGCGGCGGCCGAGGAGACCGGGATCCCGGCCGGCACCCCGGTGATCGCCGGCACCACGGACGGCTGCGCGGCCCAGCTCGGCGCGGGCGCCCAGCGGGTCGGGAGCTGGAACTCGGTGCTGGGCACGACGCTGGTGCTGAAGGGCGTCACGAAGGAGCTGATCCACGACCCTCTGGGCGTGGTGTACTCGCACCGCGCCCCCGACGGCTCGTGGTTGCCCGGCGGGGCGTCGAGCACGGGCGCGGGCGTCCTGACCGGCGACCTGCCGGACCGCGACCTCGACGCGCTGAGCACGGAGGCCGCGGCACGCTACCGCCTGGGGCCCGGCCGCGTGCGCGTGCCCCCCGCCGTCACCTACCCCCTCGTCTCCCGGGGCGAGCGGTTCCCGTTCGCCGCCCCCGGCGCCGAGCGGTTCACGCTGGGCGAGCCGGCCGACGACGTCGAGCGCTACGCCGCCATCCTGCTCGGCGCGGCCTTCGTCGAGCGCCTCTGCTTCGACTACCTCGACCTCCTCGGCGCACCCGTGACCGGCGAGATCATCCTGACCGGCGGCGCCACCAGGAGCGCGTACTGGACCCGGCTCCGGGCCGACGTCCTGGAGCGCCCCGTGACCCTGCGCGAGAACGCCGAGCCCGCCCTGGGCATGGCCGTGCTGGCGGGCGGCGACCCGGCCCGCATGATCAGGACCCGCGCGGTCGTGGAGCCGTCCGGGGCCGACCTGCGGGAGCCGTACCTGCGCTTCGTCGCCGAGCTGGAGGGGCGCGGCTGGCTCGACACGAGAGCCGCGGAACACGCCCGCGAGAGGACCGCCACATGACCGACCTCGTGCTCGTCCGCCACGGCGAGACCGTCTGGCACGCCGAGAACCGCTACGCCGGGATCAGCGACATCGAGCTGACCCCGCGCGGCCACGACCAGGCCGCCCAGCTGGCGGGCTGGGCCGAGCAGGCCGGCCTCGACGCCGTGTGGGCCTCCACGCTCAACCGTGCGCGGATCACCGCCGAGACCGCCGCCACCAAGGCGGGCCTGCCCGTGCGAACCGACGCCCGCCTCCGCGAGCTCGACTTCGGCCAGGGCGACGGCCTCACCTCCGCGGAGATGAAGGCCCGCTTCCCCGAGGCCCGCGCCGCCTTCGAGGCCGACCCCGCCGCGCATCCGCTGCCCGGCGGCGAGGACCCGCACGCGGCCGCCGCCCGCTTCGTCGCCGCGCTGCGGGACGTCTCCGCCGCGCACCCCGACGCCCGCGTGCTGGTGGTCGCGCACACGACCGCCATCAGGCTCGCGCTGTGCCGGCTCATCGGGGTGCCGCTGGGCGAGTACCGGCGGCTGTTCCCGCGCCTGGACAACTGCGCCCTGACCGAGTTGCGCCTGACGGGACCCGACGCCGGACAGGTGGCCATGCTGCAGTACAACTCTCCGATTGGAGCCGTTCGTTGACCATCCAAGTCCTTGCCGCAGGCGACCACTTCGTCCAGAACCGCCTGTTCGTCGACGCGCTCAGGCGCGAGGTCCCCGGCGAGGTGGACATCCGCGAGCTGACGCTGCCGTGGCCGGTCAAGCCGTTCGGCCGCGTGGGCGAGGTGGACGAGGCTTCCGACGTGGAGGACGAGCTGATCGAGGCGCTGCGCGGGGTCGAGGTCTGCGTCACCCAGATGGCGCCGCTGACCAAGCGCGTCCTGGACGCCTCGCCCGACCTGCGGCTGTTCTGCGTGAGCAGGGGCGGGCCGGTCAACGCGAACCTGGAGGCGGCCGCGCGGGCGGGGGTGGCGGTGACGTACGCGCCGGGCCGCAACGCCGTGGCCACCGCCGAGCACACCCTCGCCATGCTGCTGGCCGCCACCCGCCGCATCCCCCGGACGCACGCCGACCTGGCCGGGGGCGTGTGGCGGGGCGACTACTACACCTACGACAACGTCGGGCCCGAGCTGGAGGGCAGCACGGTGGGCCTGGTCGGCTACGGCGCGATCGGCCGCCGCGTGGCCCGCATGCTGGCGGGCTTCGGCGCGAACGTCCTGGTGCACGACCCGTACGTGGACGTGCCGGGCCGGGTCGAGCTGCCCGAGCTGCTCGAACGCTCCCGGTTCGTCTCCCTGCACGCCCGCGCCACCCCGGAGACCGCCGGCATGATCGGCGCCGCCGAGCTCGCCGCCATGCCACGGGGCTCGGTCCTGGTCAACTGCGCCCGGGGCGCGCTGCTCGACTACGACGCCATGTGCGACGCGCTCGACTCGGGCCACCTGTTCGGCGCCGCGGTGGACGTCTTCCCGGAGGAGCCGATCCCGCCGGGCTCGCGCCTGCTCACGACGCCGAACCTGGTCATGACCCCGCACCTGGCCGGGGCCAGCAAGGAGACGGCGATGAAGGCGGCCTCGATCGTGGCCGCGGACGTGGCCCGCTACGTACGCGGCGAGCCGCTCGCCCATGTGGCTACCCCTTGAGCGCCCCCGCCATCAGCCCCCGCATGAAGAACCGCCCCAGCACGACGTAGATCACCATCGTCGGGATCGAGGCGAGGATGGCCGCCGCCATCTGCTGGCTGTACGGGGTGGCCTGCGCGCCCGCGATGTTGTTCAGCATCACGGTCGTGGGCCAGCTCGTCGGCCCGGTCAGGAAGACGGCGAACAGGAAGTCGTTCCACAACGAGGTGAACTGCCAGATGATCACCACGGCGATCGCGGGCCCGGACACCGGCAGGACCACCGACCAGTACGCCCGCAACATGCCGGCGCCGTCCACCCGCGACGCCTCGATCAGCTCGTCGGGGATCGTCACGTAGTAGTTGCGGAAGATCAGCGTGCAGATCGGAATGCCGTACACCACGTGCGCCAGCACCAGCCCCGGGATGCCGCCGTAGAAGACGCCCTGCAGCCCGGTCAGCTCGTTCAGCCCCACGAGGAGCTGCACCAGCGGGATCATCACCCCCTGGTAGGGGATGAACATCCCGAACAGGAACAGCGTGAACAGCACGTCCGCCCCGGGGAAGCGCCACTTGGACAGCACGTAGCCGTTCATGGAGCCCAGCACGCACGACAGCAGCGACCCGGGGACCGCCAGCAGCACGCTGTTCCACAGGCCGGGGGCCAGCTTCTCCCAGGCCACCCGCCACGCCTCGGTCGTCCACGTCCGCGGCAGGTTCCAGGCCTGGCCCGGATCCGCCTCGGTGAGCGGCTTGAAGCTGGTCGCCAGCAACACGTAGATCGGGATGAGGAAGACCACCACGAAGAGGATCAGCAGCACGAACCGGGCCCACGCGAAGCCCACCGACCTGCGCCCGGCCACCGCCGTCATGAACGCCTCTCCTTACGCACCGACCAGACCAGGTACGGGATCACGAAGATCGCCACGCTGAGCACGATGTAGGACGCGATCGTGGCGCCCTTGGCGGGATCGTGCGAGTCGAACACCGCCACCCACATGAACACCGCGGGCACGTCCGTGACGATCGCCTTCCCCGACACGGCGACGATCAGGTCGAACACCTTGAGCGAGATGTGCCCCAGGATGATCAGCGCGGACAACGTGACCGGCCTGAGCAGGGGCAGGACCACGTGCCGGTAGACGCCCCACTCGTTGCAGCCGTCCACCCGGGCCGCCTCGCGCAGCTCCTCGGGCACGCCACGGAACCCGGCCAGGAAAAGCGCCATGATATATCCGGACATCTGCCAGACCGCCGGCAGCGCCATCGCGGCCATCCCCCAGTCGGGATCCCGGAACCACTGCCACTGCGGCAGCCCGAACCAGTCCAGCAACCGGTTCAGCCCGACCGCCCGCTCCTCCGTCCCGGAGTTCATCAGCCACCGCCACACGATGCCGGTCGCCACGAACGAGATGGCCATCGGGAACAGGTAGATGGCCCGGAACGTCCCCTCGCCCCAGATCCCCTTCTCCATGAGGAACGCCAGCAGCCACCCGAGCACCAGCGCCCCCGCCACGAAGACGATCGTGAACACGATCGCGTGCCGCACGGAGAGGTGCCATCGGGGCAGGTCCCAGATGTCCACGAAGTTCTGCAGCCCCACGAACTTCCCCTCGGACACCTCATCGTGCTGGTCGGTCATGGCCAGCCGGAAGTTCCAGCCGAGCATGCCGTACACGAAGACGCCGATCAGGATGATCGACGGCGTGACGAGCAGGAGTCCGGGCAGCCACGTGCGCGCCCGCCTCACAACCATTCCCTCCCGCGGACGCGGCAGGCGCGCTCCTGCGCCTGCCGCACCCGGCAGTTACGTGCCGTATCTACTGGGCGTTGGCCGTGGCGGCGTCGGACAGCCCCTGCTGCAGGGCCTTGACGTCCTTGGTGCCGATGAACAGCCCGACCGCCTCGTTGATCGAGGCCAGCCACGGCTGGTTCACCGACACGCCGTGCTGGATCGACCCGGCGAGCTTGTTGCCCGACCAGTCCTTCAGCGCGTCGGCCAGGTAGTCGGTGTAGAGCGACTGGTCGGCGTCCTTGCGGGCGGGGATGGAGCCCTTCTTCGGGTTGAAGGCGTCCTGGCCCTCCTTGCTGGCGGCCACCTTCAGCCAGGCCATGGCCCCCTCGCGGTTCTTCGCGCCCTTGGGCAGGGTGAAGCTGTCGGACAGCCACATGTAGGTGCCCTCGGTGCCGGGCGACGGCGCCCAGTCGAAGTCCGTCTTCGAGGTCTTGCCCAGGCCGCCCTCGGGCGGGTTGTGGAAGTAGCCGTACGCCCAGTCGCCCATGATGTTGAACGCCGCCTCGCCGTCCGCCACCTGCTTGGCCGCGGGCTGCCAGTCGTCCTGCGGGTCGCCCGCGTACGTCATGATCTTGGCGAAGTTCTGCAGCGCCGTGGTCACCTGCGGGCTGTTCCAGTCGGCGCCCGGCTTGAACAGCGCGTTGTAGGCGTCGGTGCCGAGCGAGCCGAGCAGCACGCTCTCCAGCAGGTGGGTGACCGTCCACTCGGACCCGATGGACAGCGGGACCTTGCCCTTGGCCTTGACCTTCTCCAGGGCCGCGATGAACTCCTCGATCGTCTTGGGCGCGCCCGTGACCCCGGCGTCCTTGAGCACGGTCGGGTTGAACCACATGACGTTCGAGCGGTGGATGTTCACCGGCACGGAGTAGATCTTGCCTTCCACGCTGATCTGCTCGACGAGCTGCGCGGGGAAGACGTCCTTGAGCTTCAGCTCGTCATAGAGCGAGGTCAGGTCCTCGAGATTGCCCGCCTTGATGTAGCCCTGCAACTCGGCGCCCGCGTGCCCCTGGAAGGTGTCGGGCGGGGTGTTCGCCTGGAGCTTCGACTGCAGCAGCGCCTTGGCCTTGTCGCCCGAGCCACCGGCCACCGCGGCGTCGAAGAAGGTGTAATTCGGATTCTGCTGTTCGAAGATCTTTCTCATGGCCTGCAGGCCGTCGGCCTCACCGGGGCCCGTCCACCAGGAGAAGACCTCAACCTGCTGTTTCTCGCCGCTGCCGCTGGCTGCGGGCGCCCCTGTGGCCTGCCCACCGCCGTCGCCGCTGCCACAGGCCGCCAGGCCCAGCACGCTCACCATCGTGATCGATAGGGCCGCTAACCACCGTCGCATCCCACACCATCCCTTCGAAGCCCCCCGAAGTTGGTGATTCTGACAACGTTGTCAACAACGGCTATCAACCCACTTTCCGCCGCACGTCGTCAAGGGATGGGCGGTAACAGCTCCGCATATTCGGGATATTCGGCGCCTTCGGTAGAGAGCGCTCTCAGCCGCGCCGCTCCAGCGTCCCGCCGGGGCCCGTCACCACGGTGACACCGAAGTCGTAGCTGGTGCCGGGAAGATCGCCGCCGTCGGCGGCGACCACCAGCGCGCCCTTCGAGACCCCGAGCCCGACCAGGGCCAGCAGGTCGCAGCCGCCGTCGGGCAGCCACGTGGTCAGCACGACGTCGGACTCGGCCAGGCGTACGGGCAGGTCGAGCTCCGCCATCCTGGCCAGCAGGTCGGCGTGCGACAGGCGGCGGCCGCCGGCGAGCAGGAGCGCGTCCTGGCGCTTGGCGTCGAGCGCGGGCAGCGCGGTGGGCTCCAGCGTGAGCAGGCAGCGGAAGTCGATCGTGTCGAGCGCCGGGCCCAGCGAGACGACCTGGCGCACGCGGGACCGCTCGGCCGCCAGGATCGCCGTCTCCGCGAGGTCCGGCGTGGTGATCAGCGTGCGGGCGTCGCACTCCAGGAGCCACGCCGCCACCTCGGCCGCGCCCAGGGCCGGATCGATCGGCGTGGCCACCCCACCGGCGGCCACCACCGTGTGCGCCGCCAGCGTCTGCGCGCCGGCCGTGGAGACGTGCACCCCGACCACCTGATCCCGCCGGGCGCCCCTGCGGACGAGCCCGGAGGCCGCCCTGGTCACCTCGGTCACCAGCCTGCGGTAGCCATAGACGTGGCCGCCCCGCAGATCGATGAGGGCAGGGCGGTCGCCGCGCTCGTAGGCCCGGCGGAACACTTCGTGGATCACGGTGCCGGTGGTCGAGGCGGTGGGCTTCATGCCCGACAAGGTACGGCCGCCGGGGCGGCCGCAACATCCACCGATGTATGTAGGCGGTTGTGCATTCGCGGGTGGGGCGGGCCCGAGCCCTGCGCGACTCGAGCCCGCTGTCACGCGCCCGGAGCCAGGCCCCCACCCCTCCGAGAAGGCCCGGCTCCGCATGGACGCGTGACGTCCCCGACCGATCGGCCGCGGCGACCCCGTCGCGAGGGGCGAGGAACGCGCGGTGCGGTCGATCACAGGAAGAACGGTAGGCGTGCAGAGGGCCACGGCACATGCGCTGACATGGCCATTCGACGATGTAACCGGGATGTGTAGACAGGCAGGTGATTCAGCGGCTGCCGATCACCCATGCGGCGATCTGTGTACGCGTGGAGAAGCCCAGCTTGGCCAGGATGTTGGCCACGTGGCGGGCGACCGTGGCCGGGCTGATGACCAGTTCGTCGGCGATCGCCCGGTTGCTGAGCCCTCTGGCCACCAGCTCGGCGATCTCCCGTTCCCGGGCCGTGAGCCTGCTGTCCTGGTTGACCGGCACGACCGGCACGGCCGGCGGCGCGGGCAGCGCGCCGTCGAGCGCGCAGGCCACCGCCTGGTCGGCGGTCAGGTTGGTGCCCTCGGCCCACAACACGCCGACGACGGCCTCGCCGAGACTCTCCCTGGCGGGCCGCAGCACGTCCTCGGTACGCGCGTCCGGCTGCCGCCCGCCCAGCGCCACCGAGGCCGCCGCCAGCAGGACCGCCCGCCGGTGGTCGCCCTCGGCCGTGACCAGGCCGGCCCACGTGCTCAGCCGCCTGGCGATGCCGGCGCGCAGGCCCGCGTCCCGGCTCAGCACCAGCGCCTCGGTGAGCCGGGCCCTGGCCTCCACCAGGTCGCCCTGGTCCAGCGCCACCCGGCCGAGCCCGGCCAGGCAGCTCACGATGTGCTGCCTGGCGTCCACGTGCCGCAGCAGGCGCAGCCCCGACTCGTAGTGCCGCCTGGCGGCGGCGGGGTCGCCGGTCCGCCTGGCGACCTGGGCCAGGCCGATGTGGCCGAAG
The DNA here is from genome assembly GCF_052246675.1 of Nonomuraea sp. KM90. Taxonomy (NCBI): domain Bacteria; kingdom Bacillati; phylum Actinomycetota; class Actinomycetes; order Streptosporangiales; family Streptosporangiaceae; genus Nonomuraea; species Nonomuraea sp. KM90. The sequence goes on along the minus strand of NZ_JBQQCB010000002.1, from coordinate 133,143 downwards.
GTCTGGCCGTAGTGGTTGTCGAGCTCCTCGCTGATCGACAGCACCTCCTGGAACCCCCGCTGGGCTTCGTGCAGGCGTCCCTGGTCCAGGCCGAAGCGTGCCCTCGTGCCGTGGGCCAGCGACTCCAGGATGAGGTCGCCGGACCGCCTGGCCGTCTCCAGCGCGCGGTTCAGCGCCTCCTGCTCACCGGTGAGCTGGGCCAGCACGATCGTGCCGACGGCCTCGCCGTACACGTCCTTGGCGGCGGCGCACAGGTCGAGCCCGGCGCGGGCGTGCCGCAGGGCCGGTTCGACGTCGCCGGCGGCCAGCGCCAGCTCGCCGCGCAGGATCGTGGCCTGCCCGCGCAGCGCCTGGGGCACCTGCGGGGCGTCGAGGGCGAGCAGCCGGTCGAGCCGCTCGGCCATGTCGAGCTTGCGGCCGCTGCCGATCAGCAGGAAGCGGAGGTCGGTCAGCAGGCCGAGGGCGGCCTCCGGCATGCCGATGGCGATCGACCAGTCGCAGGCGGAGCTCACCTCGGCCTTCAGCCCGTCGAACAGGTTGATGTAGCGCTCGACCACGGGCCACGACGTGCGCGCCCCCGGGGCCAGCGCCTCCCTGACCCGCCCCGACAGCCTGGCCAGCGCCGTCAGGTGCCGGCGCCGCAGCTCGGCCTCCTCGCCGGACTCGACGAGCTGCTCCAGCGCGTATTCGCGGACGGTCTCCAGCAGCCGGTAACGCGCCTGCCCGGCGACCTCCCCGTCGAGGGCCACCAGCGACTTGTCCACCAGGTCGCACAACCTGGGCAGCACCTCCTCCTCCGCCAGCCCCGGGCCGGAGCAGACCCATTCGGCCAGGTCGAGGGTCCAGGAGGAGCGGAAGGCGGCCGTACGGCGCAGCAGCAGCCGCTCCTGCGGGGAGAGCAGCCGGTAGCTCCAGTCCACCGTGGCCCTGAGCGTACGGTGCCGGGCCGGAGCGGTGCGGGCACCGCCCGCCAGCAGCCTGAACCGGTCGTCGAGCCGCTCGACCAGCTGCCCCACGGACAGGACCCGGACCATGGCGGCGGCCAGCTCGATCGCCAGCGGCAGCCCGTCGAGTGCCTGGCACAGCTCCACGACCAGCGGCCGCGTCTCCTCGGTCAGCTCGAACGCGGGCCTGGCGGCGGTGGCCCTGGCCACGAACAGCCGCACCGCCTCGCTCTCCGGCCCGCTCACCGAGAGCGGCGGCACCCGCCACACCGTCTCTCCCGGCACCCGCAGCGGCTCGCGGCTGGTCGCCAGCACCGTCACCCCGGGACAGGCGCTCAGCAGGTCGCGGCACAGCTCGGCGCACTCCCCGATGACCGGCTCGCAGTTGTCGAGCAGCAGCAGCACGCGCCGGTCGCCGATCGTCTCGGCCAGGTCGCCCGCGATGCCGAGCGCGGCGGCGACGTGCCCCCTGAGCGCGCCCTTCTCCAGGTCGGCCAGCTCGATCAGGCAGGCACCGCCCGGATGGGAGGAGGCGATCCTGGCGGTGAGCCGCAGGGCCAGCCGGGTCTTCCCGATGCCGCCCGCGCCGCACAGGGTCACGGCGCGCGAGACGCGCATCAGGTGCACGAGCTCATCCACATCGGACTCCCGGCCCACGAAGGTGTTCGGCTCGGCCGGCAGGTTGGCGAAGTCCACGGATCGCAGCATCACTGTGAGTGTGTCACCAACTACGCGCCGCGCCCAGACATATTCGATGGAGAAGTGTCAGCACCGGTGGGCACACTCAAGGCATGGCCGATGAGCCGCTCGAGCTCGGTGAGATCTCCTTCTCCGACTGGCACGCCCATACGGACAAGCTGGCCGAGGTCGGCTTCCTGACCATCGCCAGAAGGCTGCCCTCCCTGGTCGGCCAGGCGATGAGCATGGCCTGGCGGGCCAGCCCGCGCGACGCGGTGGCCACGGTCGTGCTCAACCTGCTCGGCGGTGTGTTCACCGCGTTCGGCCTGCTGGCCACCACCGGCGTGCTGACCGCCCTGTTCAGCGAGGGCCCGACGCCCGACCGCGTCATGGCGGCGCTGCCCAGCCTGGCGCTGGTCGGCGCGGCGGCGGTGCTGCGCACGGTGACGCAGGCCGGGGCCGGCTGGGCGCAGTCGCGCCTCGACCCGCAGGTCACCCGCCTGACGGAGGAGCGCCTCTACGGCCTGACCAGCCGCGTCAGCCTGGTGTCCTACGACGACCCGGAGTTCCACGACGCGCTGCAGCGCGCCAGGCTGCGCGGGGTGATGATGGCCGACTCGGTGGTGAGCGCGGCCGTCGACGTCGTCACGGCCGCCGTCGGCATCGTCGCGGTGGCGGGCGTGCTCGGCGTGCTGCACCCGGTGCTGCTCCCGCTCCTGCTGCTGGCCGTGCTGCCCGACGCCTGGGCCATGGTCCGCAGCGCCAAGATGCGCTACGCCACCCTCTACGCCCTCATCCCGGCCAACCGCCGCAAGTGGATCATCGGCGAGCTGCTGGCGGAGCGCGAGCCGGCGGCCGAGGTGCGCTCGTTCACGATGCGCGGCTTCCTGCTGCGCATGTACGACGCGGTGGCGAAGGCCGAGCAGGACGTCATGCTCGGCCTGGCCAGACGCCAGATGCTCGCCCGCCTGGCCGGGGAGGCGCTCGGCGGCCTCGGCGCGGCCCTGGTCTACGGCGCCCTGGGCGTCCTGCTGGCCGTCGCCGCGATCCCACTGGCCGTGGCGGGCACCGCGGTGCTGGCCATCCGCTCGGCCCAGACCTCGCTGGGCAACCTGATGTACGCCACGAACCGCCTCTACGAGGAGGGCCTCTACTTCACCGACTTCCTGGAGTTCTGCGCCGACGCCGAACACCGCCTCCCCTGCGACCGCCACGAGCCCATGCCGGAGACCTTCGACCGCATAACGGCGGAAGAGGTGACCTTCACCTACCCCGGCGCCGAGTCACCGGCCCTCAGCGGCGTCTCGATCGAGCTCAAACGCGGCGAGGTGATCGCGTTCGTCGGCGAGAACGGCTCCGGCAAGACCACCCTCGCCAAGATCCTGTCGGGCCTCTACGAACCCGACACCGGCACCGTCCGCTGGGACGACACCGACCTGCGCCAGGTCAACCCCGAAGAGCTCCGCCTGCGCACCGCCGTCATCGCCCAGGACCACACCCGCTGGCCCCTCACCGCCCGCTACAACATCACCATGGGCACCGGCAAAGGCGAACCCGCCCTGCACGCCGCCGCCGCCGTGGCCGGCGCCGACGACGTCATCGCCGAACTCCCCCACGGCTACCGCACCCTGCTGGACCGCCGCTTCAAAGACGGCCACGAGCTGTCCGGCGGCCAATGGCAGCGCATCGCCGTCGCCCGCGGCTTCCACCGCGACGCCGCCCTGCTCATCTGCGACGAACCCACCGCCGCCCTCGACGCCCGCGCCGAACACGCCCTCTTCGAACGCATCCGCGCCCACTCCGACGGCCGCACCGTCCTGCTCATCACCCACCGCCTGGCCAGCGTCCGCTACGCCGACCGCATCTACGTCCTCGACCACGGCCAGATCACCGAACAGGGCGACCACGACACCCTGATGTCCCTCGACGGCCTCTACACCCTCCAGGCCACGGCCTACCGCTGATCCTTCACGACAGCTCCGCCTCGATGATCCCCCGGGCGATGGCCGACACCGCGTCCGCCCGCTCCCCCGGCCGCTCCAGCACCACCCCCACGGCCACCTCGGGCGCCTCCGCCGGCGCGAAGGCCGTGACCAGCGCGTGGTCGCCCGTCCCCGGCACGGCCTGCGACGTGGCCGCCTCCGCGGCCACCAGCACCCCGGGGATCGCCGCCCCCGCCCCGGTGCCGCCCGCGTGCGTCACCATCGTCATCATCGCCGCCAGATACCGGGCCAGCTCCGGCGACACGGCCGTCCGGTACGGCACCGGACCCGCCCGGTTGATCACCGAGCCGTCCGCCAGCCGGACCTCCTCCACCAGATACGGCCGCATCAGCACCCCGTGGTTCGCCACCGCCGCCGACAGCATGGCCACCATCAGCGGCGTCACCCGGTTGTCGTGGTGGCCGATGGCCGCCAGCGCCGTCTGCGACCGGTCCATCGTCGGCGGGTAGTGGCTGGGCGTCGCGGTCAGCGGGATCCGCAGGCCCGTCGCGTTGAACCCGAACGCCTCCGCCTGGTCCCGCAGGAGGTCCTGCCCGACCTGCAGCCCGATGTTGGCGAACGCCGTGTCGCAGGACATCTGGAAGGCGTACATGAGGGTCGGGCGCGCGCTCCCGCAGTTGCTCGCGTTGTGCACGTAGGTGGGCGTGCCCGGCAGCCGCAGCCGGGCCGGCGCGTCCACCAGGGCGGACGGGGTGTACTCGCCCGACGCCAGCGCCGCCGCCGTGGTGACCAGCTTGAACGTGGACCCGGGCGGATAGAGCTGGTTCAGCGCCCGGTTGAGCAGCGGCTGCGCGGGCGCCCGCCGCAGCCGCCGGGTCTCCTCGGCGAGCCGGGCCCGGTCGAACGTGGTCAGGCCGTTCGGGTCGTACGACGGGTACGTGGCCAGCGCCCGGATCGCCCCGGTCGCCGGGTCGATGGCCACCGCCGCCCCAGGGACCCCGGTCGCCGCCAGTCCCTCGTACGCGGCCCGCTGCGCCCGGTCGCTGATCGTCAGCCTGACGTCGGCCCCCTCGACGCCTCCTTCCCGGACCATCGACCTGACCTTGACCTTGGCGTCGTCCCCCGACAGCACCCCGTCCTGCGCCTGCTCGATGCCGGTCGAGCGATGCAGCGACACGTGCCCGGTGACGGCCGCGTACTGCTCGCCGTGCCGGTAGACGCGCCGGTAATGGTACGGGCCGCCGCCGCTCGGCAGGCTGGTGGCGATGGGCGTGCCGTCGTAGGTGAGGATGTCGCCGCGCGGGTGGGCGTACCTGTCGATCAGCGGCCGCTCGTTCCTGCGGTCGGCGTTGAGCGCGGACGAGCCGAACGCCTGGATGAGGGTGACGTGCGCCAGCAGCACGAACAGCATCGCCGCGCACAGCCTGGCGACGCGGAGCAGCGGGACGTTGATCCATCTCGCCCTCGATGCAGCCATGGATCTTGGTTTAGCAACCTGGCCGCAAAGGCGGGGCTAGAGGACGCTGCGGTAGTAGGAAATCTTGTGGTGGATGTAGCGCTGGCGCTCGGCGAGGTTGTCGATCTGGGCCTGGACCTGCCGGTCGTGCTCCTCCAGGAGCTTGATGCGGTCGGGGATCGTGTGGTCGCCGGCGCGTACGAGCTCGGCGAAGCGCAACATCGTGGCGATGGGCATGCCCGTGTCGCGCAGGCAGCGCACCATGCCCAGCCAGCCGACGTCCTCCTGGCTGAACCGGCGCTGTCCGGCCGCGTTCCGGCCGATGCGCTCCAGCAGCCCGATCTTCTCGTAGTAGCGAAGGGTGTCGATGCTGAAGCCGGTTTCCTCGACGACTTCCGCAGGTGTGTACACGCTCACACCCCTCAGGATCCCACCTGGAGTGCACTCCAGGTCAACCGAAAGGAGAGGCTTGACATGGAGTGCGCTCCAGCTCTCAGAGTCGGCCCCATGAACATCGCACTCGGCACGATTCCGTTCGGCACCACCGTCGGCATGCAGGAGACCTTCGCCATCCTGGACCGGTTCCAGGAGGCCGGCGGCACCATGCTCGACACGGCCAACAACTACCCGTTCTGGGTGGCGGGCCGCTCGGGCGACGAGAGCGAGCTGGCCATCGGCGCGTGGCTGGCCGCCCGCGGCAACCGGGAGGAGGTCTTCATCAGCACGAAGGTCGGGGCCCGGCCCACCGTCCCCGGCGACACCACCCTCGACTCGGCGGAGGGGCTGTCCGCGGCGACCGTCGCCAGGGGCGCGGAGGGCAGCCTCAGGAGATTGGGGACGGACTACATCGATGTGTATTGGTCGCACATCGAGGATCGTTCCGTCCCGATCGAGGAGACTCTGGGGGCGTTCGACGAGCTGGCCCGGGCGGGCAAGATCCGTAGCCTCGGCGCCAGCAACATGGCCGCCTGGCGGCTGGAGCGGGCCAGGAACGTCTCCGGCGCGCGCGGCTGGATGCCCTACACCTACCTCCAGCTCCGCCACACCTACCTGCGTCCCCGGCCGAACACCAGGCCCGCCGAGGCGGGGCACACGCTGGTCTCGGACGAGACGCTCGACTACCTGGCCGCGGAGCCGGACCTGACGCTGTGGGCGTACAACACGCTGATGTTCGGCGCCTACACGCGACCCGACCGGCCGATCGCCGACATCTACGACCACCCGGGCACGACGCGGCGCCTGGCCGTCCTGCACGAGGTGGCGGACGAGCTGGGCGCCACCCCGAACCAGGTCGTCCTGGCCTGGCTCATGGCCGGCGGGGTCGTGCCCATCGTGGGGGTGTCCACGATGGAGCAGCTGGAGGAGGCCATCGGGGCGTCGGGCCTCAAGCTGGACGCCGAGCTGCGCGCCCGCATGGACGCCGCCTGTTAGACGCCCCCTGTTTGGCCGCCGCCTGTCCGGTCGCCGCCTGTCCGGACGCCGCCGGCGGCGATCAGGGAAGGTGGTCGGCCAGGTAGCGGCGGACCAGCAGCTTGCACTCGGCGATGAGCTCCGGGGCGCCGCCCGGGTCGGCCCGGAAGGCCAGCTTGAGCACCGCGTCCGTGGCCTCGACCGCCACCAGCAGCGCCCGGTCGAGCCCCGGGCCCACGGGGGCGTCCAGGAGCTCCAGCGTCAGCGCGCGCAGGCGCTCGGCCACCACGACGTTGTTCTCGTGCGTCTCGTCGAGCGCCCGCTTGCTGCCCTCGACGCTCGGCCCGCCGGGGGCGGTGAGCACCTCGCCGAAGTCCACCACCGCGAACCCGGGCGTGGTGCGCTTCATGTCGACGAACTCGTCGATGGCGAGGTCGACGAGGTCGGTCCAGTGGCCCAGGTCGGCCAGCGGGATGCGTTCGATGATCCGCTGGAGGAACGCCTCGAGGTTGCGCCGCGCCAGCGCCCGCACCAGGCCCTGCTTGTCGCGGAAGAACTGGTAGAACGTGCCGATCGGCACCTCCGCCCGGCGCGCGACCTCCTTGGTGGTCAGCGCCTCGTAGCCGACCTCGTCGAGCAGGAGCGCGCACTCGTCGAGCATCCGCTCGACGCGCTCGACACTCCGGCGCTGAGCGGGGCGGCGGCGCAAGGTACTGGTCATGTCCCCATCCTGACGCATTTCCGGGAGCTGAAGTCAGGGACTTTGGCCTCAGTTAACATGAGCCTTACTCGCGTAGCAGTGGAGGCCAGGGATGTTCCTGTGGGGTACGGCCACGGCCGCGTACCAGATCGAGGGGGCCACCGGCGAGGACGGCAGGGGCGAGTCCGTCTGGGACACCTTCGCCCGCGAGCCCGGCCGCACCAGGGACGGGCACACCGGGGACGTGGCGTGCGACCACTACCACCGCTGGCGCGAGGACGTCGCGCTCATGTCGGGCCTCGGCGTGAACGCCTACCGCTTCTCGATCGCCTGGCCGCGCGTCCTCCCGCTGGGCTCGGGCGAGGTGAACGAGCGGGGCCTGGACTTCTACGACCGCCTGGTGGACGCCCTGCTGGCGGCCGGGGTGCAACCGGTGCCCACGTTGTTCCACTGGGACCTGCCGCAGGCCCTGGAGGACCGCGGCGGGTGGCTGAACCGCGACGTCTGCGAGCTCTTCGCCGACTACGCCGCCACGGTCGCCGCCCGCCTGGCCGACCGCGTCCCGCTGTGGATCACGCTGAACGAGCCGTTCGTCCACATGGCCTTCGGCTACGCCATGGGCGTCCACGCCCCCGGCCGGTTCCTCATGACCGACGCCCTCCCCGCCGCCCACCACCAGTTGCTCGCCCACGGCCGGGCCGTCCAGGCCCTCAGGGCGGCGGGCGCGCGCCAGGTGGCGCTGACCAACAACTGCACGCCGGTCTGGCCGGCCTCGCAGGAGGAGCCCGACCTGAAGGCGGCCGACGCGTACGACGTCCTGCACAACCGCCTGTTCAACGACCCCATACTTCTCGGCAGATATCCGGACCTGTCGGCTTACACCCCGAGCCTGGACTTCATCCGGGACGGCGACCTGGCGACCATCGCGGCCCCGCTGGACGCCCTGGGCATCAACTACTACAACCCGACCCGCATAGCCGCCCCCACCGGCGACGGGCTCCCCTTCTCCGACGCGGGCATCACCGGCCACCCCACCACGGCCTTCGGCTGGCCGGTCGTCCCCGACGGCCTGCGCGAGCTGCTGACCGGCCTCAAGTCCCGCTACGGCGCCGCGCTCCCGCCGATCCTGATCACGGAGAACGGCTGCTCCCAGCCGGACACCCCCACGGAGCACGGCACGATCGAGGACGAGGCCCGCGTCGACTTCCTCGACCGGCACATCGCCGCCGTGCGGCAGGCCATGGCCGAGGGTGTGGACGTGCGCGGCTACTTCGTCTGGTCGCTGCTGGACAACTTCGAGTGGGCCGAGGGCTACCACCAGCGGTTCGGCCTCGTGCACGTGGACTTCGCCACCCAGCGGCGCACCCCGAAGCGGTCCTACCACTGGTTCAAGGAGTTCCTGAAGGGTCAGAACACCGACACGTGAACGTGGTCGTAGTGGTTGGCGGTGGCCCCGCCGCGGTTCGACATCGGGTCCCAGCCGCCGCCTGACCGGATGTCGTAGTAGCGCTGCTTCCAGATGATGTACATCACGCCGAGCCGGGGGCCGTTCTTGATGAGCCAGGCGGCCAGCGCGTCGCCGTTGGCGGCGTCGGCCCCGCCGGCCACGGTGCCGCCCCTGGACATCATGAAGTCGCAGGCCCGGCCCTTGCCGTGCTCACCGGGGTCGCCCGGGCGCAGGCAGCCGACGCCGTACCTCATGGGGAAGTTCCGCATGATCTCCGCGCGGACCGAGATCATGCGCGGCGTCAGGCCCTCGGAGCCGCCGGGCTGCTGGAAGCCGTACTTGTTGAGCAGCTTCTCGATCTCGTCACGCTTGCCCTGCATGACCTTGATCTCTTTGCGCAGCTTCTCGATCTTCTCGCTGGCGTTGACCTTCGCATCTTTGGACTTGTCGATCAGCTTCTTGATGCTCTCGACGCGTTTGGCCCGCTCGTTGGCCATGTAGGTCATGTTGGCGGCCTGCCCCAGCATCTTGTACGGGTCCGTGCTGGGCGCGAGGAGCTGCATGCCGTCGATGGGGCCCACCATGTAGGAGGTCTGGGCGATGCGGGTCACCTCGGCCTGGGCGGCCCTGAGCTGGGCCTCCAGGTTGCCGGAGGTGTCGGTGGCCTTCTTCGCCTGGAGCTTGATGTCCTCCAGGCTCTGGATCTGACCCCGGTAGAGCTCCTCGAGGCGCTCCGCCTGCTTGGTGAGTCTGCGCAGCTCAGCAGGGCTGGGATCGGCCGCGGCGGGCGGTGGGGTGGGCAGTGCGACCAGCCCGGCGAGGACGGCGACAAGAACGGCGAGCCGCCAGATTCTCACACCCGTCCCCTCCCCTCATAGACGGACCGAAACTATAGAAGATGATCTTGATTCCTGTCATCTGAACGCCCGAACTGCCGCACCTTTGGTGAGGTTTTTAGGCTTTTGTCCAAATTGGGGTGCGGCGAAAAGTTGGGCCTTGTATAGATCGCTCCAAAGGTCTGAGATGGCGATCGATTCCGTCTCTGCGAAGGGGCAGACCGTGTCTCGATCATTAACCCTCGCCGCGGCCGTCATCCTCGGCTTAGGCACCTCTCTCGTGGCCACGACCGCCGAGGCGTCCGTGGACCCCCTGCCGGCCCGCGACCGCATCGAGCTGTACCAGCTAGAAAGCCCGCCGGGCACCGCCCAGACGCTCAGGGAGAAGGGCTTCGACGTCGTCCAGCAGCAGTCCAAGGGCGACAAGGAGCACATCGAGCTGACCGCCGCCCAGGCGGACCTCGACGTCCTGGAGAAGCTCGGCCACAAACCGGAGCCCGTGCGCAACCCGCAGGGCCAGACCCAGCTCGAAGCGGCCAGGGCCCAGGCGGCCGGCGGCTACACCGTCTTCAAGTCCTACTCCGAGCCCGGCGGCATCGCCGACCAGCTCAAGGCCATCGCGAAGGCCAACAAGGACGTCGTCAAGCTCCAGTCGATCGGCAAGTCGCTGCAGGGCCAGGACATCCTGGCCGTCAAGGTCAGCACGGGCGCCAGGCTGCTGCCCGACGGACTCAAGCCCTCGACCCTCTTCTCGGCCACCCAGCACGCCCGCGAGTGGATCTCCACCGAGGTGGACATGCGGCTGCTGAAGCACGTGGTCGCGAACAAGGGCGCGCTCAGGGACCTGCTCAACAAGACCGAGCTGTGGTTCGTGCCGGTGGCCAACCCCGACGGGTACGACTTCACCTTCACCGAGGGCAACCGCCTGTGGCGCAAGAACCTGCGCGACAACAACGGCGACGGCCAGATCACCCGCGGCGACGGCGTGGACCCGAACCGGAACTTCCCCACGAACTTCCACTACGACGAGGAAGGCTCGTCGAGCATCCCCAGCAGCGACACCTACCGCGGCACCGGCCCGGCCAGCGAGCCGGAGACGAAGGCCTGGACGGCCTGCTCCGGCGGGTCAAGTTCGAGATGCAGCTCAACTACCACTCGTACGGCCCGCTGCTGCTCTACCCGATGGGCGTGCAGATCGCCACGGAGACCGCGGACAACCCCATCTACGAGGCGCTCACCGGCGACGACGCCAACCCGGCCGTCCCCGGCTTCGACCCCGACCTCGGCGCCGAGCTGTACACCACCAACGGCGACACCAACGACCAGGCCCACTTCCAGTACGGGACGCTGTCGTGGACGCCCGAGCTCAACGAGGGCTGCGACGGCTGCGGCTTCGTCTTCCCCGACGACGAGGCGCTGGTGCAGGCGGAGTTCGAGAAGAACCTGCCGTTCGCGCTCGACGTGGCCAGGTCCGCGGTCAACCCGGTCGAGCCGGTCACCCATCTGGGCAACAGGACGCCCGACTTCGAGCTCGACCCGTTCGAGTTCAGCTACGGCCGGGACCAGGTCGTCCAGGTCAACGCCAAGCGCAAGCTCGGCCCGGTCTTCCTGAACTACCAGGTCAACGGCGGCCGGACCAAGACCGTCCTGACCGGCGAGTGGAAGGGCGGCGAGCGGTACGGCAAGGGCTACAACCGCTACTACCACCGCCTGCGCGGCAAGATCACCGGCACCCGGCCGGGTGACAAGGTGAAGGTCTGGTTCAGCTCGATCGGCAAGAGGAGCGCCGACTTCACCTACACGGTCGCCACGGACATCGGCGGCAAGGTGCTGATCCTGGCCACCGAGGACGTCACCGGCCTGAGCCCGGCGCAGGGCGTGACCGAGGCCAAGTACGCCGACGAGTACGCCGCCGCCCTCCAGGCCGCCGGCTACAGCTCCGACGTGTACGACATGGACAAGATGGGCCGCAAGGCCCCGCACCCGCTGGGCGTGCTCAGCCACTACGACGCGGTGGTCTGGGAGACCGGCGACGACATCATCCCGAGGTCGCAGGGCCAGGTGCCGGGCACGACGTCCAAGGGCGGCGTGGACACCGAGCTGGCGGTCCGCGACTACCTGAACGAGGGCGGCAAGCTGCTGCACGCCGGCAAGTACCCCTCGTACGCGGCCAACTTCAACGGCTCCTACTACTACGAGCCCGACCAGCCCGAGAACCCCGAGTGCACGGTGGACGACGACCCGCCCTGCATCCCGGTGTTCAACGACTTCCAGCAGTACTACCTGGGCGCCTACGTCTTCTTCGACGACGCGGGCACCGACCACGCCACCGGTCAGCCGTTCGCGCTGCAGGGCAGTGGCGGGAAGTTCGACGGCTTCAGCGCCACGATCGAGCCGAGCCACACCAACTCGTTCGTCGCGACCTCGGCCATCCTGCCCGCCCAGCAGTTCCCCCTGTTCAGCAGCTCGGCCCAGGTCAAGTGGGTACGCCCGGGCGGCCCCTTCGACCCGCACACCGGCTCCTGGGACGTCTACAGCGGCATCGCCGACGTCTCGTGGAAGCGGCTGACCAAGACCATCGATCTGACCGGCCGGACCAGCGGCGACCTGTCGTTCTGGACCTCGTACGACACCGAGGCCGCCTGGGACTTCCTGACGGTCGAGGCCCGGACGGCGGGCGGCGACGACTGGACCACGCTGCCGGACGCCAACGGGCACACCACCCAGGAGGCCGGCGACAGCTGCCTGACCGAGAACAGCGGCGGCTGGCGCACGATCCACCCGTTCACGCAGCGCTACCAGGGCGTGAACTGCGAGCCGACCGGCACCTCCGGCGCGTGGCACGCGGCCTCCGGCAACTCGGGCGGCTGGCAGCAGTGGAAGATCGACCTGACCCCGTACGCGGGCAAGCAGGTCGAGATCTCCATCTCCTACATCAGCGACTGGGCCACCCAGGGCGCGGGCGTCTTCCTGGACGACTTCGCCGTCACCCTGGACGGCACGGCGGCCGAGTCGACCTCGTTCGAGTCGGACCTGGGCGGCTGGGCCGTCGGGGCACCGCCTGAGGGCTCCTCGCCGTCGATCAACAACTGGTTCCGTACGGACCAGCTCTTCGAGGAGGGCGGCGGCATCGTCACGGAGGACACCGTCTACCTCGGCTTCGGCGTCGAGACCGTGAGCGACCTGGCCAAGCGTACGGACCTGGTCAAGCGTTCCATGCAACACCTGCTCGGCGATTCCCGCTGACGCCCGCGAGGGGTGCGGCGCGTACGCGCCGCACCCCTCTTGCGTGTCCGGACAGAACATGGTTCGGTCACCTTGAGGCATACCGGTATCAAGCAAGCATTCGGTCAAGCAGGAGGCTCACGACATGCGCCAGCACGACACGCTGTTCATCGGGGGCGAATGGGTGGCCCCCGCGGGCACCGGGACGATCGACGTCATCTCCCCCCACACCGAGGAGGTCGTCGGGCGGGTGCCGGAAGGCACGGCCGAGGACATGGAGCGGGCGGTCGCCGCCGCGAGGGAGGCGTTCGACCACGGGCCCTGGCCGCGGATGTCCTTCGCCGAGCGGGCCGAGGTCGTCGGCCGGCTCGCCGCGATCTACAACGAGCGGCAGGCCGAGATGGCCCAGCTCATCACGGAGGAGATGGGCTCGCCGATCACGTTCTCCAACCTCGCGCAGGCGCCGCAGCCGCTCGGCATGCTGCAGTTCTACGCCGAGCTGGGCAGGACGTTCGAGCAGGAGGAGCAGCGGCCGGGGCTGTTCGGCCCGATCACCGTGCGCAGGGAGCCGGTGGGCGTGGTGGCGGCCGTGGTGCCGTGGAACGTGCCGCAGTTCGTGACCATGACCAAGGTCGCGCCCGCGCTCCTGGCCGGGTGCACGATCGTGCTCAAGCCGGCGCCCGAGACGCCGCTGGACGCGTACCTGCTGGCCGAGTGGGCGGCCGAGGCCGGCGTGCCGGCGGGCGTGCTCAACATCGTGGTCGCCGGCCGCGAGGTGGGCGAGCACCTGATCTCGCACCCGGGCGTCGACAAGGTGGCCTTCACCGGCTCGACGGCGGCCGGCCGGCGCATCGCGGCCATCTGCGGCGAGCAGCTCAAGCGGGTCAGCCTGGAGCTGGGCGGCAAGTCGGCCGCGATCATCCTGGACGACGCCGACCTGGCGGCCAGCATGGGCTTCCTGTCGATGGCCTCCCTCATGAACAACGGGCAGGCGTGCGTGGCCCAGACCCGCATCCTGGCCTCCCGCCGGCGCTACGACGAGGTCGTGGACGCGATCGCGGGCATGGTCAGCTCCCAGGCCGTCGGCGACCCCGCCGACCCGGGAACCGGCATCGGCCCGCTGGTGGCCAAGCGGCAGCAGGAGCGGGTCGAGGGCTACATCAAGATCGGCATGGACGAGGGCGCCAAGGTCGTCGTGGGCGGCCTGGACCGGCCGTTCGACCGCGGCTGGTACGTCTCGCCCACCGTCTTCGCCGGGGTCTCCAACGACATGCGGATCGCCCGCGAGGAGATCTTCGGGCCGGTCCTGTCGGTGATCCCCTACGAGGACGAGGCGGACGCCGTACGCATCGCCAACGACAGCGACTACGGCCTGGCCGGCACGGTGTGGACGGCCGACACCGAGCACGGCATGGACGTGGCCCGCCGGGTGCGTACGGGGACGTACGGCGTGAACTGCTTCATGCTGGAGACCAACGCCCCCTTCGGCGGCTTCAAGGCCAGCGGCATCGGCCGCGAGCTGGGACCCGAGGGCCTCGGCAGCTACCTCGAGTACAAGACGATCGCCCGCCTGGGCTGAGACGGAAGGGCCCCGCAAGAATCTGCGGGGCCCTTTTGTGCACGGATGCCACCCAGCGCGCCCCCGCGACGCTAGGTGCCAACCTCGCTGCCCGCAGCGGCCTGCTGGACGCAGGCCACTGTGGGCAACCGCCTGACTACAGCAGTATGTCCCACGTCCACCGCATCGACGGTTTCCTTCCCCAGGGACTTTCTCCCGGCGGTTTCCTTCCATCCGCCCTAGGTAGACGTCTTTCCTTCAGGAAAAGTTCGAGGAGATCCATTTGCCGATCCGGCGGACGAGTTCGGGGGTGGCCGCGGCCTCCGCGTGCCCGTAGCCGGGCTCCACCCAGAGCTCCTTCGGCTCCCGCGCGCCGGCGTAGAGCTGCTCGGCGTGGTCCAGCGGGAAGAACGTGTCCGCGTCCCCATGCACGATCAGCAGCGGCGTCGGCGAGATGAGCGCGGCGGCCTCGTGCGGCGGCATGGGGATCGGGTCCCACCGGCCCCGCGCGATCCTCGTGCGCTTGGCCACCCTGGCCGCCAACCGGCCGACCGGCTGCTCGATGGCCCAGTGCACCTGGCGCATCGGCCTGGTGCCCCGGTAGTACCAGCGGGCCGGACCGCTCACCGCCACCACCGCGTCCACCCCGCCGCGCAGCCCCGCGTGCCGCAGGGCCACCGACGCCCCCATGGAGAAGCCCACGACCGCCACCTTGGTGTAGCCGATCACGCGGGCGTGCCGGACCGCGGCCTCCACGTCGAGGATCTCCAGGTCGCCCACCGTGGTCTCGCCCCCGGAGCGCCCATGGCCACGGAAGTCGAACGCGATCACCCCGCCGTACCCGCTCAGCACGTGCACGATGCGGCGCGCGGTGCGTTCCCGCCAGGAGCCGGTGAAGCCGTGCGCGACGACGATGCCCACGTCCGTGCGGCCGGACGTGCGGGTCGCCGGGGTGTGCGAGGCGTCGATGCGGACCCCGTCCTCGGTTCTGAGCATGACGGGAAAGTTGGGCGCGAAAGGCATGGATATGAGCTTAGATACGCCCGGCGTCGATCCCGTGCTCGGCCGCCCACACCGCGATCTGCGAGCGCGCGTCGAAGCCCAGCTTGTCCATGATGTTGGCGATGTGCCGGGCCACGGTGGCCGGGCTGATCACCAGTTCCTGGGCGATGGCCCGGTTGCTGAGGCCCCGGGTGAGCAGCGCGGCGATCTCCCGCTCCCTGGCGGTCAGGCCGCCGTACCGGGGGCCCGCCACGGAGACCGGCAGCGGCGCCTGCCCGGCCTCGCTGTCCAGCACGCGCCTGGCCACCTCCTCCGGCGGCCACTCCATGCCCCGGGCCCACAGCAGCGTCACCCGGCCCGCGCCGAGCCTGCCGCGGGCGAGCGCCAGAAGCTCCTGAACGCGCCCAGGAGTGCCGAACTGCCCGATGGACTCCCGCAGGGCGGTGGCGGCCGCACCGGCCAGCACGGCGCCTTCCAGGTCGTCCTGAGCACGGGCCAGGGCCGACAGGGCCATGAGCGCGCGCATGATCCCCCTGCGCTGCCCTGACTGCCTGCTCAGCTCCAGGCTCGCGGCCACGTGCTCCCTGGCCGTGGCGTGGTCGCCCAGCCCGGCCGCCACCCGGCCGATCTGCGCCCGGCAGCGAGCCAGCTCGACCACGTTGCCCATGCCCTCCAGCAGCGGCAGCGCGGCCGCGTGGTAGGACATGGCGGCCTCCAGGTCGCCCGCCGCCTCGGCCACCGCGCCGAGGTGGGTCAGCGCCCTGGCCTGCGTCCAGTGGTGACCCGCCTCCCGGCCCAGGGCGAGCGCCTCCTCGCCGTAGCGCTGCGCCCGGCGCAACCGCCCGTGGAACAGCGCCACGTTGAGCTGGGCGATCCTGACGGTCGCCAGGTTGAACAGGTCGTCGTGGGCGGTGGCCGCCGCCTCCAGCTCCTCCAGGCAGAGCTGCGCCCGCCGGCTCTGCCCCGTGCGGAAGAACACGGTCAGCGCCACGCCGTAGGTGATGCCCAGCCAGTGCGTGTACGGGTGGCGCCGCTGCTCCTCGATGGCCTGCACGATGAGCTCCTCGGCGCGGCCCAGCTCGTCACCGGCCTCCAGCCCGTACGCCAGCGCGCCCCTGGCCACCGCCAGGAGGTCGGCGGGCACCTGCGACACGTCCAGCGCGAGCAGCCGCTCGTGCCAGCCGACGCTCTCGGCCAGGTCGCCCCGCACGGCCAGGATCGCCAGCGCCGCGCGGGCCAGGCGCAGCCCCGGCACCGGGTTGCCGGACTCCACCGCCCGGTCGATCGCGGCCCTGCAGTCGTCGAGCAGGGTGCGGCCCCTGGCGAAGTACGCGAACCGCTCCGGCCACGGCATCCGGGGGTCCAGCGAGCCGCCCTCGTAGCAGCGCTCCATCTCCTCGCAGATCACCCGCAGGTGCCGGTCACGCAGGCGCGCGACCTCGTCGACCTCGGCGAGGCGGTCGGCGGCGTACTGGCGGATGGTCGTCAGCAGGCGGTAGCGGCCGGCCCCGCCATGGTGCAGCACCAGCGACTTGTCCACCAGGCCCGCGAGCAGGTCGAGCAGCTCGGCCCGGCGCAGCACGCCCCCGTCGGCGCACACCCTCTCGGCCAGCTCCAGGTCGAACAGCCCCGCGAACACCGACAGCCGGCGCAGCAGCACCCGCTCCTTGGGCATGAGCAGGTCGTGGCTCCACTCGACGGCCGCCAGCAGCGTGCGCTGCCTGGCGGGAGCCGTGCGGGGGCCGGTGGTCAGCAGCCTGAACCGGTCGCCGATGCGGTCGGCGATCCGCCCGGGGCTCAGCAGGCTGGTGCGGGCCGCCGCCAGCTCCAGGGCCAGCGGCAGGCCGTCGAGCGCGCGGCACAGGCGTACGACGTCGTCCATGCTGCCGGTCACCCCGCGCGCCCCGGCCGCGAGCGAGCGCTCCACGAACAGCAGCACCGACTCGGCGTCGGGATGGTCGGCGTCGGGCAGCTCCAGGGGCGGCACCCGCCAGATCAGCTCGCCCGGGATGCGCAGCGGCTCCCGGCTGGTGAGCAGGAACCGCAGGCCCGGGCACTCGGCGATCAGCTCCGCCACCAGCTCGGCGCAGTGCTCGACCAGGTGCTCGCAGTTGTCCAGCACGATCAGCGTGCTGGCGTCGCGCAGGCGTACGCGCAGGCCGTCGAGCAGCCGCCCCGGGATCTCGTCGCGCACGCCGAGCACCCCGGCCAGCTCGCCGGCCACCAGCGCGGGACTGCCGAGGCGGGCCAGCTCCACCAGCCACACGCCGTCGGCGAACCAGGGCCGCGCCTGCGCCGCCACGCGCAACGACAGCCGGGTCTTGCCGATGCCGCCCACGCCGCTCAGCGTGATCACGCGTTCCTCCCGGACCAGCGCGCTCAGCTCCGACACGTCACGCGCGCGTCCGATGAAGCGGTTGGGCTCTGCGGGGAGGTTGTGGGGGGCTTGCACGGTCATGTCGGGGCCCAGGTGCTCGCGGGAGGATCAGCTTTCGCGCCAAGTCTCCCCCGCCGGGCGGGCCGATGCGATCACTTTGCGTGCAGAGTCAGCGACCGGCTGGATACGAATGTGAGGCGCTCAGGTCGGCGACGCTCATGATGATCCGTACGCGTGATTCGTCCGCCGCGTCCAGGGCCTGCCGGACGTTGGAGACCATCACCCGGGCGCCGCTCTCCTGGATGCGGTCCTGAAGCGTGGCCGCGTCGAGATCGGCGGGCAGGGGCCAGACGACGCCGCCCGCGGCGATCACCGCGTCGGTCGCCACCAGCAGGTCGGGCCCGACGGGCAGGCAGATGAGCACGGTGTCTCCAGCGCGCACTCCCCTGCGCCGCAACTGGACGGCCGCGACCGCGGACCTCTCGTCCAACTGCTCCTCGGTGAGCTTCAGGCCGGTGCCCGAATCCACCATCACGATGCGCTCATCCATGTGGCCCACGGTAAGGAGGGCGTCTCGTGCACACATGGGGCGGAATATGCAGATCCCTATGCAGAAGCGTGCCACTCCCTACCCGGAGGCGCCCGGATGCTCGGCCGCCCAGACCGCGATCTGGGCCCGCGAGGTATAGCCGAGCTTCTCCATGATGTTGGCGATATGCCGGGCGACCGTGGCGGGACTGATCACCAGCTCCTCCGCGATGGCCCGGTTGGACAGCCCCCGGGTGAGCAGACCGGCGATCTCCAGCTCGCGGGCGGTCAGCAGCGTGTGCCGGACGGGCTCGGCCGCCACGGGCGTCCGCGGGGCCAGCCGCTCGCCCTCCAGCACGTGGCGGGCGGCGTCGTCGGGGCTCATCGCCCGGCCCCGCGACCACAGCGAGGTCGTGCGGCCGTCGCCCAGTTTGGTCCGGGCCCGGCCGAGCAGCTCCTCGATCCTGATCGTGGCGGAGTGCTGGCCGATGGACTCGCGCAGCGTGGCCGCCGCCGCGGCCGCCAGCACGGCGCCCTCCAGGTCGCCTTCGTACTCGGCCAGCACCGACAGCCCGACCAGGCAGCGGGCCACGCCCTGCCGCTGACCGGTCGCCCGGCCCAGTGCGAGGCTGGCCGCCAGCCGCTCCCGCGCGACGCCGAACTCGTGCAGCATCGCCGCCACCCTGCCGATCCGGGCCAGGCAGCGCGCCAGCTCCAGATCGCCGCCCAGCTCGCGCAGCCAGGGCACGGCCCGCTCGTACTGAGCCTTGGCGGTCACCAGGTCGCCGCGGGCCTCGGCCACCGAGCCGAGCTGCGCGGCGGTCCTGGCCATCAGCCAGCGGTGACCGTGCTCGCTCGCCCGGGCGAGCGCCTCCTCGCCGGACCGCTGCGCCTCGCGCAACCGGCCGCGGGTCAGGGCCACCGCCGACAACCCGGCCAGCCCCGCCGCCTGGTTCCACAGGTCGCCGGAGCGTACGGCGGCGGCCAGGCCCTCCTCCGCGTGGTGCAGCGCCTCGTCGGCCCGGCCCATGCGCAGCAGCACCACGACCACGAGGCTGTGCATGACGCAGCGCGGGAACACGTTGTCCGGCGCCATCCCGGCCAGGCTCTCCTCCGCCACCTCCAGCGACCGGCTCAGCTCGTCTCGGGCCTCCAGCCCGTAGGCCAGGTAGGCCTTGACGTGCGCGACCTCATCGCCGGACACCCCGGTGGCATCGAGCGAGAGCAGCCGCTCGATCCAGCCGACGATCTCCGTCAGGTTGCCCCCGATGGGCAGCAGGCCCGTGCTGGTCCGGCACAGGTGCAGGCCCAGGGCCACGTTGCCGGACTCGGCGGCCCATTCGAGCGCCACCCGCTGGTCGTCGACCAGGGCCCGGCTCGCGGTCAGCGCCTCTAGCCGCCGCGACCACGGCACGCCGGGCTCGACCATCTCCCGGTTGAAGTGGCGCTCCTGCAGCTCGCAGAGCACGTTGAGGTGCCGCTCGCGCAGGACCTCGCGCTCGCCGGCCTGTTCGAGCCGCTCGACGGAGTAACGCTTGATCGTCTCCAGCAGCCAGTAGCGCCTGCGGCTCTCGTCGCACAGCACGAGGGACTTGTCCACCAGGCCGCCGAGCAGGTCGACGATCTCGCTCGCGCCGATCGGCCGCTCGGCGCACACCTGCTCGGCCAGGTCGAGGTCGAAATCGCCGGCGAACACCGACAACCTGCGCAGCAGCACCTGCTCCTTCGCCGACAGCAGGTCGTAGCTCCACTCGACGGCCGCCAGCAGCGTGCGCTGCCGGACCGGAGCGGTGCGGCCGCCGGTGGTGAGCAGCGAGAACCGGTCGTCTATGCGGTCGGCGATCTGCCCGGGGCTGAGCAGGCTGGTGCGGGCCGCGGCCAGCTCCAGCGCCAGCGGCAGCCCGTCGAGCGCCCGGCACAGGCGCACCACGTCGGGCAGGCTCTCGGGGCCCAGCCGGGTGCCGGCGGCCGCCGCCCGGTCCATGAACAGCTGCACCGACTCGGCGTCCGGCGTGCCCGGGTCGGGCAGGTCGAGCGGCGGCACCCGCCAGATGAGCTCGCTGGCGATGCGCAGCGGCTCCCTGCTGGTGGCCAGGACGCGCAGCGACGGGCAGGCCGCGACCAGCGCCGCGGCCACTTCGGCACACCTGTCGACCAGGTGCTCGCAGTTGTCCAGCAGCAGCAGGCAGCGCTGGTCGCGGAGCCTGGCCGTCATGGTGTCGAGGAGGGGGCGGCCGGCCTCCTCACGCACGCCGAGCACGCCGGCGATCTCCTGCTCCACCAGCTCCGGGCGGCCGAACCTGGCCAGCTCGACCAGCCAGACACCGTCCGGGAAGGCGGGCACCAGCCTGGCGGCGACCTGGAGGGCCAGCCGGGTCTTCCCGATGCCGCCGACCCCGCACAGCGTCACCACGCGCGTCTCGCCGAACAGGTCGTGCAGGTCGTCGAGATCACGCTCGCGGCCGACGAACCGGTTGGGCTCTGCCGGAAGGTTGTGCCGGGGGGAATCTGGCATGTGCTCACCCTGCGTCGCGGAAGGATCACACTCTCCCACAGTGTCGCACTTTTCACAGGCCAAGCGAGCTCACGACCGCCCTTTCGTCGACGACGCGCAGGATGGGGTCACCGAGCAGCCTTCTGGCGAGGTCATACGGTGCGACGACCATCGTGGCCCGGCGTTCCTGGGCCAGCACGCGGCAGCCGACCAGGCTCGGCTCATGGGCGACCACGACGCGGGCGCCGGACATCATGGCTAAATCGATCACCCGCAGGCCACGGAACGGCTCGCTCACCGCGCTGATCACGACGTCGTCCTTGCCGATCACCAGCCGGGCGGCGAGCCTGCGCAGGTCGGTCGCCAGCTCGGTGTTGTCGAACACCCGCTCGCCGCTGAGCGTGAACGCGGGCCCCGCCAGCGGCCCGAACTCGACCGCGCCGCTGGACAACAGCTCGGCGAAGGGCCTGGCGCCCGGCGCCGGCCGGAAGGAGAAGACCTGGTCCACCTTCACGGCCGCGGGGTCGTAGTGGTCCTGGGCGATCATCATGCGGGCCTCGCCGGCGGCCCCGAGCACCGCGACCCCGCCGGCCCAGGCCACGGCGTGCACCGCCACGGGCAGCGTGGCGCCCAGGGGGACGTTGACCAGAACGGGGTCGCCGTAACGCAGGCCCTGGGCACGCAATCCCTGTGCGGCCCGGGTGACCCGTCTCCCGAATGCCGCGTAGGACAGCACCTCGCCGGTCCTGACGTCGCTCACCGCCGGCTGATCGCCCTGCATCGGTGCCGCCGCCATAACCAGCTCTGTCCAGGTCATGCCGCCAATCTAAGGACGCGGTCCACGATTGCCATGCGCACAATTGTGCAACCGGCTATGTATGTAGGCCAGCCCACGACGTCGCCCGGCGCGATCCCGGCCCTGAGGAGCCCCTCCTTAACTACGCGGACGCCCGCGCGTACGCTCACCGCCATCTCGCCCCGCTCCTGCCATGAGGGGGGATCAACTAGACTTATGAGGTCGCGACTTCGCGCGGCCGACCCCACGACACAGAGCGAGACGTCATCATGCCTTTGAACAGCCGCGACGACCTGCGGAACATCGCGATCATCGCGCACGTCGACCATGGCAAGACCACGCTGGTCGACGCCATGCTCTGGCAGTCCGGGGCATTCCGCGCCAACCAGGATGTCGACGACCGCGTCATGGACTCCAACGACCTCGAGCGCGAGAAGGGCATCACCATTCTCGCGAAGAACACCGCGGTCAAGCACGGCGGCATGACCCTCAACATCATCGACACGCCCGGCCACGCCGACTTCGGCGGCGAGGTCGAGCGCGGCCTGTCGATGGTCGACGGCGTCGTGCTGCTGGTCGACGCCTCCGAGGGGCCCCTCCCGCAGACCCGGTTCGTGCTGCGCAAGGCGTTCGCCGCCAAGATGCCGGTCATCCTGTGCATCAACAAGGTCGACCGCCCCGACGCCCGCATCAAGGAGGTCGTGGACGAGGTCTACGAGCTGTTCATGGACCTCGACGCCACGGAGGAGCAGATCGACTTCCCGATCGTCTACGCCTCCGCCAAGGCCGGCCGGGCCTCCCTGGAGCGCCCGGCGGACGGCGGGATGCCCGACTCCGAGGACCTCGAGCCGCTGTTCGACATCATCAAGTCGACGATCCCGGCGCCCACCTACGACCCGAACGCGCCGCTGCAGGCCCACGTCACCAACCTCGACGCCTCCTCCTACCTGGGCCGCATCGCGCTGTGCCGGATCCACCAGGGCGTCATGCGCAAGGGCCAGCAGGTGGCCTGGTGCCGCACGGACGGCTCGATCCAGCGCGTCAAGATCACCGAGCTGCTGATGACCGACGCCCTCGAGCGCAAGCCGGCCGAGGAGGCCGGCCCCGGCGACATCATCGCCATCGCCGGCATCCCCGAGATCATGATCGGTGAGACGCTGGCCGACCCCGAGGACCCGCGCCCGCTGCCGCTGATCACGGTGGACGAGCCGGCCATCTCCATGACCATCGGCACCAACACCTCGCCCCTGGTCGGCAAGGTCAAGGGCTCGAAGGTCACCGCCCGCATGGTCAAGGACCGCCTGGAGAAGGAGCTCGTCGGCAACGTCTCGCTGCGCGTGCTGCCCACCGACCGGCCCGACGCCTGGGAGGTGCAGGGCCGCGGCGAGCTGGCGCTGGCCATCCTGGTGGAGCAGATGCGCCGCGAGGGCTACGAGCTGACCGTCGGCAAGCCCCAGGTGGTCACGAAGGTCGTCGACGGCAAGGTGCACGAGCCGGTCGAGCGGCTGACGGTCGACTGCCCGGAGGAATACCTCGGCGCGGTCACCCAGCTCCTGGCCGTGCGCAAGGGCCGCATGGAGCACATGACCAACCACGGCACCGGCTGGATCCGGATGGAGTTCGTGGTGCCGGCCCGCGGCCTGATCGGCTTCCGCACCGAGTTCCTGACCGAGACGCGCGGCACCGGCCTGGTGCACCACGTGTTCGACTCCTACGAGCCCTGGTTCGGCGAGCTGCGCACCCGCAACAACGGCTCGCTGGTGGCCGACCGGTCGGGCCCGGTGACCGCGTTCGCGATGCTCAACCTGCAGGAGCGTGGCACCCTGTTCGTCTCCCCGACGACCGAGGTCTACGAGGGCATGATCGTCGGCGAGAACTCCCGGTCCGACGACATGGACGTGAACATCACCAAGGAGAAGAAGCTCACGAACATGCGCTCCTCCACCTCCGAGGAGACGGAGAAGGTGATCCCGCCGCGCAACCTGTCGCTGGAGCAGGCCCTCGAATTCATCCGCGAGGACGAGTGCGTGGAGATCACCCCGGACGCCGTGCGCATCCGCAAGTTGGTGCTCGACGCCTCCGTCCGGGGCCGCGCCGCCGCCCGCGCCAAGCGTGGATGACGGGAATTTCACAAACCGGCCGCGTTTTGCTCGCTTTTTGCGAGCAAAACGCGGCTTTCGGGTAAGTACGGGCGGTAAGCCCGCCAGCTCCGCCACGTGCGATGGATGGACTCTCCCGTGTCACACCGTAAAGAAAACTTGTCATGGGAGCAGCTGTAATCACACCGTGACCCCGCGACATTAGAACAATCGCGTATGCCGGAGAATCATCCAAATTGTGGGAAAGCTCCGGATGGCAATCGCGTTCGGGCTGGCTCTGGTGTCTTTGGGGGCGATCGTTTGGTGCACCATCGCAGCCAGACCGGTGGCGGGGCCTGCGCCGCCCAAGGGCACCGCAGCGCCCAACCCCTGGGTGGCCGCCGCCGCCCGCGCCGACCAGACCCTGAAGTGGGCCCGAAGGGCCGCCTCCGAGGTGACGGTCACCAGAGCGCTCGAGGACGACCTGGAGCCGGTGCCTGAGGGGCGGCTCGACCCCCGGCAGCGGCAGCTCAAGGTCACCGTCCTGCACCGGCTCCGGATGAGCCGCGAGGACCCGCTCATCGAGGCGTTACGCCAGGGAGCCGGTTTCCCCGGCACGCTCCAGCAGGTCGTCGACGCCGCGTTCGGCGCCGTCAAGGTGGACGGCACCGGCCTGGCGCCCACCACGCGGCTTGCGCCCGTCCTCACCACCGACGGTGCGGTGACCACGGCCAGGTTCACGGTGACGCTGCTGCGGCAGCTGGAGAGGGACGAGTTGCTGAAGGTGCACTTCAGCAAGCCCGGCGCGTATCCCCCGATCGTGACCGGACGCTCGATCACCGTGCTGCCCGGCGAGTGGACCGTGCTGCGGCTGGAGGGCATCACGCCGGACTACGAGCAGGAGGAGCGGCTGACGTTCGCGGTCGGGGTCTATCCGGTGAGCATGACGCTGGCCCCGGACTCGTACGGGTTCGCCGACGTGGTCGTGGAGGAGGACTTCTCCTGGGCCACCGCGCTCGGCGTGCTGACCGCCATAGCGCTCGCCGTCTTCCTGCTGCGCTCGCTCGGCCGGGGCTGGTGGACCCGGCTGCCCAACAGGGAGCTGGTCATCGGGCTGGCGCTGGCGGCGCCCACGCTGCTCATCCCGCTGTTCGCGGAGGACTGGTCGCCGGTGGCGTACGTCATCCTCTTCGTCGCCGTTCCGCTGCTCACGCTGCGGCACGCCGGGCGGGTGCTGCCCACCAGCCCGCCGTGGAACAGCCGTGACCTGCTGCTGGTGACCGGGCTGGGCCTGCTGGTCGGGCTGGGCATGCTGATCTGGTCGTGGCTGCACGGGCAGCTGTCGGGCCAGGCCCTGATGGCCGGCGGGGCGGTGGCCGCCGTCGCCGCGGCGGGCTCGGCCATCGCGTTCAGCGTGGACCTGGGCGTGCGGCCGGTGATCGTCCGGCTGGCCGTGCTGTCGGCCGAGGCGGCGATCGGGCTGCTGGCCCTGGCCCTGTGGCTGCGGGCGCTGCTGGGCGGGGTGTACCCGCCCGACAGCATCCGGCTGGTCCTCGCGCTGAGCTGGGCCCTGATCGATCTCCGCGATGGCGGTGGCGACCAAGCAGTGGAAGCGGCAGGCCGTCGTGGGCGCGGTGCTCATCAGCCTGCTCGTCCAGGGGTGGCCGACCGAGTGGCTGGACTCCGGGTCGTGGAGCCTGGCGAACCTGCGGCCGGAGCCCGCGATCGGCAGCCTCACCCTCACCCCGATCGTGCGCGGGGTGCTGGGGCTGTTGCTGCTCGGGTTCGTGATGCTGGTGCTGCGGCTGCGCCGGCTCGGCGGGCACCTGTCCACGATCGACAGCCCGGTGGCCGAGTCCACCATGATCGCGGTGCTGATGGTGCTGTACATCACGCCCGGCGGCAGCACGACCCTGGCCGACATCGACGTGCCGCTGCCCCTGCTGGCCATCACCTCGCTGGTCGCCTGGGCGACGGCCCGCTGGCTGCTCACCGGCCCGCGCCTGACCGTCGTCGAGCCCGGCGACCAGGAGGAGCACCGCAGGCTCGTCAGGGCCGCCCTGCACAAGCGGCTGCTGCTCGTCTCCGAGCAGGAGCTCTACCGGATCGGGCGGGGCAGGATCGGCGCCGGCGAGCTGACGATGGCCGACTTCGAGCAGCAGCGCAACGCCCTGGAGGGGGCGATGAACCGGCACGGCGGGCACCCCGAGACGGCCTTCGCCACGGCCGCCGGGTGCACGCCCTGGCACAACGGCGTGCACGCCTTCACCGTCAGCCTGCTGCTGAGCCTGCCGTTCGCCCTGGTGTACGGCTGGCCGGAGGGCGTGGACCTGACCAGCTTCGTCTTCGACGGGCGCTACCTGATCACGCTGCCCGCCTTCGGGTTCCTGTTCGGCTATTTCTATCCCCGTGTCCGCGGCACCCAGCCGATGACCAAGGCCCTGCACCTGACGGCCGCGGCCCTGCTGACCGAGCTGTCGGGCTATCTGTCGACGCTGGCGGAGCCGGACATCGGGGCGGTCGACAAGGCGCAGGTGGTGGGCATCGTGGTGGGGCAGGTGATGATGGTGTGCATCGGGCTCGGCCTCTTCTGGGAGTGGCGCCTGATGCACCTGGCCGGGGAGCCGTGGGCGCGCGTGCGCAACCTGCGCAGCGTGCGGAGCCTGGCGGCGCCGACGCTGGCCCTGGTGCTGGCGGCGGGCACCACGGCGGCCTCCTCGGCGGCCGGGCAGACGGTGGACCGCATCCTGAAGGGCGACCAGATCACCACCCTCCAGCAACGCTGACGGCCGTGCCCGGCGCTCAACGGCCCGGCTCTCGACGGCCCGGCTCTCAGCGGCCCGGCCCTCAGCGGCGGGGCAGCTCGCTGCCCCGCACGTGGGTGCACAACCACTCCACCAGCGGCCCGCAGGCCCGCCACGTGCGCTCCACGTGCTCCCGCACCTGCGCCGTGTGCACCCACTCCTCCGGCTCGAACCGCATCCCGGCATAGAGCGACTTGTGCCGCAGCAGCTCGATCCGCGGATGGTCCTCCTCGAACCCCCTCGGCCGCGTCTTGAGCCGCTCCCCGCCCAGCTCGTATCCCTCGGCCACCAGCGTGCTCGCGATCGCCTCCAGCGGCTTGCCCGACAGGTCCTCGTCCACGGCCGCCCGGTAGCGGGCCAGCTGGTCGGAGGCGGTCGAGTAGACGCCGCCCGCCGTGAACAACCCCGCCGCGCTGATCTCCACGTAGAGCCCGATCGCGGGCATCAGGTCCACGAAGGCACCCTGGTGCGTTTTGTACGGTGACTTGTCCTTGGAGAAGCGCACGTCCCGGTAGGGCCGGAAGAGCTGGGCGGCCCCGAACTCCGCGGCCAGCTCGTCGGTGAGCGCCAGCATGGGCGCCCGCACGGCGTCCTCGTAGAGCT
This sequence comes from Nonomuraea sp. KM90, assembly GCF_052246675.1. NCBI lineage: Bacteria > Bacillati > Actinomycetota > Actinomycetes > Streptosporangiales > Streptosporangiaceae > Nonomuraea > Nonomuraea sp. KM90. The sequence continues at coordinate 106,264 of NZ_JBQQCB010000002.1, read as the reverse complement.
GCTTGTGCCGGGCGAAGTAGGTCTTCGAATTGTCCGCCTCAAGCCCCTCGTAGAAGAGGAACGCCTCGTCGGGGAAGCCGGTGAAACCCATGTCACCAGGGTGCCACGCCGCACCGACAACCCGTGAGGCGGATCACCGCTCGGTGTACGTGCGGCCCGGCGCGGGCGTCTTGCCGTACAACTCCGACACCGTGACGAACGTGTAGCCCTTCTTGCCGAGCGTGTCGAGCATCTTGGGCACGGCGTCCACGGTGGTGCGGTGGATGTCGTGCAGGAGGATGATCGAGCCGGGCTTGGCCTCCCCCGCCCGCTTGGCCACGGTCGAGGAGACCCGGTCCCGCCAGTCGAGGGTGTCGACGTTCCACAGGATCTGGGCCAGACCCTCCCGCCGCGTCTCGGCCTCGACCTGGGCGTCGGTCGACCCGTACGGCGGCCGCATCACCCGCATCCGCACCCCCGTGAGCCGCCGCACGATGTCCTCGGTGTGCTTGAGCTGCCGTTTGAGCTCGTCGTGCGGCACCTCGGCGAGCGGCGGATGGCTCCAGGAGTGGTTGCCGATCTCGTGCCCGTCGTCCACGATGCGCCGGACGGTGTGCCCGCCCTTGTCGGCCGCCACCATCTGCCCGATGACGAAGAACGTGGCCCGGACGTCCCGGCTGCGCAGCAGGTCGAGCAGCCGGCCGGTGTGCTCTCCCGGGCCGTCGTCGAAGGTCAGGGCCACGCATTTGAGCCGCCCGCAGTCGAACTTGCGGCTGCGCGGCCAGCCGGACTGCATCGACACCAGCCGTTTGGCCAGGGCGGCAGGATCGATGACGATCGGCCTGAACGGGACGACCGGCGCCTTGGACTGCTGCTGGCGATGCGACACCGACTGGGTGACACAGCTCACCAGGGCGAGCAGGGCCAGCGGCAAGGCCCACACACGCATGCTTCCCCCCGAAACACCGCATGCGGGGGCCTACGGATAATCCTGGACCGGTGCCCCCCGCAGCTCCCTGGCCAGGTCGTCCCACCAGATTGGGATATCCGTCTGCAATTCCTGGTAGCGGCGCGCCACGCGCATGGCACATCCGACCGGATCCGTACCCAGATGCCGACGTTTCACCGGTCCTTCCTGCCACCGGTAAAACCCGTCCCTATAGCGGACGACCAGCCCGATCCATACCGAGACGGTCTCGTCGTCGCCCACCTCGTAGGCGGTGGTGACGCCCAGACCATGGAGCTCCACCTGGAGCTTCTCCGTCGCCGCTCTGGCCTCACTCACACGCCACCCCCTGCCGACGTCTCACCGTGCGCGCACAGCGCGGTCACCGCATACAAGGGATGTACCCAGCAACGGGCATCAGCCGTCCAAGACATGGAGTAATCATGAAACTCCGCCGGGTGATCCCGTGGGCGTTCCGGCTTATTCGTCGTGCGATCGGCGGTGAAGAGCCCGCCGGGCGGGCGGATGCTCCGGGGAGCGGCCGCGGACCGTCCAGGTGGCCGGCGTGGCGTGCGCGCTCACCACGGTGGCGCTCATAGCCGTTGCACAGCATCTCCAGCCTTGCTACGTTTCGCCCGTGCGCCCTGACCGGGCACGTTCCGATGGTGAGTCGTTGAAGCACGTCGCGGTGCCGTACGACTCGGATGAGTCCTTTCTCGACCTGACCGTGCCGCGCGTGCGTTCCGCGCTGGACGAGGGCAGGCAGGTGCTGGTGATCACCCGCCCCGCCAAGCTGGCCCTGCTGACCGGCGCCCTGGGCCGCGACGCCGGGCGCATCGACAGCCGCGCCCCCACCTCCTGGTACGACCACCCGTACCGGATGCTGGCCGCCTACCACGAGTACACCCGCGGCCGCCGCACCCTCGTGATCGGCGAGCCCGGCTGGGCGGACAGGAGCGAGCGGGGCGTCAGGGAGCTCATCCGCTGCGACTCCGTGATCAACGCCGCGCTCCGCGCGGCGGCCACGATCATGCTGTGCCTGTACGACGTCAGGAACGTGCCCGAGAGCGTGCTGGAGTTCGGGCCGGTCAACCACCCCGTGCTGCTCGGCACGGACGGCGAGGTGACGAGCACCCGCTTCGTCGAGCCCCACGAGCTGGTGCTGAGCGACGACCACGCCCCGCTCCCCGCGCCGGGGAGGGATGCCGAGACGATCCGCTTCACCGCCCGCGAGCTGAAGCGGTTACGCCAGAGCGTCGGCGACTACGCCAGGGCCGCCGGGATGGACCGCAACCTCATCACCTCGCTGGTGATCAGCGTGTCCGAGATCGCCGCCAACAGCGTCGAGCACGGGGCCGGCTACGGCACGATCGCGATGTGGGTGGACGGCGGCGAGCTGATCTGCGAGATCGCCGACCCCGGGGGCGCGCTGGACGACCCCTTACCCGGCTATATACCACCGGAGCCCGAGTCCCCACGGGGATACGGGCTCTGGATCAGCAGGCAGCTCTGCGACCTCGTGGAGCTGCGCACGGAAGGCGGCGTGTTACGCGTCCGCCTTCATCTCGACATGGGGGCCTAGGCGGCACGCTGGGCGGGGAGGCGGACGGCGCCCTCCTCGCGGGCGTACTCCTCCAGCATCACCCGGAGCTGGCGGCGACCACGGTGCAGCCGCGACATCACGGTGCCGATGGGAGTGCCCATGCGGTCGGCGATCTCCTTGTAGGCGAACCCCTCGACGTCGGCCAGGTAGACGGCGACGCGGAAGTCCTCCGGAAGGGAGCGCAGGGCGTTCATCACGACGCTGTCGGGCAGCCGGTCGAGCGCCTCGGTCTCGGCCGATCGAAGGCCGGTCGAGCTGTGCGACTCCGCGGCGTGCAGCTGCCAGTCCTCGATGTCCTCGGCGGCGGACAACTTGGGCGAGCGCTGCTTCTTCCGATAGTCGTTGATGAAGTTGTTGGTCAGGATCCGGTGCAGCCACGCCTTGAGGTTGGTCCCCTCACGGAACTGGTGGTACGAGGTGTACGCCTTGGCCACCGTCTCCTGAACCAGGTCCTCCGCGTCGGCGGTGTTACGGGTCAGGCGCATGGCGGAGGCGAACAGCTGCGACGTCACGGGCACGACATCGCGCTCGAACCAGTCCTGACGCTGCTCATCGGTCATAGTGATCAATTCATTCCCCCTTGCGCTATCCCCCGTTTCGGCACAAGCCGCCTGACGGCGGTTCCATCATCGCAAGACCCAGGTAAGGGACGCGTTAGGGAGGTTCCGTCTTGGCCAGAAGGGGCTTCCGTCCATCTGCTCGCGGCGTGCGTGGTCACGTCCACGGCCGGACAAGTCTCAGTATCATAACACTACCCACCCAATATTGCAGTAATAGTGGCGAGGGTCACATGGGATAGCGTATGAGGATGAGTTTCGTGGACCGTCACGACACGGGCACACGCCGCTGGGTGGCTGAGGCCATACGCAAGGTCGAGGCCGACGCCAACCGTAGTTGCGACACACATCTGCACGTCTTTCCGCTTCCCTCGCACTGGGGAGTAAACCTCTACCTGAAAGACGAGTCAGTGCACCCAACAGGTTCACTGAAACACCGACTTGCCCGGTCCCTATTCCTGTACGGCCTGGCCAACGGCTGGATCGGCCCGGCCACGACCGTGGTGGAGGCGTCGAGCGGATCCACCGCCGTCAGCGAGGCGTATTTCGCCCGTCTGCTCGGCCTGCCCTTCATCGCGGTGATGCCCGCGTCCACGTCGCCGGAGAAGATCCACCTCATCGAGTTCTACGGCGGGAAGTGTCACCTGGTCGACGATCCCGGTGCGATCTATGACGAATCTCACCGCCTGGCCGCCGAGACCGGCGGCCATTTCATGGACCAGTTCACCTACGCGGAGCGGGCCACCGACTGGCGCGGCAACAACAACATCGCCGAATCCATCTATTCCCAGATGTCCTTGGAGCCCCACCCGGAGCCGGCCTGGATCGTGGTCGGGGCCGGAACCGGGGGCACCTCCTCCACGATCGGCCGCTACATCCGCTACCGCCGCCACCCCACGCGCCTGGCCGTCGTCGACCCGGAGGGCTCGGCCTTCTACCCGAGCTGGACGGCGGGCGACACCTCCGTCACCGCCCCGGGCTCGCGCATCGAGGGCATCGGCCGCCCCCGCGTGGAGCCCTCGTTCCAGCCCATGGTCATCGACCGCATGATCGCCGTGCCGGACGCCCGCTCGATCGCGGCCATGCACTGGACGCGCGAGGTGACCGGCCTGGACGTCGGGGGCTCGACGGGCACGAACATGGCGGCCTGCGTGGACCTCATCTCGGAGATGCGCGCGGCGGGCGAGCCGGGCAGCATCGTGACCCTGGTGTGCGACCGCGGCGACCGCTACAAGGGCACCTACGGCGACCCTGGCTGGCTGGCCGCCAACGGCCTGGACATCGAGCCCCACCTGGCGGAGCTGCGCGCGTTCCTGACGGGTTAGGAGGCCGGCGTGGCCGGGTCGACGCCGAACAGCCCGGCCACGTCGTCCAGGATCGCGTGCGCGCCCTGGATGCCCACCGCGCTCATCCACGTCAGGTCGCTGACCTCGTGCTTCTCGCCCTTGAGCGTGCCCCACAGCGGGTTGCCGACGAACTTCTCCTTGGGCCCCTCGGACGCGGGGTCCGGGTAGGTCGCGACGAAGATGTGGTCGGCGTCCAGGTCCGCGATGCGCTCCTGGCTCACGTCGACCGCGATGGCGTCCTGCTTGGTCGGCTGGCCCTCGGGACGCGGGAAGCCGACGTCCTTCATGACCACCCCCGAGTAGGAGTTCTCCACGTACAGCCGGGTCGTCGGCTCACCCGCGAAGCGCACGATGGAGATCGTCGGCAGCTCGCCGTCCTTCTCCTTGATCGCCGTACCGATCTTGCCCGCCCGCTCCTCGAACGCCTTGATCCTCGTGTCGGCCAGCTCCTCCTTGCCCAGGGCCTGGCCCATGAGGCGGAGGTTCTCCTTCCAGATGGCCCCGGTGGTCTCGCTGAAGACGGTCGGCGCGATCTTCGTGAGCTTGTCGTACAGGGCCTCGTGCCGGACCTTCGCCGAGACGATCAGGTCAGGCTTGAGCGCCATGATCTTCTCCAGGCTCGGCTGCTCCAGCGTGCCGACCGGGGTCGCTTCCTTGCCGTACTGCTGGGCGACCGTCCCGAGGTAGTCGGGCAGCTTGGTGTCGATCGACCGGTACGTGGTGTAGCCCACCACCGGCGTCTCAAGCGTCAGCACCGCGTCGACGAAGCTCTGGTCGAGCGCCACCACCCGCTTGGGCTGCGCCGGGATGACCGTCTCGCCCATCGCGTGCTTGACGGTCCTGAAGGGGGCCGCGCTCGCGGAAGGGGCGGCCTCGCCCGCCGGCTCCGCCGAGCCGCAGGCGGCCAGTCCCATCACGAGGAGCGCCCCGACCAGCGTGCGCAACGGTCTCATCAGATCCCTTTCCCGAAAAAGTAAGGCAAACCTAAATTAGGTTAGCCCTGCCTAAGCTGGCATACTTCACCAGGATCGGGCAAACGATGAGGAGGACACGGGTGAGCGCAACCGCCATCGCCCCGCGTCTTCATGGCATCCGGCACCGCCGGCTCACCGTCCTGCTGGTCCTTTTCGCCGCCGTGGCGGTCGCGGTGGTGCTGAGCATCACCATCGGCTCCAAGTCCGTCCCGCTCGCCGACGCCTGGCACGCCCTCACGGACCCGACCGGCACCGAGAACGACATCGTCATCCGCTCGCTCCGCGTCCCCAGGACCGTCCTAGGAGTGCTCGCCGGGGTCGCGCTCGGCGTGGCCGGCGCGCTCATGCAGGGCCACACGCGCAACCCGCTCGCCGACCCCGGCCTGCTCGGCGTCACGCAGGGGGCGGCGTTCGCGATGGTGGCCTCGATCGTCCTGCTCGGCGCCTCCAGCCTGCTCGCCTACATCTGGTTCGGGCTGGCGGGCGCGCTGGTGGCCAGCGTGGCGGTGTTCGCGCTGGGGATGGTGGGCGGCCGGGGCGGGCCCACCCCGGTCACGCTGGCGCTGGCCGGGACCGCGGTGAGCGCCTTCCTGTACGCGCTGACCTCGGCCATCGTGCTGCTGGACGAGCAGGCGATGGACGTGTTCCGGTTCTGGCAGGCGGGCTCGATCGCGGCCAGGGGCGCCGACGTGGTGTGGCAGGTGCTGCCGTTCATCCTGGTCGGGCTGGTGCTCGCGATGGTGAACGCCCCCGGGCTCAACGCGCTCTCCCTGGGCGAGGACGTGGCCAGGAGCCTCGGCCAGAACATCCCCCTGACCCGGACCGTCGGCGTCGCCGCCGTCACGCTGCTGTCGGGCGCGTCCGTCGCGGCCTGCGGCTCGCTGGCGTTCGTGGGGCTGATCGTGCCGCACCTGGCCCGCCCGCTGTCGGGCACCGACCATCGGTGGCTGCTGCCGTACTCGGGGCTGGTCGGCGCGGCGCTGCTGCTGATCGCCGACGTGATCGGCCGCGTGGTCGCCCCGCCCGGCGAGCTGGAGGTGGGCGTGGTGCTCGCGCTGCTGGGCGCCCCCTTCTTCGTCGCCCTGGTACGCCGCAGGAAGCCCGTACGACTGTGATGACCACTCTCCCCCTTCGCGTCGGCGGCCTGTCCTGGCAGGTACGGATCCGCGGCGTCGCCATCTCGTCAACCGGCCTCGTCCTGCTCGTCCTGCTCATGGCTCTGAACATGCGCATCGGCGACATCGAGATGACGCTGCCGGAGGTGGTCGCCGGCACGTTCGACGTCAACAGCGCCGCCCACTTCGTCATCATGGAGCTGCGCCTGCCGCGCGCCCTCACCGGCGCCCTGGTCGGCGCCGCGCTGGCCCTGTCGGGCGCGATCATCCAGTCGATCGTGCGCAATCCCCTGGCCAGCCCCGAGATCCTCGGCGTCACCACCGGCGCCTCGGTCACGGTGGTGGCCGGCGTCGTGGCCACCGGCAGCGTGTTCGGCGGCGCCAGCGGCCTGCTGGCCACTCTCGGCATCCCCGCGCTCGCCCTGCTCGGCGGCCTGCTCGGCGCGGCCGTCGTGTACGGCCTGGCCTGGCGGCGCGGCCTGGACGGCTACCGCCTGGTGCTGGTCGGCATCGGCGTGGCCGCCGTGTTCACGAACGTCAAGTTCTGGCTCCTGACCATCGGCGACGTGAACGACACCAGCCGCGCCATGGTCTGGATCAGCGGCTCGCTCAACGGCCGCGGCTGGGAGCACGTGACGCCCACGGCGCTGGCCCTGATCGTCCTGGTGCCGCTCACCCTGCTCGGCACCCGCTCCCTCGACGCCCTGCGCTTCGGCGACGACACGGTCACCGCGCTCGGCGTGCGGGTCAACCTGGCGCGCGCCCTGATGATCCTGGCCGCCGTGCTGCTGGCCGCCGTGGCGACCGCGTCGGCGGGCCCGATCGCGTTCGTGGCCCTGGCCTCGCCGCAGATCGCGCTGCGGCTGGCCCGCTCGGCCCAGCCGCCGCTGCTGTGCTCGGCGGTCATCGGCGGCGTGCTCACCACGGCGGCCGACCTGATCGCCAGGACCGCGTTCTCCCCGCTCGAACTGCCCGTCGGCATCGTCACGGCCGTCCTGGGCGCCCCGTACCTGATCCATCTGATCTGGAGGTCGCGAAAGTGAGACTGCAGGCCGCCGGCGTCAAGCTCGGGTATGGCGATCGCGTCATCGTGGACGGACTCGACCTCGGCATCGAGGCGGGCACCGTGACCACCATCATCGGCCCGAACGGCTGCGGCAAGTCCACGCTGCTGCGCGCCCTCGGCCGGCTGCTCAAGCCGCAGGGCGGCGAGGTGCTGCTGGACGGCAAGCGCATCGACAAGATCCCCACCCGCGAGGTGGCCAAGATCCTCGGCGTGCTCCCCCAGGCGCCCACCGCCCCCGAGGGGCTGACCGTGGCCGACCTGGTGGCCAGGGGGCGGCATCCGCACCAGACCTGGTACCGGCAGTGGTCCTCCGACGACGAGGGCGCGGTCGCCGCGGCGCTGGACATGACCGGCCTGGCCGACCTGGCGGAGCGGCCGCTGGAGGAGCTGTCGGGCGGGCAGCGGCAGCGGGCGTGGATCTCCATGGCCCTGGCCCAGGGCACGGACCTGCTGCTGCTCGACGAGCCGACCACGTTCCTCGACCTGGCTCACCAGGTGGAGGTGCTGGAGCTCGTCCGGCACCTGCACCAGGAGGCCGGCCGCACGGTCGTCATGGTCCTGCACGACCTCAACCTGGCCGCCCGCTACGCCGACCGCCTCGTGGCCATGCGCGCCGGCCGGGTGATCGCCTCCGGCACCCCGCACGAGGTGCTGACCGAGGAGCTGCTGCGCGAGGTGTTCGAGCTGGACGCCAAGATCATCGCCGATCCGGTGGCCGGCACTCCCCTGGTCGTCCCCATCGGCCCGCTCTCCCCTCGCACCTGACCGCTCGGCGAGAGCCGCCGGGCCCCGCGCGCCCGGCCGGGCATCCCTGGGCTCATTCCTCGGCTCATTCCTCGGACAGGGCATGGGCGACGTCCTCGTCCTCGGGGGCCAGCTCCGCGGCCCTGAGCAGGTCCTGGCGGGCCTGCCGGACCAGACCCGCCGCCCGGTACACCAGGGACCGGTTGAACAGCAGCTCGGCGGTCTCCTCCAGCTTCAGCGCCCGCGACAGGTCGCCCAGCGCCGCCTCGTTGTCACCGCGCTCGAAGGCCAGCTCCGCCCGCCCCGCCCAGGCCGCCACCAGCTCAGGATCGAGCTCCAGGGACTGGTCGAAGGCCACCCGCGACTCCGGGTAGAACCCCTCGGCCAGCTCCACCTGCCCGAGCACGCACAGCAGGTGGGCGTCGCGGGGGGCGAGGGCCAGGCCACGCTCCACGTCCCGCCGGGCCCGCACGTAGTCGCCGGCGGCCACGTGCAGGCCGCAGCGGTTGACGTACGCGGGCGCGAACTCCGGGTCCAGCTCCAGCGTGTGGTCCAGGTCGGCGCGGGCGCCCGGCAGGTCGCCGGCGGCGTAGCGGAGCTCGGAGCGGTTGTAGTACGCCTCGGGGAAGGGCGGGCTGAGCCGCATGACCGCCTCGTAGTCGGCCAGCGCCTCCTCCGACCGGCCCAGCTCGTGCAGCAGGTTGCCCCGGTCGAGGTAGTAGTCGGGGTAGCCGGGGTCGGCCTCGATGGCCCGCGTGTAGTCGGCCAGCGCCGCCTCCCGCCGCCCGGCCAGGGCCAGGAGCTGGCCCCTGTTGGCGTACAGGACCAGCCGGTGGATCGGGTGCTCGTCGGGCAGGTGGGTCTCGGCCAGCTCGATGGCCTGCCGTACGAGGTCCATGGCCGCGTCGTGGCGGCCCCGGCGCACCTCGACCAGGGCCTTGCCGTTGAGGTCGAACCCGAGGTGGAAGGCCCGCTCGCGGGGGTCGGGCAGCAGGGACGTGATCGTGATGGCCTCGTTGATCCAGGCCAGGGCCTGCTCGGGGTCGCGGCGGGCGTGGTCGTGGTGGCGCACGAGGATCATCGCGGTGGCGTACGCGGCGGTGGCGCGGTGCTTGGGATCGGTGCTCACGCGCCTGGCCCGGTCGTAGAGCTCGCGGGCCTCGTCCTCGCGCTCGATCGCCTCCAGGGACGCGGCGACCCGCTGCAGCAGGTGCTGCCACCGCTCCGGCCCGTCCTCGTACGCCAGCCCGCGCAGCGCCTCCAGCCCCGACTCGTCCATGGCGTGGTGGAAGCCCTCGTCGCGGTAACGGTCGAAGTCGGCCGGCAGGGATCCCGTGCCGGGGGCCGAGGGCCCTTCCTCGATCGTCAGGAGGTCGGGGTCGATCCGGCGGCGCAGTACGGTCACCAGCTCGACGTCGGTGTGGTCGGCCTCGCCGAGGTTCGAGACGGTCAGCGTGAGGGGGCCGGTGCGGGCCAGGTGGTCGTGGACGAACTCGGCCAGCCCGTTGGCGATCCGCAGGCTGCGGCGGGCGCCCGGCACGAGCACGCGCTGCTCCCGGGGCAGGTCGTCGGCCAGCGACCGGCGGCGGGCGGGCACGATGTCGCGCAGGCCCGGCGCGGCGGCCCGGATCTCGATGTCGTGTGCGGCGACCAGGTCGGGCCTGCGCTCCAGCGCAGGGGGGACCACGTGGGTGAGCAGTGCCGCACCCAGCGTGTAGGGGCCGCCGATGCGGCGGTCCGCGTCAAGAATGATCGTGTCCACGCGGGCTGCTCTTCCGTGGTGCGGCGGCCGGCGCCCCGCGGGGGACGCCGGCCCTTGGCGGTTCAGGCGTTGTGCCTAGGCGCCGCGGCTGCGGCCGGCTTCACGGTTCCTGGCCGGTGAACGACGATCTTCTTCATGGGCGGCCTTTCACGTACATGCGGGACCGAACGATCATTGATGACCGATACATGTCAACACATTGAAAAGTCGCCGATCAACATTTATCTGGTAAGGGCTAATTCAACGGTAATTACGGCGCAACCGGAACTACTCGCCCAGGATCGCGTCCACGAACACCTCGGGGTCGAAGGGCGCCAGGTCATCCGGCCCCTCACCCAGCCCCACCAGCTTGACGGGCACCCCCAGCTCCCGCTGCACCGAGATCACGATGCCGCCCTTGGCGGTGCCGTCGAGCTTGGTCAGCGCGATGCCGGTGATGTTGACCACCTCGGCGAACACCTGGGCCTGGCGCAGGCCGTTCTGGCCAGTGGTGGCGTCGAGGACCAGCAGCACCTCGTCGACCGTGGCCTTCTTCTCGATGACCCGCTTGACCTTGCCCAGCTCGTCCATGAGGCCGGTCTTGGTGTGCAGGCGGCCGGCGGTGTCGACGATGACGGCGTCGACCTTCTCCTCGATGCCCCTGGCGACCGCGTCGAACGCCACGGAGGCCGGGTCGCCGCCCTCGGGCCCGCGCACGGTGTCGGCACCGACCCGCTCGCCCCAGGTCTGGAGCTGGTCGGCGGCGGCGGCGCGGAAGGTGTCGGCCGCGCCCAGCACGACCTTCTTGCCGTCGCCGATGAGCGAGCGGGCGAGCTTGCCGGTGGTGGTGGTCTTGCCGGTGCCGTTGACGCCCACGACGAGGACGACCGCCGGCCGCTCGCCGTGCTTCTGCACGTGCAGCGTGCGGTCGAGGTCGGGGTTGACCTGCGCGAGGAGCTGCTCCTTCAGCAGGGCGCGAACCTCCTGGTGGGTGCGGCTGCCCAGCACCTTGACCTTGGTGCGCAGCTCCTCGACCATCATGCGGGTCGGCGCGACGCCCACGTCGGCGGTGATCAGGCTCTCCTCGATCTCGTCCCACACCTCGTCGTCGAGACGGTCGCGGGACAGCAGCTCCAGCAGCCCGCGCCCGAGCGCGCTCTGCGAGCGGGCCAGCCGCGAGCGCAGCCGGACCATCCGGCCCGCGGACGGCGGCGGGACCTCGATCTCGGGCTCGACGACCATCGGCTCGGCGGGCTTGACCGGCGGAGGGAGCGTGGTGGTCGCGCCCTCGGCCTCCTCGCCCGCTCCCGCGGGCCGCTTCCCCTCCTCGGGAAGCACGGGGGCCTCTGGCGGCTTGACCGGCGGGGGTGCCTTGCGCCCCGGCCTGAACAGCAGGAAGAGACCGCCGGCCGCCAACAGGGCGACGACGGCCACGATCACGATGACGCCGAGGTAACCATCCACAAGATGTCAGTTTTCCAGATCGACCGGCATGCTCATGCCCAAGGCCACACCGATCAGGCGGACTCGCGCTCCCGGAGCCGCTGGCTGACCACCTGCGTCACGCCGTCACCGCGCATCGACACGCCGTAGAGCGCGTCGGCGATCTCCATCGTGCGCTTGTTGTGGGTGATCACGATGAGCTGCGAGCTCTGCCGCAGCTCCTCGAACAGCCTCAGCAGCCGCTGCGTGTTGGTGTCGTCGAGCGCGGCCTCGACCTCGTCCATCACGTAGAACGGCGACGGCCGCGCCTTGAAGATCGAGATCAGGAACGCCACCGCCGTCAGCGAGCGCTCCCCGCCCGACAGCAGCGACAGCCGCTTGACCTTCTTGCCCGGCGGCCTGGCCTCGACCTCGATGCCGGTGGTCAGCATGTCGGAGGGCTCGGTGAGCACCAGCCGCCCCTCGCCGCCCGGGAAGACCCTGGTGAAGATCTGCTCGAACTCCCTGGCCACGTCCTCGTAGGCCGAGGTGAACATCTGCTCCACCCGGTCGTCGACCTCCTTGACCACGGTCAGCAGGTCGCGCCTGGTCTTCTTGAGGTCCTCCAGCTGCGAGTTGAGGAACGTGTGCCGCTCCTCCAGCGCCGCGAACTCCTCCAGCGCCAGCGGGTTGACCTTGCCCAGCTGGTTCATCTGCCGCTCGGCGGCCCTGGCCCGCTTCTCCTGCTCCTCGCGCACGTACGGGACGGGCGGCTCGCCCGGCACCGGGGCCTCCGGGCCGTATTCGGCGATGAGGGCCTCGGACTCCACGCCGAACTCCTCCAGCGCCCGCTGCTCCATCTGCTCTAGCCGCAGCCGCTGCTCGGTGCGGGCGACCTCGTTGCCGTGCACCCGGTTGACCAGCTTGTCCAGCTCCTGGCCCAGCTCGCGCACCCGTAGGCGGACCTGCTTGAGCTCGGCGTCGACGGCCACCCTGGCCAGGTCGGCCTCGTCGCGCTCCCTGGAGGCCAGCTGGACGGACGCCGAGAGCGCCCCGAGCACCTGCTTGGCGCCCTTGCTGACGGCCTCCGCCACGGCGGCCTGCCGCCTGCGCCTGGCGCGCTGAGCGGCCGCCTGGGCGCGTTCCTCGCGCTCGCGCCTGGCGGCCCGCAGCAGGCCGTCGGCGCGGCCCTCGATGCCCTTGACGCGCTCCTCGGCGGTGCGGACCTGCAGCCGAGTGTCCATCTCGCGCTGCCTGGCGGCCTCGCAGGCGCTCGCCAGATCGTCGCGCAGGTCGGTGGTGGGCTCGGACTCCAGCTCCTGGGCGTATTCGGCCTCGGCCAGGCGGATCTCCAGCTCGGCCAGCTCCTCCAGCCGCTCGGCGCGCCCCTCCTCCGCCCTCGCCACGCTCGCGGCCAGGCGCTCGGCCTCGTCGCGGGCCGCGTTGGCGGCGGCCTCGATCTGGGCCAGCCGCTTGGCCGCCGCCGCGTTGCGCTGGTCGGCCTCCCGCTGGCGGCCCCTGACCTGGTCGAGCGCGCCCTGGGCGGCGCTCACGCCGGCCTGGGCGGTGGTGACGGCCGTCTGTGCCTCGCTGACGTGGGCCTGGGCGGCCTCCAGGGCGGTCTGCGCGGCCTGCTCGCCGGCGATCGCCTCGTCCAGCGCCGTGGCGCTCTCCTCGGCCCTGGCCTCGGCCTCCTCCAGGTCCCTGACGGCCTGGTCGAGCGCCGCCCGCACCTGGAGCACGGAGGTGCCGCCCTCGGACCCGCCGGTGGTCACGTGGGCGCCCACCAGGTCGCCCTGCGTCGTGACGGCACGCAGCCGGGGGTGGCGGTCGACGACGGTGCGGGCCGTCTCCAGGTCGTCCACCACCACGACGTCGGCCAGCACGTGCTCCAGGGCAGGACGCAGGTGGTCGGGCACCGTCACCAGGTCGGCCGCCCACCGGCCACCGCCGGGAGCCGCCGCGCGCGTGCTCTGCCCCCGGCCGGGAGCCGCCGCGCCTCCTTCACCGTCCGTGCCGCCGCCGAGCGCCACCAGGAGGGTGGCCTGGCCCGAGCCCTGGGTGCGGAGCAGCTCCAGGGCCTCCACGGCGGTGTCGAGGGTCTTGACCGCGATCGCCTCGGCGACGGGCCCCAGCACGGCCGCCACCGCGGGCTCGGCCCCGGGCGTCACCTGCATCGAGGCCGCCAGCGGCCCCAGCACCCCGCCCAGGTCGGCCTCCAGCAGCGCCGCCCCGCCGTCGCCCTTGGCCAGCCCCAGCTCCAGCGCGTCACGGCGGGCGGCCAGGGCCGCCACCGAGCGCTGCGTCTCCTGGTCGGTGGCGCGGGCGGTGCCCACGCCCGCCTTGGCGGCCTGCAACGCGGCGCGCGGCGCGTCGAGGCCGGACTTGGCCTCCTCCAAGGCCGCCCGCGCCTCGTCGGCCGCCGCCCTGGCCTCCTCGACCACGGCCTGCGCGGTGGCCAGCTCCTCGGTCAGCGCCGGATCGACGGCCGGCTCCTCCAGCCGCTGGGCCTCCAGGTCCTCCCTGGCCCGCCGCTCGCGCTCGGCCGCGCCGGCCACGGCCTGCTGGAGCCGCCCGATCTCCTCCTCGGCGGCCCGGGCCCGGCTGCGTACGGAATCGACCTGGCCGCGCAGCTTGGCCAGGCCCTCGCGGCGGTCGGCGGCGGCCCTGGCGGCCAGCGCGAGCCGCTGCTCCTCGGCGCTCAGCCCGGCCTCGGCCTCGGCCCGCCGCTGGACGGCCTCCTCCAGCAGCTCCTCCGCCTGCTCCAGCTCGGCCTTGAGGATCAGCTCCCGCTCGCGCACCTCGGCCGCCTCGCGTTCGAGGTCCTCGGGATCGCGGCCGCGGCGCTCGATGGCGGCGGCGTCGAGAGCGTGCCGGTGGCGCTCCGAGGCGAGCTGCTCCAGGCCGGTGATGCGCTCGCGCAGGGACGAGAGCCTGAAGTAGGTCTCCTGGGCGGCCGCCAGCCGCGGCTGGGTCTCGGCCTCGGCGGCCTCCAGCGCCGCCTCGCGCTGCTGCCCCTCCGCCAGCTCGGTCTCGACCTGGTGTCGCCTGGCCGTGATCGCGGCCTCGTCGGCCGCCTCGCGCTCCAGCGTGGCGCGCAGGATGCACACGTCGTCGGCCAGCAGGCGCAGGCGGGCGTCACGCAGGTCGGCCTGGATGACGGCGGCCTTGCGGGCGATCTCCGCCTGGCGGCCCAGCGGTTTGAGCTGGCGGCGCAGCTCGGTGGCGAGGTCTTGGACCCGGGTCAGGTTGGCCTGCATGGCGTCGAGCTTGCGCAGCGCCTTTTCCTTGCGCTTGCGGTGCTTGAGGACGCCCGCGGCCTCTTCGATGAAGGCCCGCCGGTCCTCGGGGCCCGCGTGCAGGACGGCGTCGAGCTGACCCTGCCCGACGATCACGTGCATCTCTCGGCCGATGCCCGAGTCGGACAGCAGCTCCTGGATGTCGAGCAGGCGGCAGGTGTCGCCGTTGATCGCGTATTCGCTCTGCCCCGACCTGAACATCAGCCGGCTGATCGTGACCTCGGTGTAGTCGATCGGCAGCGCGCCGTCGGAGTTGTCGATGGTCAGCGTCACCTCGGCGCGGCCGAGCGGCGGCCGGGAGGAGGTGCCGGCGAAGATCACGTCCTCCATCTTGCCGCCGCGCAGCGACTTGGCGCTGTGCTCGCCCATGACCCAGGCCAGGGCGTCGACGACATTGGACTTGCCGGAGCCGTTGGGACCCACCACACAGGTGATGCCCGGTTCGAACCGCAGGGCGGTCGCGGAGGCGAAGGACTTGAAGCCGCGCAGGGTGAGGGTCTTCAAATACAAGCGCGACCCCCTTCTCCCTGAACGGACTTCGGAAAAGCCTACTGGTCATCACTGCCCCACGTGGGCATCTACAGTCGCGACCACGCTTGACCAGGAATTTCCGTTTTCAGGGCAAATAACAAGGGACGCCTCTCAGAGACGTCCCTGGGTCTTGCGCTCCGATCACTCTCAGGTGAGTGCCGGCTCGCGCTCTTGCATGCGGCTTAGCGCCTCGTCGCGGGTTTGCGCCGCAAGAGCGTCATTGGTGGCCTGAAGTCGGATGAGTTCTGCCTCCAGATCCCGGATACGCTGCTGCAGGCGGCGCATCTCCGAGACCATTCGAGGGTCAGGACCGCCGACGTGGCCGAGTAGAGCCTTCGCCATGGTAAAGGGTCCTCCACGCTGAGTGACCAGACTGGTTCGCGCACTTCTATTCCGCGGGAGGGGTGCGCGTGGTACCTAACAAGAGTCGCACCGGCAGTGTGGGCGGTCAAGTCGAACGAACCGCTGCGCCCTACTGATGGGCACTCCCGACATACAACTATACCCTATTTGGGCGGTTTAACGAAAGCGGCTACCTCTCTACAAAACCGGCCAAACTACCTCGTGGTTCGCTCCAGCGTTCCACTACTCCATCCACCCTGCCCGGCGTGTCGCAACCTCTGAGCAGCTCCAGCAGCTTGACGCACGACTCACGGGGCCCCTCCGCGACCACCTCGACGCGGCCGTCGGTGGTGTTGCGGGCCCACCCGGTCAGGCCGAGCTCCAGCGCCCGCGCCCGGGTCCACCAGCGGAAGCCGACCCCCTGGACCCGGCCCCGCACCCAGGCGGTCAGCCGGGCACTCTCCCCGTCGCTCTCCGGCATCTCGTCTCCTCACGCCACCAGGGCCTCGACCGTGGCCGCCTGCCCGACGGCCGCCTCGTTGAACGCCCGGACGGCGGCCGTCTCCCGGCCCTTGACCCAGGCCAGCCCGAAGATCGACGCGGGCAACCCGGTGACGGGCACGAAGCTGATGTCGGGCCGGCTGTGCTGGGCCGCCGTGGGCGTGCAGAACAGCATGCCACCCCTGTTCAGCGCCACCTGGGTCAGCCCCTCCTGAGTGGTGGCCACCCTGCCGGCCAGCGGGATCGGGCGTCCTGAAGGGGTCACGGAGGGTGCGATCCGCTCCTGCCACGAGCGCGGCGCCGGGCCGTCCAGCCCGATCAGGGGTACGGAGGCCAGCTCCTCCACCCCGATGCCCGCCCGGCCGGCCAGGGGATGGCGGACGGACAGGCCGAGCCGGTGGGAGACGTGGTTCAGGCCCCCGCCCGTCGCCAGGTCGGGCTCGTCCACCGGCAGGAGCGTGAACGCGATGTCCACCTGCCCCGTCCGCAGCCTGCTGAAGGGGTCGGAGAGCGGGATCTCCACCAGCTCGACCGCGCAGCCGGGGTTGCGGCGCTCGAACGCGCGTACGCTGCCCGTGACGACGTCCGTCGGCGTGGCCAGGAACCCGACCCTGAGCACCCCTGTGACCTCGCGGGCGGCGGCCTTGGCCCGGCTCACGGCGCCCGCCAGACCGTCGTAGGAGGGGCGCAGGTCGGCCAGGAAACGCTCGCCGAGCGGGGTGAGCCGCACCCGCCTGCTCGTCCGGTCGAAGAGCCGCCCGCCGATCCTGGTCTCCAGGGAGCGCATGAGCTGACTCACGCGGCCGGGCGACAGGTAGAGGCGCTCGGCCGTACGCGCGAAGTGCAGCTCCTCGCTGAGCACGATGAAGCACTCCAGCTCCCTGAACTCCATCCCCGCCTCCGGCTCGATCGCTTAGCTCACCTAAACCAAGCCTTCGGCCTTCGCCATTGTTCCCGCGCGGGGACCGGCAAGAGGCTGGGCCGCATGACCATGACTGACGTTTCCAGCCCTCTACGGGCGCGCTGGCTCGCCGTGACCTCGGTCGCGGTGGGCACCTTCACCGTTGTGACCAGCGAGATGCTGCCGGTCGGCCTGCTGACCTCGATCGCCTCGGACCTCGGGGTGTCGGCGGGCACGGCCGGGCTGTCCATGTCGGCCCCCGGGCTGGTGGCCGCCGTCTCCGCGCCCGCGCTGGCGGTCACCGCGCGCCGGCTCGACCGGCGCGCCCTCCTGCTGGGGCTGATGGCGCTGCTGGCGGTGGCCAACCTGGCCGCCGCGCTCGCGCCGAACCACCCCGTCATGCTGGCCGCCAGGGTGCTGACGGGGGTGAGCATCGGCGGGTTCTGGGCCTTCGCGGCCGGGATCGGGACGCGGCTGGTGCCCGGGCGGTCCGTGGGGCGGGCCACGTCGATCATCCTGGCCGGGGTGTCGGTGGCGTCGGTGCTGGGGGTGCCGGCGGCGACGTTCGTGTCGTCGTTCGCGGGGTGGCGCAGCGCGTTCGCGGCCACGGGGGTGCTGGCGCTCGCCCTGCTGGCGCTGCTGGCGGCCACGCTGCCGCCGTTGAGGCCGCCGTCCGGGCCCGAATTGTCCCCCGCGCCGGAAAAGCGCTTCTCGTGGCTCTCAGGGCCGCTCAAGGTCGTCCTCGTCCTGACCACCCTGACCGTCTCCGGCCACTTCGCGGCCTACACCTACGTACGCCCGTTCCTGGAGCAGGTCTCGCACGCCGGCCCCGCCCTCGTCGGCACGGCGCTCCTCCTGTATGGCGCCGCGGGCGTGGCGGGCAACTTCGCCGCCGGGGCGCGGGCGGCCAGGAGCCCCCGGGCCACGCTGATCGTGCTGGCCACGCTCATGGCGCTGGCCACGGCCGCCCTCGCGCTGACCGGCCTGCCGCCCCTGGCCGCGCTCGTGGTGTGGGGGCTGGGCTACGGCGGCGTCGGCGTGACCCTGCAACTGTGGATCATGCGGGCGGGCGGGGGCGAGCTCGGCACCGCGCTCTTCGTCGGCGCCTTCAACGTCTCCATCGCGCTGGGCGCGTTCGCCGGGGGCCGGATCGTGGACGGCGTGTCGATCTCCGCCGTCATGTGGACGGGTGCCGGGCTCGCGGTGCTCAGCGCGGCCGTCGCTGGCATCTGGGGCAGGAGTAGGACGACCGGTTCATGAACGCCTCGCGCATGATGGCCGTGCCGCAGCGGGAGCAGGGCAGGTCGCGGCGGCCGTACGCCTCCAGCGAGCGCTCGAAGTAACCGCTCTCGCCGTTGACGTTGACGTACAGGCTGTCGAACGACGTGCCCCCCTGCTCCAGCGCCGCCGCCATGACCGTGCGTACGGCGGCGAGCAGCTCGGCCACCTTGGGCCGGGTGAGCGTCTCGGTGGGCCGGGCCCAGTGCAGCCTGGCGATCCACAGGGCCTCGTCGGCGTAGATGTTGCCGACGCCGCTGATCAGAGACTGGTCGAGCAGTGCCCGCTTGATCTCGGTGCGCTTCGCCCTGAGTTTGCGGGTGAACTCGGCCTCGTCGAACACCGCCTCGAACGGGTCGGGCGCGATGTGCGCGATCGGCTCCGGCACGCCGTTCACCAGGGGGCTGAGCATGATATGGCCGAACGTGCGCTGGTCGATGAAGCGCAGGTCGGGGCCGCCGTCCTCGAAGCGCAGGCGTACCCGCAGGTGTTTCTCCAGCGGCGAGTCGGAGTCCACGACCAGGAGCTGGCCGCTCATCCCCAGGTGGGCCATGAGCGCGTCCTCGCCGCCGGACAGGGGGAGCCACAGGTATTTGCCGCGGCGCTCCGCGGACAGCACCGCGCGGCCCTTCAGCCGCGCGGCGAACTCCTCGGGACCGGGCACGTGACGCCTGATGGCGCGGGGGTGCAGCACCTCCGCGACGGCGATCTCGCGCCCGACCACCCATTGCGCGAGGCCGCGCCTGACGACCTCGACCTCAGGCAGCTCAGGCACTTCGGACCTCGCCCTCTGAAGAACTCTGGGGGAACCTAGATCTCACCTTTTGGACAACGTTCCGCGGGCCCTTCCCGCTTCCGGGATCGCGCGTCCCGGGCGGTGCCTCCGTGACCGCCCGGAAGGCCCTTGACGGACACTTCCGGACCGCTGTCTCCGCGGCTTCGCCGGCTGTCCGGCCGAAGGGATCGCGCAGAGTCTCCGGACGGGCGTTCAGCCCGCCGGCTGGCTCTCGCGCTGCTCCCGGCGGGCCCGGATGCGGGTCCACGCCGCCTCGGCCGCCTGCTGCTCGGCCTCTTTCTTGCTGCGGCCGGTGCCGGAGCCGTAGGACTCGCCGCCGACCCGCACCATCGCCGTGAACGACTTGGCGTGGTCGGGCCCGCTCTCCTCGACGTGGTATTCGGGCACGCCGAGCGCCTCGGAGGCGGTCAGCTCCTGCAGCGAGGTCTTCCAGTCGAGCCCGGCGCCGAGCGAGGCGGAGCGCACGATCAGCGGGTCGAACAGCACGTGCACCACCCGGAACGCCTCGTCGAGGCCCTTGTCGACGTAGATCGCGCCGATCAGCGCCTCGAGGGTGTCGGCCAGGATGGAGGACTTGTCGCGCCCGCCGGTGCCCTCCTCGCCCCTGCCCAGCCGCAGGAACCGGCCCAGGCCCAGGTCTCTGGCCACGTCGGCCAGCGCGCGCATGTTGACCACCGCGGCGCGCAGCTTCGCCAGCTGGCCCTCGGGCAGGTCGGGGTGGTTGCGGTAGAGGGTGTCGGTGACCACCAGGCCCAGCACCGAGTCGCCCAGGAACTCCAGGCGCTCGTTGGTGGGCAGGCCACCGTTCTCGTACGCGTAGGAGCGGTGCGTCAGCGCCCGCTCGAGGATGTCGGAGTCCAGGCCGACCGACAGGACCCGCTCCAACTCGTCTCTGGCGACCTCGACGGCCACCGGCTTAGGACCTGCGCCCACGTGCTTCCTCCTCGGACATCTTCACATGGCGCGTCGGCTGCGAATGATGCCCGAAAACGTGGTGGGCGTCGGGGTAACGCGTAGCCCCGGCGTCCACCACGACCGCGGGCGAACCGCCGCCGCACGCATCTGAGACGGTAACGCCGACCGAGGCACTTTGGCACCCGGTCGGCATCACGTCAACTGGCGGATCAGGCGGACGGCTCGATGACCTGACGACGGTTGTAGGTGCCGCAGGTGGGGCACGCGATGTGCGGCTGCTTGGGCGAACGGCACTGCGGGCAGCTCACCAGGGCGACAGCAGTCGTCTTCCACTGGGAGCGACGGGCGCGGGTGTTGCTCCGCGACATCTTTCGCTTCGGGACGGCCACGTCACTTCTCCTGATCGTTATCTTTGTCGGAAATCAGACCCTGCAACGACGCCCAGCGGGCGTCGATCTTCTCGTGCCGGTGGGCTTCGCCGGCCTCGGCCAGCTTGACCCCGCATTCCGTGCAGAGCCCCGCGCATTCCTCGCGGCACACGGGACTCAGCGGCAGTGCCAGCACCACCGCGTCGCGGAACGTCGGCTCGAGGTCGAGCAGCTCACCGTCGAGCAGTGAGTCCTCCTCCGAGGCGTCCTCGTCGGAGTAGAAGAACAGCTCCTGCAGGTCGACCTCGATCTCCGAGGTGACCGGGTCGAGACACCGCGCGCACTCCCCGGCGAGCGGGGCCTGCGCCGTGCCTGACACGAGCACGCCTTCCATCACTGCTTCGAGCCGGAGATCCAGCTCGACTTCGGCATCCTTGGGGACACCGATCATGTCGACGCCGAGATCCGCCGGTGCCGGGAGGGTCAGGGTCATCTGCCGCATCGTCCCCGGCCGCTTTCCCAGGTCGTGGGTCGAGATCACCCAAGGGGAGCGGGGGTCGAGGTGCTGAGTCATCCTGCTCTCGCTAGGCATGGCGAAAACGATCGCCGTCTTACAAGGCCGAAATGAAAGGATAGCAGGTCGCGCTCAGCCCCTGAGCCGCTCGATGAGCAGCTTGTGGACGAGATCGGGCACGAGGCCCGAGACGTCCCCACCGTATCGGGCGATCTCTTTCACCCGGGAGGAGGAGAGGAACGAGTATTCGGGGTTCGTGGGCATGAACAGCGTCTCCACCCCGGACAGGCGGTAGTTGAGCTGCGCCATCTGCAGCTCGTAGTCGAAGTCGCTGACCACCCTGATGCCCTTGACGATGGCGGGGATGCCGTTCTGCCTGCAGAAATCGACCAGCAGGCCGTGGAACTTCCGGACCTTGACGTTCGGAAATTCCTTGGTCACGGTCTGCAGGATCTCGATCCGTTCGTCCACCGTGAACAAGCTGCTCTTCTCGACGTTGATGAGGACTGCCACGGTCACCTCGTCGTACAGCCGTGCTGATCGGCCGATGATGTCGAGGTGGCCATTGGTGATGGGGTCGAACGACCCCGGGCAGACTACGCGGCGCAAGACGCCTCCCAGGTCTACGGGTTCCCGGCGGCGCGACCGTACCAAACGGACGCTTCGCCATATCGACGGACCCTCTCCTCAACGTACCCTTCAGGCCATATCAGCGGCTTTCCCCTGGTTTCCCTCTCGAATGCCACCAAGCCCCCATCAACCAGCCACCCGTTGTCCCGCAGCAGCTCAAGCGCCCTCTGGACCTCGTCGTCGGACACGGCGTAGGGCGGATCGGCGAAAACGATGTCGTACGGCGCGTCGGGCGCCTTCCCGAGCATCCGCTCGACCTTGTCGGCCACCACGCGGGCGCCTTCGAGGGCGAGCGACTGGACGTTGGCCTTGATCGTGCGGACCGCCTTGGGGTCGGACTCGACCAGCACGGCCTCGGCCGCCCCGCGAGACAGCGCCTCCAGGCCGATCGCGCCCGAGCCGGCGTACAGGTCGAGGACGCGGGTCTCGTGGAGTCCGTACAGTGAGTCGAGCGTCAAGAAGATGCCTTCTCGCGCCCTGTCGCTGGTAGGTCTCGTGCCGCGCCCAGGTGGCACGGCCAACCGCCGCCCACCCGCCGTGCCTGCGATGATCCGCGTCATGTGACCCATTGTTCCGCATGTTCGCGCAGGTCAAGAGTGGACAAGTGTCTGCCTCGACTACGCAAGGGTGATTCACATCGGGCCGGTGGGCCCGCATGATGAGTCTGCGGCCTTCAAGGTGACCCACATGAAGGCCGACCGGCGTGATCGTGAGCCCTTCCGCACGCCGGTTCCCTCGGCACCTGACCCGAGGGTGGGCCCAGCCGGGGACGGCATTCGGGGGGAGGCCGTCCCCGCGGCTGGGGCCCATTTTTCTTTGGCGAGCCCACCTTGACCGGCCCCGCACCCGCCGCGAGGTCCCGGCGCTCCGCCGCGCCCGTCAGGTCTTCTCCAGGTATTCCGCCCGCTCGTCCTCCAGCAGCCGGTCGATCTCCGCCCGCAGTCCCGCGTTCCCGGTCAGCTCCGGGTCCTCGGCCAGGAGCTCCGCCGCCTCGTCCCGGGCCGTGGCGATCACGTCCTCGTCGCGGAGGAGCTGCAGCAGCTTCAACGACGACCGCTTGCCCGACTGCGCCGCCCCCAGCACGTCGCCCTCGCGCCGCTGCTCCAGGTCCACCCGCGACAGCTCGAACCCGTCCAGCGTGGCGGCCACCGCGTCGAGGCGGGCCCGGGCCGGGGTGCCCTCGGGGAAGTCGGAGACCAGGAGGCAGAGGCCGGGCAGGCCGCCGCGGCCCACGCGGCCGCGGAGCTGGTGGAGCTGGGAGACCCCGAAGCGGTCGGCGTCCATGATGATCATCACGGAGGAGTTGGGGACGTCCACGCCGACCTCGATGACCGTCGTGGCCACCAGGACGTCGAGCTCGCCCCGCGTGAACGAGCGCATGATCGCGTCCTTCTCCTCCGGCGGGAGCTTGCCGTGCAGCGTGCCCACCCGCAGGTCGTGGAAGGGGCCCTGGGTCAGCAGGTCGGCCACGTCGAGGACGGCCAGCGGCGGCCTGCGCTCCTCGCCCGCCGTCGTCTCCGAGGCCGCCGCCAGGTCGCCCTCGTCACCCTCCAGGTCGCCGATGCGGGGACACACGATGTACGCCTGCCGGCCCAGCGCCACCTCCTCCCTGACCCGCTGCCAGGTGCGCTCCAGGTAGTGAGGCTTCTCGGCGGCCGGGACGACGTGGGTGGTGATGGGCGCGCGGCCCGACGGGAGCTGGGACAGCGTCGAGACCTCCAGGTCGCCGAACACCGTCATGGCGACCGTGCGCGGGATCGGGGTGGCGGTCATGACCAGGACGTGCGGCCGGCCCCCGCCCGCCTTCTCGCGCAGCGCGTCCCGCTGCTCCACCCCGAACCGGTGCTGCTCGTCCACCACGACCAGCCCCAGGTCGGCGAACTGCACGTGCTCCTGCAGCAGCGCGTGCGTGCCGACGACGATGCCCGCGGTGCCCGAGGCCGCGTCGAGCAGGGCCGAGCGGCGGGCCGCGGCGCCCATCGAGCCGGTCAGCAGCGTGACCGCCGTGCCCCCGAACATGCCTCCCTGGGCCAGGTCGCCCAGCATGTTCGTGATCGAGCGGTGGTGCTGCTGGGCCAGCACCTCCGTGGGCGCCAGCAGCGCCGCCTGCCCCCCGGCGTCGACCACCTGGAGCATCGCGCGCAGCGCCACCACCGTCTTGCCCGCGCCGACCTCGCCCTGCAGCAGCCGGTGCATCGGGTGCTCGAGAGCCAGGTCTGCGGCGATCTCCTCGCCCACCTGCGCCTGCCCCTCGGTCAGCGAGAACGGCAGGCGCGTGTCGAAGTCGGCCAGCATCCCGTCGGAGCGCCGGGGACGGGCCTTGGCGGGCCAGGCGGTGGCGGCCTGGCGGCGCTGGAGCAGCACGGCCTGCAGCACGAACGCCTCGTCGAACTTCAGCCGCCGACGCGCCCGCCCCACCTCCGCGAACTCCTTCGGCCGGTGGATGGCCACCAGCGCCTCGCCCAGGTCCTGCAGCCCGTGGCGGGCCCGCAGGTCCGCGGGCAGCGGATCGTCCAGGGGCCCGAGCGTGTCGAGCACGACGCCGACCGCGCGCCTGATCGCCCACGGCGTCAGGTCCTTGCCCGCCGGGTAGATCGGCACCGGCGCCGACGCGAACTCCTCCGCGCTCGCCTCGCTCTCCTCGAACAGCTCGAACTCCGGGTGCGCGAGCTGCCAGCGCGGGCTGGTGCGCGACCCGAACAGCCCCACCTTCCCGGCGAACATCCCGCGCCGCCCCGGCTTGAGCCGCGACTCGGCCACGTGGGAGCCCTTGCCGAAGAACGACAGGTAGATCTTGTTGCGGTTGCCGTCGACGACCTCGACCTCCAGCCAGGTGCCGCCGCGGTTGCGCATGGGCTTGCGCATGAGCCTGGTGACCTCGCCGACCACGGTGACGTGCTCGTCGACCTCCAGCGCGTCCAGCGAGGTCAGCTCGCCGCGCTCGGCGTAGCGCCGCGGGTAGTGGCGCAGCAGGTCGCCGACCGTCTCCAGGTCGAGCACGCTGTGCAGCAGCTTGGCGGTCTTCGGGTCGAGCGCCTTCGTCAGAGGCTCGTCGAAACGGCTCACGGCAATAAGTTCTACCGCCTGCGGCCGACAGGAATCCCCGATGACGCCGCCAGTGTCGCTCGGGGTCGCCGAAGAGCGGGTGGCGGCGGCTCAGGAGCCACGGCTCATGGGGGTGGGCGCCGTCACTCCACGCCGATCAGGAGCGGGTAGCCGTCCTGCTCGCCGTCGTACACGACCAGGTCCACGTCCGGCCGCGTATGCCCGAGGTGCTCCTCCACGAGACCCGCGAGCCCCTCCGGGGCCTTCGCCCCCGTGACCAGCGTGACCATCTCGCCCCCGCCCGCCAGCATCCGGTCCACCACCGTGACGGCCACGCCCTCGACCGACCCGCCGATCAGCGCCACGTCCCCGTCGATCATGCCCAGCACGTCACCCGGCCGGCACACCCCGGCGCTCGTGAACGCGGCCCTGTCGGTCACCGTCACATGCCCGTACCGCGTGTGCCCGGCCGCGTCCGTCATCGCCACCACGTCGTCGTCGAAGCGGCGCAGCGGGTCGTGCACGGCCAGGGCGGCCAGGCCCTGCACGGTCGCCTTCGTGGGCAGCACGCTGACCGCCACCCCGTCCTCGCGGGCGACCTCCGCCGCCGCGGCGGCGACCGAACGGACGCCCTCGTCGTTCGGCAGGACCGCGACCTCGGTGCCCGCCTGCCTGATCGCGACCAGCATGGCGGGGAGCGTGGGACTGGTGCCGGGCGCGCGCCGTACGACGACCGCGCCGCACTCCTCGAACAGCGCCGCGATCCCGTCCCCCGCGGCCACCGCCACCACGCCCCGGCCCGCGCTCGCCCGGTGGGTGCGCTCGGCCAGGTACGTGATCCTGATCCGGTGCGGCCGGCCCGCCCGGATCCCCGCCTCGACGGCCGGACCCGCCTCGGGGACGTGGACGTGCACGTTCCACAGCCCCTCGCCGCCGACCACGACCAGCGAGTCGCCCATGGCGTCGAGCTCCTCGCGCAGCCCCGCCACCGCCCGGTCGTCGGCGTCCAGCAGGTACGTCACCTCGTAACCCGCCCCGACCTCGGTCATCGGCGAGACCCGCGCGGTCGGCGCGGGCACGTCGTAGTGGCCGACGCCGGAGCCGGTGATCACCGCGGCCAGGGTCTCCAGCACGATCGCCGCCCCGGCGCCGCCCGCGTCCACGACGCCGCTGCGGGCCAGCACCTCCAGCTGGTCGGGCGTACGGCGCAGGGCCGCCCGCGCCTCCCCCGCCGCCTGCCGCGCCACCTCGGGCAGGTCGCCCTCCACTCCCTGCACGGCCCGCGCCGCCGACTCCAGCACGCTCAGCACCGTGCCCTCGACCGGCCTGGCGACGGCCTCCCTGGCCAGCAGCGCCGCCCTGAGCAGCCCGGCCCGCAGGTCCTGGCCGTCCTTCAGCACCTCGGCGAGGCCGCGCAGCGCCTGGCTGACGATCACCCCGGAGTTGCCGCGCGCGCCCACCAGCGCCCCGTACGAGAGCGTCTGCCACACCACGGCGACGTCCACGTCCTCGGGCAGCGACTCGACGGCCTCGGCCGCGGACAGCATGGTCAGGTGCAGGTTGGTGCCGGTGTCGCCGTCGGCCACCGGGAAGACGTTGAGTGCGTCGATCTCCGTCCTGGCCTGGCCGAGCGCGTCGGCGGCCAGGCGGGCCCAGCGCCGCACGGCGGGTGGGTCGAGGATCTTCATCTGCGCCCTCCGACTGTCTCCCCGACCGAACCGGGCCAACCGGGCCGACCGAACTCCAGCCCCGGATGCGCTACCGTTGTCCGAGGAGGATATCCCCGCTCGGGGCCCGGTCCAGGTGCTCTGGTTCGCGCCCATCGGGGTGGATCAGATATTCTCGTCTGGCTGGCCGGTTGTCCCGGCATGCCCTCCGCCCGGAAAGCATCAGCGGACAGGGCTACATCGACTGTTTTAAGGAGCGATACCGTGGCTTCCGTCTGCGATGTCTGCCGCAAGGGGCCGACCTTCGGCAACAACGTTTCCCACTCGCACCGCCGCACCCGCCGTCGTTGGAACCCCAACATCCAGACGGTTCGCGCGGTCGTCGGCGGCACGCCGAAGAAGCTGAACGTGTGCACCTCGTGCATCAAGGCGGGCAAGGTCACCCGCTAGTTCTCACTTCCACGAAGGCCCGCCTCCCCCTAGGGAGTAGCGGGCCTTCGTCATGCCCGGAGGCTCCTCCCTCCCCCACCGGATTCCGGTAAAGGTCCTTGGGCAGCAGGGACGGCCGATGGACCACGAGCGGCCAAAGCCCCTGCTGCTGACCGTGGTGGGCCGGGGCCGTCGGGGTCAGCGCCAGCGCCAGGCGTGGTCCACCGGGCCGATGCCGGCGCCCAGGGGGAAGCCTCTGGCGATCGCGCCCGTCACGTACTCCTTGGCCTTGCCCACCGCCTCCGGCACGTCGTCGCCCTGGGCGAGACGGGAGGCGATGGCCGAGGCGAGCGTGCAACCCGTGCCGTGGGTGTGGCGGTTGTCGAGGCGGTCGGCGGCGAAGCGGTATTCGCTGGTGCCGTCCGTGAGCAGGTCGACCGGCGGTCCCGGCAGGTGCCCGCCCTTGATGAGCGCCCACGCGGGCCCCAGCTCCAGCACGGCGTCCGCGGCCCGCCTCAGGTCGTCCTCGCCCTCCACCTTCACCGACGTGAGCTGCTCGACCTCCCACAGGTTCGGCGTCACCACGGTGGCCAGGGGCAGCAGGCGGGTCCGTACGGTCTCGACGGCCTCGGGCGCGAGCAGCGAGTCACCGTGCTTGGACACCCCGACCGGGTCCACGACCAGCGGAGCCGCGTACGAGGCCAGCACGTCGGCGACCGTCTCCACGAGCGCGGGCGAGGCCAGCATGCCGGTCTTCACCGCCTGCGCGCCGATGTCGCCGAGCACCGAGTCGAGCTGCGCGCGCACGGCCTCGGGCGGCAGCTCCCAGTAGCCCTGGACGCCCAGCGAGTTCTGCGCCGTCACCGCGGCGATGACGCTCATGCCGTGGACACCCATGGCCAGCATGGTCTTCAGATCAGCCTGGATGCCCGCGCCGCCCCCTGAGTCGGAGCCGGCGACGGTCAGCACGCGTGGAGGGGTCGAAACCGTCATGTACCCCATCCAACCACTCAGATGACGGCGCACTCCCCGCTGACGAGCCCGCAGTTCTGGGCCTTGGAGCCCCTCCCCGTGGCCGTGAACGTGACCTGGACCGAGTCCCCGGCCGCCACCGACGCCGTGAGGTCCAGGATCAGCAGATCACCGTCCTGCGTCCATTCGGCGCCGTCCACGTCCACGACCGTGCCGTCCACGGGCACGGAGACCGTCGGGGCCGCCAGGGTCTCGGCGGAGGTGTTCGAGAGCGTGAGGTCGGCCTTGTAGGTGGTCAGGCGCTGCCGGATCGTCTGCTTGACGTTGACGGAGGCGCCGCTCGCCGACTCGATCGTGCCCGTGGCGGTGGGGACCGGGGTGGGCTCGGTGCCCGACGCGCCGCCCGTGTCGTCCTCGTCCAGCGTCGAGGCCTCCTCGCTCGGCGCCTCCGACGCGGTCTGGTCGGCCGGCGGCTCGTCCGTCGGGTCCTCCGTGGGCTCAGCCTGCTTCTTCACCCGGGTCTTGGTGGGCGTCGGCGTGGCGGAGGCGGTGCGGCTCGGCTGGCGGGCGCTGAACGTGGGCGTGGGCGTCGGGGTCTCGGCGGCGGGATCGCCCTCGCCTTCCTCCGACGGCTCCTCCTCGGGGGCGGCCTCCGCCTCCTCCTCGGCGGGGTCGGAGACGCTGGGACCGGGCTGGCTGGTGGTCGCCTGTACGGCCGCGCAGCTCGTGCCCTCGCACTTGGCGGGCTCGCCGGAGCTCATGAACTTGACGCCGGCCACGGTGCCGCCGAGCACGACGGCCACGGCGGCGACCGAGAGCAGCGCCACCCGGCCCTTGCCGGCTCCCGAGGGAGCGGCCAGCACGTCATCGCCGCCTCCGCCTCCGCCGTCTCCGCCTCCGCCGTCTCCGCCTCCGCGTCCCGACCTGCGGCGGCCGCGGCGGCCCCGGGGCTCGTCCGGCTCGTCCGCACCGTCGTTCGACCAGCCGGAGCCGAGGAAGCCGGTCTCGGCGTCCGCCCAGGCCGGGGCCTGCACGGCCGTGGGCTCGCCGGCCACCTTGATGTCGCCCGGCTCGGGCGGCACGCCGTGGACGGGGTTGGGGCCGGAGGGGGCGTCGAACCTCGCGGTACGGTCCGCGGGCCCGTCGAAGGAGTCGGGGCGGCCGAACGGGTCGCCGAAGGGCTCCTGGCGGCCGAAGGGCGCGTCGAACCGCGCCGTGCCGTCGGCGGGCCCGTCGAACCGCGCCGTGCCGTCGGCGGGCCCGTCGAACCGCGCCGTGCCGTCGGCGGGCCCGTCGAACCGCGCCGTCTGATCGGCAGGCCCGTCGAACCGCGCCGTCTGGTCCGCGGGTCCGTCGTACGGCCCGCGCCGGCCCGGCTCGTCGAACAGCCCACGGTCGCCCGGCCCGTCGAAGGCGCCGGGGCGATCGGCGGGGCCGGCGAAGAAGCCCGTCTGGTCGGCCGGGCCGTCGAAGAAGCTGTTGTGGGGCCCGGGGCCGTTGAAGGGGCCCGGTTCGCCGAAGGGGCGGTCCGAGGGCTGCTCCCACTCGGGTGGGCGGGCGAACGCGCCCGTCGTCTCGAACGGCCCGGCCTCAGGACCCTTGGGAGCCGGCGGTGGCGGGAAGGCGCCCGCTGGGTCGTTGGCCGGTGGAAAGCCGCTGGCGGAGTCGGTGGGCAGCGCGAAGGCCCCGGTGGTCTCGTACGGCTCCGACTGCGGCGCGCGCGGCGGCGGCCCGTCGGTGCGCCGGGGCATCGGAGCCCACTGGCCCGTCACCTCGGGCCGGTCGGGCAGCGAAGGCCAGCCCGGTGCCTCGTCCGGCTCGTCAGGACCCCAGAATGCGCTGCCGTTCCCCCGTTCGTCCCCGTCGTCGGATCCACCTGTGCCGTGGCGGCCCATGGCTGCCCTTTCTGCCGGTTACAGTGGCCGCCAATCTTCATAACACCTTTGCTACGCCGTTGTCACAGCAATCCCACTAGTCATACCCCAAACGGGGAAAATATCACGTAAATCGGGACATCTCATCACCGAAAGTGATCCCATCCGCGTTGCCCGATTTCGCGCCCATACACCACAACTCCCGCACCTTCGACCACGCGGCCCACCACCTGCCAGGCCGCCGGCAGCCGTACCTCCGCCGGGAACACGGCCGCCAGGGCGTGATCCTCGCCACCCGTGAGCACCCACTCCAGCGGGTCGGCCCCCAGCTCCTTGGCCGCCGCCGCCACCGGCTCCCCCACCGCGAACGCCTGGGGATCCAGCTCCACGCGTACGCCGCTGGCCTCGGCGATGTGGCCGAGGTCCTGCAGCAGCCCGTCGCTGACGTCCAGCATCGCGCTCGCGCCCAGCTCGGCCGCCGCGGGCCCCATCGCGTACGGCGGGCTCGGCCGCCGGTGCCCGGCCACGGCCTCCTGGAGCGCGGGGGTCTCCACCGGCACGCCGGCCTCCAGCAGCGCCCATCCCGCGGCGGCGTACCCCAGCCGGCCCGCCACCGCCACCACATGCCCCGGCCTGGCCCCGGAGCGTTTGACGGGAGCCCGCCCGCCCAGGTCGCCCAGCGCGGTCACCCCGATGACGACCAGGTCGCAGCGGGTGACGTCGCCCCCGGCCACGCTCGCGCCGACCGTCGCGCACTCGTCCCTGAACCCGTCGGTCAGCGCGTCCAGCCAGTCCAGCGGCAGGTCGGCCGGGATGCCGAGCCCGACCACGATGGACGTGGGCGCCGCGCCCATGGCCGCCACGTCGGACAGGTTCTGGGCGGCGGCCTTGCGGCCCACGTCATAACCGCTGGACCAATCGCGGCGGAAGTGCCTACCCTCGATCAGCAAGTCCGTTGAGACCACCACGCGCCCGTCGGGCGCGCCGATGAGGGCGGCGTCGTCACCCGGGCCGAGCATTACCGCGGCCCCTTGGGGCAGACGTCCGGTAATACGATTTACCACACCGAATTCGCCGAGATCTCCGACTGTGATGACGCACCTCCTGACGCACACAGGGTACGGTGGCCCTTCGGCGTGATCGAATCGCCCGGGAGGACGTGATGGTGCAGGCCTACATCCTTATCCAGACCGAGGTCGGCAAGGCCGCCGCCGTGGCCCGCGAGATCTCCGGGATTCCGGGGGTCACACAGGCGGAAGACGTGACGGGGCCCTACGACGTCATCGTGCGCGCGGAGGCCAACAACGTCGATGAGCTGGGCAAGCTGGTCGTCGCGCAGATTCAGGCGGTGGAGGGCATCACGCGTACTCTTACGTGTCCGATCGTCCACATCTAAAGGTAGTCGTCGCATGCGTGCCGCCGCCGCCCTGCTCGTTCTCCTAGCACTCGCCGGTTGCGGCGGCACCGTACAGGTCGATCCGCCCGTCCCGCAGGGCGAGGCGGTCGCGGCCTGCGACAAGCTGGCCACCTTGCTGCCCTCGACGCTCGACGGCGACGAGCGTGGGACGTCCACGCCCGAGTCGCCGTACGTGGCCGTCTGGGGCTCCGGCACCATCGCGCTGCGCTGCGGGGTGGGCCGTCCGGTCAGGATGGCGCCCACCGACACCCTCCAGGAGATCAGCGGCGTGGGATGGTTCGCCGACCCCGACAGGCCCGCGCTGTTCACGGCCGTGACCGACACCGCCTACGTGGAGGTCACGGTCGGCGGCGAGCACGTCGCCGCCGAGGTGCTGGCCGACCTGTCGAAGCCGATCGCCGAGATCTCACCGCAGACCCGGTGACCGCCGCAGCGCGAGCTGGACGAGCCGGTCCACCAGGGCGGGGTAGGAGAGGCCGGAGGCCGCCCACAACTGCGGGGCCACCGACAGCGACGTGAACCCCGGCATGGTGTTGATCTCGTTGAAGATCACCTTGCCGTCGGGGGTGTAGAAGAAGTCGACCCGGGCGAGGCCCTCGCATTCGAGCGCCTCGAACGCGCGCACGGCCATCGCCCGCAGCTCCTCTGCCGTCTCCTGCGGGATGTCGGCGGGCACGGTGAGCGACATCTGGTCGGGGTAGTACTTCGCCTCGAAGTCGAAGAACTCCTGCCCGCCCTCGACCTTCACCTCGCCGGGCATCGACGCGGTCGCGGGCTCGTCGCCGAGCGACTCCAGCACCGCGCACTCGATCTCGCGGCCGACGATCGCGGCCTCGATGAGCACCTTGGGGTCGTGCTGCCTGGCGAAGTCCACGGCCGCCTCCAGCTCGGCCCGGTCGGAGGCCTTGGAGATGCCCTGCGAGGAGCCCGCCCTGGCCGGCTTGACGAACACCGGGTAGCCGAGCTCTTCGGCCTCCTTGACCACGCACTCGCGGTTGAGGCGCCAGTCGCGGTCGCGTACGACGACGTAGCGGCCCGTCGGCAGCCCCGCGGCGGCCATGACCGTCTTCATGTGGGCCTTGTCCATGCCCACGGCGCTGGCCAGCACGCCGGAGCCGACGTAGCGCACCCCGGCCATCTCCAGCAGCCCCTGGATGGTGCCGTCCTCCGCGAACGGCCCGTGCATCACGGGGAACACCACGTCCACCGAGCCGAGCTCCACCGGGATGCTGCCGGGGTCGTAGGCCACCAGCGAGCTGCCGCCCGAGGGCAGCGCCAGCGCCGCGCCCGTGGTGACGACGACCGGCAGCTCGCCTTCCTCGATGGCGAACCGCTGGTCGGAAGCGGCCAGCACCCACCTGCCGTCCTGGGCGATCCCGATGGGGATCACCTCGTACTTGCTCCTGTCGATCGCATCCAGCACGCTGCCCGCGCCCATCAGGGACACGGCGTGCTCCGAATTGCGACCTCCGAAAACGACGGCGACGCGTGGCTTGCTCATGGTGTCCGAATCTACCGGGGTGTCCCTGTCAACAGCGAGTCGAGCACGCCGTATTCAGGTCTTTCTCACAACCCGTACCGCTCGGGTTTGGGCGAGCGGGACATGAGCAGCATGCCCGCTTCCGACGGAGACATGCCGTCGTGCACGACTCCGACGACGACCTCGGTGATCGGCATCTCGACGTCGTGTTTTCTGGCCAGTTCGAGCACCGACTCGCAGGACTTCACGCCCTCGGCGGTCTGCTTGGTCGCGGCGACGACCTCGGCCAGGGTCATGCCCCTGCCCAGGTTCTCCCCGAACGTACGGTTGCGCGACAGCGGGGACGTGCACGTCGCCACCAGGTCGCCCATGCCCGCCAGCCCCGCGAACGTGTGCGGATCGGCCCCCAGAGCCGCGCCCAGACGGGAGATCTCGGCCAGGCCCCTGGTGATGAGCATGGCGCTGACGTTGTCGCCCATGCCCATGCCCGCGGAGACGCCCACGGCCAGGGCGATCACGTTCTTCACCGCGCCGCCCAGCTCGACCCCGACCACGTCGGGGTTGGTGTAGGGGCGGAACCACGGCGGCAGATGACAGATCGCCTGCAGCCGCTCGGCGACCGACGCGTCGGTGGCGGCCACCACGGTCGCGGCGGGCTGGCGCTGGGCGATCTCCAGGACCAGGTTCGGCCCCGAGACGACCGCCACCCGCTGCTCGGGCACCTCCGCCACCTCGCGGATCACCTCGCTCATGCGCTTGGTGGTGCCGAGCTCGATGCCCTTCATCAGGCTCACCAGCACCGCCTCGGACGGGATCAGCTCCCGCCAGGCCCCCAGGTTGGTGCGCAGCGTCTGGGACGGCACGGCGAGCACCACGAAGTCGGCCCCGTCGAGGGCCTCGGCCGGGTCGGTCGTCGCCCGCAGGCCGGCCGGCAGCACCACGCCGGGCAGGTAGTCGGGGTTGGTGTTCGCGTCGTTGATCGCGTCCACCACCTCCTGCCTCCGGCCCCACAGCGTGGTCCGGTTGCCCGCCTCCGTGAGGATCATGGCGAACGTGGTGCCCCACGAGCCCGCACCGAAAACGGCCACCTTTGTCATGCCATCACCGTCCGGCGGGGTCGTAGGGAGTCTCCGGGGCCTTCTCGCCCCGCAGCTCGGCGAGCTGTTCGGTGACCGCCGCCATGATGTCGGCGGTCGCCTCGCGCAGCACGTCGCCGTGCGGCGGCCGGCCCGCGTATTTCGACAGGTCCACCGGCGGCCCCACGGTCACGTGGAACGTCTTGCGCGGGAACAGCCTGGGCTTCTTCTCACCGTACGGCAGCAGCTCCTGTGCCCCCCAGTGGGCCACCGGGATGACCGGCGCGCCGCTCTCCAGCGCCAGCCGGGCCGCGCCCGTCTTGCCCACCATCGGCCACAGGCGGGGATCGCGGGTGCAGGTGCCCTCGGGGTAGAACAGGATCGCGCATCCGTCGCCGAGCCGCTCGGCCGAGATGCGCAGCGACTTGGCGGCCTCGCTGCTGCCCCGGTCGACCGGGATCGCCAGCAGGCTCGACACGGCCCGGCCCAGGAAGGGCACCCTGAACAGGGCCGACTTCGCCAGGATCACCGGCCAGCGGCCGTTGTTGTACAGGAAGTGCGACAGCAGGACGGGGTCGGCCCAGGACAGGTGGTTGGCCGCGATGATCACCCCTCCGGTGCGGGGGATGCGGTCCCCGTTGCGCCAGTCCTTCCTGACCAGGAGCCGGGACAGCGGCTTCACCACCGCTACAGCGAAGGTTTCCCAGGAACGCGATGGTCGCGTGGGGCGGCTCATGGTCTCCTCCAACACGTACGGGATGCGCCCCAAGTCTCCCGGTTGGCCGCGTGGGATGTCGAGGCGCGATGCTTACCCTATGAGCATCCGCTGGTCCCTGGTCATTCCGGTGAAGACGCTGGTCGCGGCGAAGACCCGGCTGGCCGCCGCCACCGGCCCCCATCGCACCCGGCTGGCCGTGGCCGTGGCCGGCGACACCGTGGCGGCCGCGCTCTCCTGCCCCCGGGTCGCGCGGGTAATCGTGGTCACGGCCGACCCGGCCGCCGCGGGGCCGCTGTCCGCACTGGGCGCCGACGTGGTGCCCGACCCCGACCGGGGGCTGAACACGGCCCTGCGTACGGGGGCCGCGCATGCCGTACGCCTGGCGCCCGGCGACGCCGTGGGCGCGCTCCAGGCGGACCTGCCCGCCCTGCGGCCGGCCGAGCTGGCCCGCGCGCTGGAGGCGGCGGCCGAGTTCGACCAGTCGTTCGTGCCCGACGCGCTGGACGTGGGGACGACGTTCTACGGGGTGTTGCCCGGAAGGCCGTTCACGCCGATGTTCGGCGGCGAGTCGCGGGCCAAGCACCTGGCCGGCGGGGCCAAGGAGCTGTGCGTGCCGGGGATCGACTCGGTCAGGCGCGACGTGGACACGCCCGACGACCTGCGCGCGGCCATCTCGCTGGGGCTCGGCCCGCACACGGCCGCCGTGGTCAGGGAGCTGTGGCCGGACACGTGAGCCTCAGCCGCTCCGCGTGCGGCCGAGGCGGGGAGCCGTGACGACCGCGAGGTACGACAGGCCGAGCGTGGCGACGCCGGCGGCGAAGGCCCCGTAGCCGCCCAGCCACTCCCCCAGCAGTCGGGCAGGCCGATCACCAGGAACGCGGCCATCTGGACGGCGGACAGCACCCCGAGCTGGAAGGCGCCCGCCCGCAAGGTCAGCACGGCTGTCAGCGGCAGGGCGACGACCGTGACCTGGGTGCCGAGCTGGGTGATCCCGTTCGCCCAGGCGAAGCGCCAGAAATCCCCCCGCGGGCCCATGACGTGATCGTGCGCTCTCGTCCGGCGCGCGGCAAACGGTTTAGGCTGGTCGCGTGCAGGCGACGGTACGCAGCTTCGACGAGAGCACTCGCTCGGGCACGGTCTTCCTCGACGACGGGACCGTGCTGGAGTTCGCCACCTCCGCCTTCGACGCGGGCCCGCTGCGGCTGCTGCGCACGGGCCAGCGGGTCAACCTCGGCATGTCCGGAGGGGAAATCAGCTACATCACGCTGTCGACTTTCCCGGTGCCGGACGCCTGAAATGCGGACGCCCGGGCCGTGGCCCGGGCGCACTTGGTCCGCTGCGTTTACTTCTTCTTGCCGATTTTCTTGCCGCCCTCGTTCACCAGCTCTTTGAAATCGGAGCCGGGACGGAACTTGGGCGCCCAGCTCTCGGCGACGTTGATTTCCGCACCGGTCGACGGATTCCTGGCCGTGCGAGCGGGCTTGTTCACCATCTCGAACGCGCCGAAGCCCGTGATCGAGACCTTGTCGCCGCCGGCCACGGCCTTCTGGATGGCGTCGATGACCGCGTTGACGGCCTCGGTGGCCGTCTTCCTGTCGCCCACCCGATCCGCGATGGCCTCGACGAGTTCTCGCTTGTTCATGAAAGTCCTGCTCCCCCAGTTACGGCACGGGGTTCCAGCTCACGACTTCGACGTAGAAACCCCTTACGCGCTCGAAAGTAGGCGGGATCGCGGGGGAACTCAATCACCCAGCGTGTTTTCCTCCTTTCGTGGCGTGTCGAACGCGTCGTCAAGGGAGGCCAGAAACGCCTGGAGGCGTACCGCCGCTCTTTCCGGATCGCGTTTGGCCAGGTCACAGATCGCAAGATAGCGGCGCGAAAGGCGTTCTTTCTCGGTGGCGGGGAGCATGCGGACGCGGCGGTGCGCCTCGCGCAACCGCCGCGCCAGTTCGTCGTCTTCTAGACGGTCGTCGGCAGCCATGGCTGCCGACCATTCTCGTACGCCACCACGTCCTCGGCGTGACGCAGGGTCAGGCCGATGTCGTCGAGGCCCTCCATGAGCCGCCAGCGCGTGTAGTCGTCGATCTCGAACGGGATGACCTCATCGGCCCACCGGACCTGGCGTTCGGCCAGGTCGACGGTCACTTCCAGCTTCGGGTCCGCCTCGACGGCCGTCTGCAGGGCCTCGACCTTGTCAGCGGGCAGGACGACCGGCAGCAGGCCCATCTTGGTGGAGTTGTTGCGGAAGATGTCGCCGAAGCGGGCGGCGATCACGGCGCGGAACCCGTACTGCTGCAGCGCCCACACGGCGTGCTCGCGCGAGGAGCCGGTGCCGAAGTCGGGGCCGGAGACCAGGATCGAGCCGCCCTCGTAGGCGGGGTCGTTCAGGACGAAGGTCGGGTCCTCGCGCCAGGCGGCGAACAGGCCCTTCTCGAAACCGGTGCGGCTGACCTGCTTGAGCCAGACGGCCGGGATGATCTGGTCGGTGTCGACGTTGCTGCGGCGCAGCGGCACCGCCGTACCGGTGTGGGTGGTGAAGGCTTCCATCTGCGTTGTCTCCTTACAGGTCGGCATAGGGCGATCACGTCGGTGCGGCGGCCTGGCCGCCTCACCGGTGACCGCGCTAGAGGTCCGCGGGGGCGGTGAGGCGGCCGGTGACGGCGGTCGCGGCGGCGACCTGCGGCGACACCAGGTGGGTGCGGCCACCCTTGCCCTGGCGGCCCTCGAAGTTGCGGTTGGAGGTGGAGGCGCTGCGCTCGCCCGGCTGGAGCGTGTCGGGGTTCATGCCCAGGCACATCGAGCAGCCGGCCTCGCGCCACTCGGCGCCCGCGGCCTTGAACACCTCGTGCAGGCCCTCCTGCTCGGCCTGCAGCTTGACCAGCATCGAGCCGGGCACGATCAGCGTGCGGGTCCTGACCTGGCGGCCGCGCAGGATCTCGGCGGCCGAGCGCAGGTCCTCGATGCGGCCGTTGGTGCACGAGCCGACGAACACCGTGTCGACCTCGATCTCGCGCAGCGGCGTGCCGGCGGTCAGGCCCATGTACTCCAGTGCCCGCTCGGCGGCCGAGCGCGCGACCGGGTCGGCGAAGGACTCGGGGCTCGGGACGGACTCGCCCAGCGGCAGGCCCTGGCCGGGGTTGGTGCCCCACGTGACGTAGGGGGTCAGCGTCGAGGCGTCGATCTCCACGACCTTGTCGAACACGGCGTCGTCATCGGTGCGCAGCGACTTCCAGTATTCGACCGCCTGGTCCCAGGCGTCGCCCTGCGGCGCGTGCGGGCGGCCCTTCAGGTAGTCGAACGTGATCTCGTCCGGGGCGATCATGCCGGCCCGCGCACCCGCCTCGATCGACATGTTGCAGACGGTCATGCGGCCCTCCATGGAGAGCTTGCGCACCGCCTCACCGCGGTATTCCACGATGTAGCCCTGGCCGCCACCCGTGCCGATCTGGGCGATGATCGCCAGGATCAGGTCCTTGGCCGTGACGCCCGGGGGCAGCTCGCCGGAGACCTCGATGGCCATCGTCTTGGGACGGTAGGCCGGCAGCGTCTGCGTGGCCAGCACGTGCTCGACCTCGGAGGTGCCGATGCCGAACGCGATGCCGCCGAACGCGCCGTGCGTGGAGGTGTGGGAGTCGCCGCAGACGATCGTCATGCCGGGCTGCGTCAGGCCGAACTGCGGGCCGATGATGTGCACCACGCCCTGGCCGGCGTCACCCATCGGGTGCAGCCGGATGCCGAACTCGGCGGCGTTCTTGCGCAGCGTCTCGACCTGCGTCTTCGACACCGGGTCGGAGATCGGGCCGAGCACGGTCGGGACGTTGTGGTCCTCGGTGGCGATGGTGAGATCGGGTCGTCGCACCTTCCGGCCGGCGAGCCGCAGCCCGTCGAACGCCTGAGGGCTGGTCACCTCGTGAATGAGGTGCAGGTCGATGTAGAGCAGGTCCGGTTCACCCTCCGCGCGACGGACTACGTGTTGCTCCCAGACCTTCTCGGCCAGTGTGCGACCCATGATCTCCTCCTTGAGAATCCTCCGACTTGCTTTCTCATATGTCGAGACTGCAGTATCGGTGTATGGACAACTCTAGCGGAGTCGGAGTACTCGACAAGGCAGTTCTTGTACTCAATGCCCTCGAAGCGGGACCCGCTTCACTTGCCCAGCTCGTCCAGGCGACCGGCCTGGCCCGGCCCACGGCCCATCGATTGGCCGTCGCCCTCGAGCACCACCGAATTGTGAGTCGTGACACGCAGGGCCGGTTCGTGCTGGGCCCGCGGCTTTCCGAGTTGTCCACCGCGGCCGGCGAGGACCGGCTGCTGGCGGTGGCCGCACCCGTGCTGATGCAGCTCAGAGACCTTACCGGCGAGAGCGCGCAACTCTACCGCCGCCAGGGCGACGAACGCGTGTGCGTGGCCGCGGCGGAGCGGGCCAGCGGCCTGCGTGACACGGTTCCCGTCGGATCGGCGCTGCCCATGACGGCTGGTTCGGCGGCGCAGATCCTGCTGGCGTGGGAGGAGCCCGACCGGCTGCACCGCGGGTTGCGCGGGGCCAAGTTCACCGCCGCCACGCTGGCCTCCGTACGCCGCCGGGGCTGGGCCCACAGCGTGGGCGAGCGCGAGCAGGGGGTGGCCAGCGTCTCCGCGCCGATAAGGGGCAGCGGTGGCAAGGTGATCGCGGCCGTGTCCGTCTCCGGGCCGATCGAACGCCTGACGAGGGCCCCCGGGCGGCTGCACGCGGTGCCCGTCATGGCGGCGGCCGAACGGATCACCGAGGCGATGCGTCGCACGTCATGATCAGCAAAAGGATGTATTTGGGGAGCCGAGTGCCTCGCGGGCGCACTAGCCTGAGTGCGTGACAGATCGCATCGAGGTAGCCGCCACTGAGCTGCGACCCCTGCTCGAAGAGTTCATCATGTGGGCGCGTGCGAACGCCCCCGGAAGCGACCCCGAGCTCGTGGGGCCCGCCGCCCTGTGGCACCGTCTCGCCTTCTCGCAGGACCTCGGCACGTGGAAGCGCGCCGACCTGCGTAACCTGCTGCTCGACCGCATGCCCAAGGTCGTGGAGGATCCCGACGCCGCCGCCGACGGGATGCTCCCGGCCGTCGACGCGTACCTGACGTTCCTCTCCCAGACCGGCCGGCTGGCCAACGGCTCGGACTCCCTCGCCGATCTGCAGGCCGAGCTCGACGACGTCGAGGACGAGTTCGTCGATCTCATGGAGGAGTTGCTGGACGACGCTGACGGCGACGAGGAGGAGGACGAGACCGGCGACCTCGGCGATTTCGAGCAGTTCGCCGACGAGCTGGCCGAGCTCGACACGATCAGGCTGCGGCCCGACTCGGAGCTCGCCGCGGCGGCCCGCCAGGTGCCGTTGGTGGCCAAGGCCCGCGATCTGGCCGTGTGGGTCGGCTCCGGCCGGCGGGTGGGCGAGGACACCCAGCTCACCGACGCCGAGGTGGAGGAGGCGCTGACGGCCACCGGGCTGCCCAGGCCCGAGACCGACGGGCCTGTCTCCGAGGCCGTGCCCCAGCTCTGGAACGTCTGGAACCTGGCCGTCGACCTGGAGTTCCTGGAGCCGGGCGAGGGCGGCACGGTGGCGGTGCAGGACGACACCGCCGAGTGGCCGTTCGACGACGACGAGGACGTGCTCGACGCCTGGATGCTGGGGCTGCACTCGGTCGACTACGGCGACCCGGAGCTGGACGACGACGACCTGACGATGGCCCTGGCCGGCCTGACCCGGGGCCTGCTCGTCCGGCTGCTGCTCGCGGGCGGCTCGCGCGACCTCGCCGAGCTGGCGCAGGAGCTGTCCGAGGCCGCCGCCGAGCTCGACGAGCTGGGGACCGACGCGTGGGAGGCGGCGGGCGACCCGCTGGCGTCCTCGATCGACTGGCTGACCGGCTACGGCATGGTCGAGGTCGAGGACGGCACCATCCGCCTCACCCCGCTCGGCACCGAGGGCGTCGTCCACCTGGTCGACGACGCCGACATCGAGGTCGACGCCCGCCCGGCGATCGAGTCCATGAGCGCCCACGAGCTGCTCGCGCTGAGCGCCGAGCTGCCCGAGGAGGAGGCCGACGCGGAGTTCGCGGCGTGGATGCAGCTGCGCGAGCCGAGCAAGGCCGCCGAGGAGCTGCTGGACGCCGCCGCCGAGGACGAGAGCGACGCGCTGATCAGGGTGCAGGCGGCCAGCGTGGTCGGCACGCTGGGCGAGGCCGCCGTCCCGGCCTGGCAGGCGGCGCTCAAGCAGGCGTCGCTGCGGCCGTACGCGGCGACGCATCTGAGCCAGCTCGGGGTGGAGGGCGCGCCCGAGCCGACGCAGGACGACACGCACTGGCTGATCCTCGACATGTGGACGATCTCGGCCGGGCTGGGGCGCTCGGAGTTCGTGAGCAGCCTGCGGGACATCGGGCCGGACATGGTCAACAGCCTGCTCGAGGTGATCTGGAAGATCCCGCACGCGCATGTGGAGGAGCTGCTCGACCTGATCTCGCAGGTGCACCCGGACAAGCAGGTGGCCAAGGCCGCCCGCCGAGCCCTGTTCAAGGCCCGCTCGATGTGACGCGGTGCTTTGAATCGCTTAGGTGGTTTGCTTTGCATCGCTGGGTCTGGCGCGCGGGAGTCGGGCGCCGGATGTGAGACGCCTCCGCCGTTCGTGGCGGGGGCGTCCAGCTTTTACGCCGGCGGCGGGCGACCCCACCCGCCGCACATGGCCGGGCCCCGTCCAGGGAAACGCTCCTCCGGTTCACGGGGCCGGGCGCCGTTACGTGCGCACCGCCGGCCGACGACGTGAGAGTCGGGAACCAGCGAGGAACGAGAGCGCTGTTACCCGCGGGGCGACTACCCGCAGGGCGACACGAGGGCCGGCAACAGGCGAGAAAACGGAAGTCCCAGCACCCATGGAAAAGCAAAACGCCCCGGGCGCGGAGCGCACGGAGCGGTAGTTGCAGACGTAGTCCCGACCGGATTCGAACCGGCGCTACCGCCTTGAGAGGGCGGCGTCCTGGGCCACTAGACGACGGGACCTTCGCAAGCTTGTGACAGTGGTAGTCCCGACCGGATTCGAACCGGCGCTACCGCCTTGAGAGGGCGGCGTCCTGGGCCACTAGACGACGGGACCCTGTCCACAAGCTGGTGTGCCGGGCCTCCCCGGCAACGCAGGTAACTCTACCGCACCCGGAAGACCACACCAAACCGCTTATCAGCCCACCAGATCGGCTCTGTAGCGTCGTACCCAGTCCCCCATCGGCCCGCGTTCCCAGAGCGGATCGAACTCCCCGAGCGGGATCGCCACCTCCGGCCTGCCGGTGACGGGGTCCACGGGCACGCGGCCCAGGCGGTCGCGCATCCAGCCGGGGATCCGGGGCGGCACCGTACGCTCGCCCCAGCCGATGAGACCCACGGAGCGCAACGGCTGAACGCGCGCCCGCATCCCACCCGGCCGGCCGACGCGGCGAGGGTTGGCGAGCTGGGTGTCCACGACGTCGACCCTGGTGATGTCGGGCCAGCGGAGGCGGACGCGGAAGCCGTACGAGTCGGTCAGCTCGACGCCGTCGGCGGAGAAGCGGACGACGGTGCCCGAGGCCAGACGGCGGTGCTTGGCGGCGAGAACGGCCACCAGGACGCCGGTGGCCAGCGCACCGAGGACGGCGCCCAGCGGGGTGCTGCCGGTGAGGATGGCGCCCAGGAGGAGGCAGACGGCGAAGAACAGGACGAGCGGGGCGATGAACGGGGCGAGGAAGCGCGGGAAGCTGCCCGCGCGAATACGGAATTCAGCCATAAGTGCGGCGGGACTCTACCCGATGCTCTGCCCCACAGGCAGGGGCGCACCCCCCAGGCGAGCGACGTCCGACAGGCGCCCGGCCTCAAGCGCCCAGCCTCAGGCGGAGGCGGCCTCAGGCGGAGGGCAACCTCCAGACGGGTGGGGCCACTGGGTGGAGCCAATGGGTGGAGCCAGCGGGCGGACTCGGGTGCGCCGGCTCGGCTGGCGATCCCAGGGGGCGGGCTGAAGGCTGGGGTTAGTCGGTGAGGAGGCCGCGGCGGTAGGCCTCGCCGACGGCGGCGGCGCGGTCGCGGACGTCGAGTTTGGTGTAGATGTGCAGCAGATGTGTCTTGATGCTGGCCTCGCTGATGAACAGGCTGGCCGCCGCCTCTTTGTTCGTGGCTCCTCCGGCCACCAGGCGGAGCACCTCCAGTTCGCGCTTGCTCAGCCTGCCCCTGGCGGGCCTGCGCAGGTGGTCGGCCAGGCGGCCGGCTACGGCGGGGGCGAGGACGGTCTCGCCGCGGTGGGTGGCGCGCACGGCGCTGACCAGTTCCTCCGGCCGGGCGTCCTTGAGCAGGTAGCCGCTGGCGCCCGCTTCGAGCGCGGGCAGGACGTCGGTGTCGAACGTGGTCAGCACCAGCACTCGCGGGCCGGTGCCGCTGAGCCGGCGGATGGCGCTCACCCCGTCCAGGCCGGGCATGCGCAGGTCCATGAGGACGATGTCGGGGGTGAGTTCGGCGGCCAGGCGCACGGCTTCCTCCCCGTCGGCCGCCTCTCCGACGACCTCGATGTCCGGCTCGCCGTCGAGGGCCGCGCGCAGGCCGTCGCGCACGATCGGGTGATCGTCGGCTATCAGGAGCCGTAGTGGCATCGAGCCTTCCCCTCCGAACGAACCTTCCCCTCTGAGCGGGTCTTCCCTTCGGGACGGGCGTCCCTCTGAACCCCTCTGAACGGACTCCCCCTCAGACCGGGATCGTCTCATCCCTCGTCGTCCGCTGGGATCGCGGGTACGGCGGCGGCGATGGTGGTGCCGTGGCCCGGTTCTGACTCGATCTCCAGGGTGCCGCCGACGCTGCGGAGTCGTTGGCGCATGCCGTCCAGGCCGAAGCCGTCAGCGGGCTCCTGCGGGGAGAAGCCGGCTCCGTCATCCCGGATGTCGAGAAGGACGTTTTCGTCCGTGTACGACAGGGTGAGCGCCGTCCTGGTGGCTCTGGCGTGCTTGGCGACGTTGGCCAGTGCCTCCTGAGCCACGCGGAAGAGGGCGGTCTCCACGTCTGCGGACAGGGCGACCGGGGTGCCGGTGATCTCGAGCCGGAGTTCCACGCCGGCCGCCTCGGCCCACGATCGGGCCATGTGGCCGATCGCCTCCGGCAGCCTGGCGTCCTCCAGCGGCCGGGGGCGCAGCGCGCGTACGGATCTGCGGGTCTCTGCCAGGCCGCGACGGGCGAGTTCGGCGGCGCGGTCGAGGTGGCCGCGGCGGGACTCGTCCCGGGTGGCGCGGCCGGCGGCGTCGAGCTGGCCGATCAGCGCCACGAGGTCCTGCGCGACCGTGTCGTGGATCTCGCCGGCCACGCGGTGCCGCTCGTCGAGCACGCCCGCGCGCCTGGCCTGGTCGAGGAGCCTGGCGTTGAGGTCGGCGTTCTCGTCCATGGCGGTGCGCAGCCGCTGGACCAGGCGGCGGCGCTTGTCGTGCTCGGCGGAGACGTACCAGCCGGCCACGATCAGCGGCAGGGCGACGCCGGCGATCACGGTGAGCAGGGCCGTGCGGTCTCCAGGGGCGGACTGGGCGGCCACGTTGACGATGGCGGTGACTGTCACGCCGGCCATGACCAGCCGGGCGGGGAGCAGGGCGATGGCGAGCGGGTAGCCGACCGAGGCGAACAGGATGAAGGCCGCGTTCTCGGCGGTCAGCGCGCCGGCGAGGGCGATGAGGACGAGGTAGTGGGCCACGACGAGCACGCTTCGGGTGTCGCGGCGGGGGTGGAGCCAGGCGATCGGGGCCAGCCATACGGCGGCGGCCACGGCGAGTACGGGCCAGGGCAGGCCGGTGATCAGCGAAACGATCCCCGTGGCGGGTCCCGCATCAGGTCCTGTGGTGGGTTCCGAACCAGGCCCGGTGGTGGGGTCGGTCAGCCAGGTGAGGATCGGGTCGGCCAAGCTGCGCAGCGCGGCGGGGCCGCGCCCCTCGATGAGGGCGGCGGCGATCGAGGAGACCGCGAGCAGGGCGTAGGCGAGTCCCAGGAAGGCCCAGCGTTCGCGGCCGTCGAGCCGGCTCATGGGGTCCAGCCTGGCACGGCATCCACCGATCGGTTGATGTCCGGCGTCAACCGCTTCTCCGTCCGGGCGGGCGATGTGGGGCGACCCTGGCCTCGGCGAGCATCGAGGCATGAACGAACTGACCCGCAGAACCGCCTTCCAGCTCGCCGCCGCCGGAGCCGCCGGCACAGCCGGTGCAGTCACCGCAGCCGGGGTCGCCGGCGCCGCCAGGCGGAAGGAGGTGACCACGTTCGTCTTCGTGACCGGCTCGAACGGCGTGGCCACCGGGGACTCGGAGCTGTCGCTGCGCGGCCACCGCACCGTGGGCGTGAGCCTGCCGGGGCACGGCCCCGAGGAGCAGCTCCACCGGGCCTACCAGGCCCCGCAGGACCTGGCGAAGCTCGCCGCGCTCCCCTCCCCGATGGCCGGGGTGACGCTGGACGACTACGTGGAGGCCACGGTGGACGTCGTGCGCCGGGTCTCCCGGTACGGCCCGGTCATCCTCGTGGGCGGCAGCCTGGGCGGCTCGACGATCACCAAGGCGGCCGACGAGGTGCCCGACCTGATCGACCGCCTGGTCTACGTGGGCGCCTACTGCTG
The DNA here is from genome assembly GCF_052246675.1 of Nonomuraea sp. KM90. Classification (NCBI taxonomy): domain Bacteria; kingdom Bacillati; phylum Actinomycetota; class Actinomycetes; order Streptosporangiales; family Streptosporangiaceae; genus Nonomuraea; species Nonomuraea sp. KM90. The sequence continues at coordinate 61,406 of NZ_JBQQCB010000002.1, read as the reverse complement.
CACGAAGCTGAGCTCGCCGGCCGCGTACCTGGAGACGCCGGAGGGCAGGACGAGCCTCGGGAGCGCCATCCTGCCGGGTGTCATCGGTGATCCGCGGGTGCTCAAGGCGATCCGGATCAACTGGCGTACCAACGACAAGAAGTTCCTGGACGGCGCCAAGGCGGCGTTCATGGCAGAGGGGACCGACGGGGAGTTTCTCGCGATGCTCAACTCGTCGCTGCCGGACGAGAGCCTGCAGGTCTCCAGCGCGGACGCCCGGGGCCGCAAGGACGCCTGGGGGCGGGTGCGGCGGGTGTATGTCAAGCAGACGCTGGACCGGGTGATCCCGCCGGCCCTGCAGGATCGCATGATCAGGGAGGCGGACGAGGCGACGCCGGAGAACAGGTTCAAGGTCTTCACGGTGGAGGGCCCGCACGCGCCGACCCACCGGACCTATCGGCAGATCACCGAAATCCTCGACCGGCTGGCGAAATGAAAAAACGGACGCCTCCATGAGGAGACATCCGTTAAATGCTGGGGTACCAGGACTCGAACCTAGACTAACTGAACCAGAATCAGTCGTGCTGCCAATTACACCATACCCCACCGTTGCGAGCTCCTCGCGGAGCGCGCTTGGCGACGTCCGAAAGAATAGCCCAGCTCGGGGGGTAAGACCAAAACGATTGCTGAACCCGCGCTCCGCCGCGTCAGGGAGGCACTCGGTCGTGCCAAGCTGAAGGGGACAAAACACCACGTGGAGGAGCCCGAGCGTTGGCCGAGAATCCGTTCTTCGCACCAAGCGACCTGCCGTACGAGCTGCCCCCCTTCGCGGACGTCCGCGAAGAGCACTACCTGCCGGCGTTCCAGCGCGGCATGGCCGAGCAGCTGGCCGAGGTCGACGCGATCGCGAGCGGCACGGAGCCGCCGACGTTCGCCAACACGATCGCCGCGCTGGAGCGATCCGGCCGGATCCTCGACCGCACGGCCACGGTCTTCTTCAGCATCGCCGCGTCCGACTCGACCGACGGCATCATGGAGATCGAGAAGGAGATCTCTCCCCAGCTGACCCGGCACAGCGACGCCATCCGGCTGAACCGGGCGCTGTGGGCCCGGATCAAACAGGTGACCACCGAGGACGCCGAGGAGTCGTGGCTGCTGGAGAAGTACCGCGACGACTTCATCAGGGCCGGGGCCGACCTGTCCGAGCCGGAGCAGGAGCGGCTGCGCGCGCTCAACGAGGAGCTGTCGAAGCTCTCCACGGAGTTCGCGCAGAGCCTGCTGAAGGCGTCCACCGAGTCGGCGCTGGTGGTGACCGACCCGAAGGAGCTCGACGGCTTCGACGAGGCCAGGATCGAGTCGCTGCGCAAGGACGACGGCACGTACGTCCTGCCGCTGCTGAACTACACCGCCCAGCCCGGCCTGGCCCAGCTGACCGACCGTGACGTGCGCCGCCGGCTGTACGAGCTGAGTGTCGGCCGGGCGCCCGGCAACTTCGACCTGGCGGCCAGAATGGCGATGCTGCGGGCCGAGCGGGCGGCGCTGCTCGGGTTCCCCAGCCACGCGGCCTACTCGGTGGCCGACCAGACGGCCAAGACCGTCGAGGCGGTCGAGGAGATGCTCGGCCAGCTCGTCGGCCCCGCCGTGCGCAACGCCAAGAAGGAGGCCGAGGCGCTGGCGGAGCAGGCCGGGTTCGCGATCGAGCCGTGGGACTGGTCCTACTACTCCGAGAAGGTGCGCCAGGCCCGCTACGAGTTCGACGGCTCAGCGATGCGGCCGTACTTCGAGCTGAACCGGGTCTACCGCGACGGCGTGTTCTTCGCGGCCACCAAGCTGTACGGGATCACCTTCGCCGAGCGGCCCGACCTGAGCGGCTACCACCCCGACGTGACCGTGTTCGAGGTGTTCGAGGAGGACGGGAGCCGGCTGGGGCTGTTCGTGCTCGACCCGTACGCCAGGGACAGCAAGCGCGGCGGCGCGTGGATGAACAACCTGGTCGACCAGTCGTTCCTGTTCGGGCTGCGGCCGGTGGTGATGAACAACCTCAACGTCACCAAGCCGGCCTCCGGGCCGACGCTGCTGACGTACGACGAGGTGAACACGGCCTTCCACGAGTTCGGCCACGCGCTGCACGGGCTGTTCTCGCAGGTGCGCTACCCGCGCGTGTCGGGCACCAGCGTGCCGCGCGACTTCGTCGAGTACCCGTCGCAGGTCAACGAGATGTGGGTGACCTGGCCGGAGATCCTGGCCAACTACGCCAAGCACCACGAGACGGGCGAGCCGATGCCCGCCGAGCTGGTGGAGAAGCTGCAGGCGGCCGAGAAGTTCAACCAGGGCTTCCAGACCGTCGAATACCTGGCCGCGACGCTGCTCGACTGGGCCTGGCACAAGCTGGCCCCGGGAGAGATCGTGGCCGACCCCGAGGCGTTCGAGGCGACCGCCCTGGAGGCCGCCCAGATCGCTTTCCCGCTGGTCAGGCCGCGCTACCGGACCAACTACTTCGCGCACATCTTCTCCGGGGGCTACAGCGCCGGCTACTACTCCTACATCTGGAGCGAGGTGCTCGACGCGGAGAGCGTGGAGTGGTTCAAGGAGAACGGCGGGCTCACCAGGGAGAACGGCGACCACTTCCGCCGCGAGCTGCTCTCCCGGGGCGGCAGCATCGACCCGCTGACGGCCTTCCGCAACTTCCGGGGGCGCGAGGCGAGCATCCAGCCGCTGCTCGCCCGCCGCGGCCTCATCTGAATCCTGTACGGCCTCAGCTGGTCCTTCGCCGGCCTCAGCTGAACCGGTCGACGTGTTCGGCGGCCCACTGCGCGAACGTGCGCGGTGGCCGCCCCGTCACCTGCTCGACCGTGGGCGTGACCCGGTAGGCGTCCGCGGGCACGTTGCCGAAGACCTCGATCTGGAACTCGATCATCTCCTCCGGCACGCCCTGCGCGCGGTAGCGCTCGCGCATCTCGTCCACGGTGAGCTCGACGAAGGCGATCTCGCGGCCGATCGCCTCTGACAGGATCCTGACCTTGGCCGGCACGTCGAGCAGCTCGGGGCCGGTGAGGCCGTAGGAGTGGCCGCGGTGGCCGTCCTCGGTGAGGGCGGTGGCGACGACGGCGCCGATGTCGGCCTCGTGCACGATCGCGGTCCTGGTGGCGCCGAACGGCTCCTCGACCACGCCCCGCGTACGCACCGGCTCGGCCCAGGCCAGGGCGTTGGCCATGAACTCGGTCGGCTGCACGTATGTCCAGTCCAGCTCGCTCCCGATCACGGCCGGCTCCAGCGTGCCCGCCGACCAGCCGCTGAGCAGCGTCACCTTGCGCACGCCCGCGTCCCGGACCAGCTCGACGATCTCCCGGCCGTTCTGGAGCGGCGCGTACGCGGAGTCGGCGACGTCGATCAGGTGCACGCCCGTGACGCCCCGGAGGGCGGGGACGAGGGTGTCGGTACGGCCGAGGTCACCCTGGACGACCTCGACCTCCCGGGGCAGCCGGGCCCTGCCGGGGTCCCGGGTCAGGGCGCGTACCCGGTGGCCCGCCCGCAGGAGGTGGGCGACGACGTGCCTGCCTACGGAGCCGGTGGCTCCCGTCACCAAGTAAGTCATGACGGTGACGTCAGGAGCCATCGCGGAACGTCTGGTTCCGCGATGGCTCGGCGATCGAAAGTCAGCCGCGCAGGCGGGCCAGGGCGGCGCGCAGGCGGTCCTGGGCGCGCTCGCGGCCCAGCACCTCGATCGACTCGAACAGCGGCAGGCCGACCGTCCGGCCGGTGATCGCCACCCGCACCGGGGCCTGGGCCTTGCCGAGCTTGAGCCCGTGGGCCGTGCCGACCTCCTCCAGCGCCTCCTTGAGCGACTCCGGGTCCCAGCTCACGGCCTCGAGGCGCTCGAGGTAGCCGGAGAGGATCTCCTCCGGGGCGTTCTTCATCGCCTTGTCCCAGGACGCCTGGTCGAAGACCGGCTCGTCCAGGAAGAGGAAGTCGACGTTCTGCCGGATCTCCGACAGCACCGCGATGCGGGTCTGGGCCAGCGCCGCGACCTTGCTGAACAGCTCGTGGTCCCAGGAGGGGTCGAGGTAGGGGGCGCAGCGCTCCTCGAACGTCTCCAGCGGCAGCGCCCGGATGTATTCGCCGTTGAACGCGCGCAGCTTCTTCTCGTCGAAGAACGCGTTGGACGGGTTGACGTCCTCCAGCCTGAACAGCGGCACCATCTCCGACCACGGCAGGATCTCGCGGTCCTCGCCGGGGCCCCAGCCGAGCAGCATGAGGTAGTTGACCATGGCCTCGGGCAGGTAGCCCTCCGCGCGGTAGTCCTCCAGCGCCACCTTGTCGCGGCGCTTGGACAGCTTCTTGCGCTGCTCGTTGACGATCACCGGCAGGTGCGCCCAGACCGGCGGGGTCGCGCCCAGCGCGGGCCAGAGCAGCTCCTGTCTGGCGGCGTTGGGCAGGTGCTCCTCGCCGCGCGCCACGTGGGTGATGCCCTGGGTGATGTCGTCGACGGCGTTGGCCAGCACGTAGAGGGGCGAGCCGTCGCTGCGCGCGATGACGAAGTCCTCCTGCGCGTTGTTGGGGAACTCCACCCGGCCGCGCACGAGGTCCTCGACCACCGTGACGCCCTCGTCGGGCGTGCGGAACCGGACGGCGCCCGCGCTCAGCCCGCGCTCGCGGCAGTGGCCGTCGTAGCCCTTGTCCTTCGAGCCGGTGCGCTCCTGGACCTGCTCGCGGGTGCAGTCGCAGTAGTAGGCCTTGCCGTCGGCCAGCAGCTTGGCCACGGCCTCGCGGTGCTGCGGCTCGTAGGCCGACTGGAAGTAGGGGCCCTCGAAGACCGGGTTGGTGCCGTTGATGCCGATCCAGTCGAGCGCCGAGATGATGCCCTCGGTCCACTCGGGCCGGTTGCGGGTGGCATCGGTGTCCTCGATGCGCAGGATGAACCGCCCCTTGGACTGCTCGGCCACAGCCCAGTTGAACAGCGCGGCGCGGGCGCTGCCCACGTGGAACATGCCGGTTGGTGACGGGGCGAACCGCACCCGTACGTCAGTCACGGGAGACCACCTTGTTCGTGAGTGTGCCGATGCCTTCGATGCCGACGCTGACCTCGTCGCCGATCTCGAGCGGGCCCACGCCCGCCGGGGTGCCGGTCAGGATGACGTCGCCGGGGATCAGCGTCATGACCGCGCTGACGTGGGCGACCAGCGCGGGGATGTCGTGGATGAGCTGGCTCGTGCGTCCGCTCTGCCGGATCTCGCCGTTGACCGTGGTCGTCAGCGCCAGGTCGCTCGCGTCGAGGTCGGTCTGGATCCACGGCCCGAGCGGGCAGAACGTGTCGAACCCCTTGGCCCGGGTGAACTGCACGTCCTTCTTCTGCAGGTCGCGCGCCGTGACGTCGTTGGCGCACGTGTAGCCGAAGATGACGTCCTTGACCCGCTCGACCGGCACCTCCCGGCAGAGCCTGCCGATCACCACGGCCAGCTCGCCCTCGTAGTCGACGCGGTCGGACAGCGACGTGGGGTAGGCGATGTTCTCGCCGTGGCCGATGACCGTGGTGGACGGCTTCATGAAGATGAGCGGCTCCTCGGGCACCTCGTTGCCCAGCTCGGCCGCGTGCTCGGCGTAGTTTCTGCCGATGGCGACCACCTTGCTCGGCAACATCGGGGCCAGCAGCTTCACCTGGGACAGCGGGAACCGCTCGCCCGTGAACTGCACCTGGCCGAACGGGTGGCCGGAGACCGTGGAGATGAACTCCTCGCCGGGGCCGCCCTCGACCACGCCGAACGAGACGCCTTCGCCTGTGGAGAACCTCGCTATACGCACCCGACAAGGCTATCGCCGCCGCCGGAACGGTCCGCCCACCTCTGGCACCACCTGCCCCGGACAAGTCAGGAACCGTCCATTAATGGACCTAGAGTCCGTTTTGTTAGGCTTCAGTCGTTTAGCAGCGGTTATCTGCCTTCTAGTGAGACATCTAGGGGGTGACGGATCGTGTCGGACACGATGTCTAATCGGCCCACGGGAGCCGGTGCGACGGGAACCGTGCCACGGGCCAGGACCCAGGAGGGCGCCGGCTCGGCGACCTCGCTGGTCACGGACAAGGGCACCACGAGCATCGACGACGGGGTCGTCGCCAAGATCGCCGGGCTGGCGGCCCGGGAGGTGTCCGGCGTGTACGCCATGGGCGCGGGCGCGGCGCGGGCGCTCGGCAGCATGCGCGGCATCGTCGGCGGGGACCCGAGCGTCTCCCAGGGCGTGACGGTCGAGGTGGGCGAGCGGCAGGCCGCCGTCGATCTCGATCTGGTGGCCGAGTACGGGACCGCGATCCCGGACCTGGCCGCCGCCGTGCGGAAGAACGTGATCGGGGCGGTCGAGCGGATGTGCGGCCTCGAGGTGACCGAGGTCAACATCCGGGTGGACGACGTCCACCTGCCCGACCAGGACAGAGACAGAGATCGGGGGCACGACGGGCAGAGGACGGACGCGGGGCAGGAGCCCCGGGTCCAATGACAGGCGGCCCGGCCGACGCCGGCGCCCACCCCGGCGCCGGGGGGCCGTCCCATGTCGGGGGGCCGTCCCACGCCGGGGGGCGGTCTCGCGCCGGAGGGCCGTCCCACGCTGGGGGGCCGTCCCACGCTGGGAGGCGGTCTCGCGCCGGCGGGCCGGGCGGGGCCGTGGGTGAGGCGCGGCTGATCGCCGAGCGGGCGCGGGGGTGTCCGGGGGTGGCCGGGCTGTCCGGCGGGCCGTTCGGGACGGTGGCCACGTACCTGCCGGGCGAGCGGGTCACGGGCGTGTCCGTGGACGAGCGCGAGGTGGAGATCGCCATCGTCGCGACGCTGGCCCGCCCGCTGCCGGAGACCGCCGAGGGCGTCCGGCGGGCCGTGGCGGACCTGGCCGGGGACCGCCCGGTCAACGTGCGCATCGACGACATCATCGACGGCGCCATCGACATCGTGGAGGGATCATGAACAACATCCAGTGGACGCCGCTGATCGGGATGGCCGTCGGCATCGTGCTCGGGCTGGTCGGGGCGTTCGGCGGGCTGGGCCCGTTCCTGCTCGTCCTCGTGCTCGGCGCGATCGGCTTCCTGGTCGGACGCATCGCCGAGACCGGCGAGGTCAACCTGTCCGGCCTGTCCGTGAGGCGGAAATGACCGCCCTGTCCACGGTTCCCGCGCAGCGCCCCGCTCCCCTGCCGGCTCCTGAGGGACGCGGGCGCACCGAGGTCGCCGACCGGGTGGTCACGAAGATCGCCTGCTGTGCCGCCAGGGAGGTGCCCGAGGTGCGTGAGGTGAACCTGCGCGCGCTGCCGTGGGCGCCCGCGTCGAGCGGCGAGGTGCACGGCGGGCAGGCCGTGGTCCGGCTCAACGTACGCGTGGCCTACCCGGCGCCGCTGCGCGCGGTGGCGGGGCGGCTCAGGGAGCACGTGATGCGGCGCGTCGCCCTCCAGACCGGCCTGCGCGTCACCCGCCTGGACATCACCATGACCGACCTGGACGTCACCACGTCCGGGCGAGGCGTCGTCCCCACCGGCCGGGAGTTGCCATGAGCGCGCAGGAGGTGTGCGCGGTGCCGCCCGAGCCGTCGGGCGCGCATCGGGCCGTGGTCGAGCCGCCGCGTTCGAGGGCCGCCGACCGGGCCGCGATGCGGGCGTTCCGGCCGCAGCGGAGGACGCCGGCGATCATCGTCGCCGCCCTCCTCGCGCTGCTCGGCCTGCTCGTGGCCGCCGAGACGATCTCGGCGCTGGCCGGCCGGCCGCTGCGCTGGATCCCGTACGACGGCCTGCTGTCCTGGGCCTCCTCGACGCTGTGGTCGGACCCGCTGGTCCTGCTGGGCTCGCTGGTGGTGACGCTGGTGGGGCTGGCCCTGCTGCTGACCGCGCTGGTGCCGGGGCGGCCGAGCATGGTGCCGGTACGCAGCGGCGACCCGGACCTGATCATCGGCCTGCGCCCGAAGAGCGTCACCCGGGCCCTGGCGCACGCGGCCGAGGAGGTGCCCGGCGTGCGCTCGGCCCGGGCCACCCTGCGCGGCCACACGGTCGCCGTCACGCCCACCACGTACGGGCACGACCCCGACAGATTCGGCCAGGACGTACGCGGTGCCGTGCTGGCCCGGCTGGCCGGGCTGGACCTCGTGGAGCCGTACCGGGTGGCGGTGAACGTGAAGGAGCGGACGCGATGAACAGGAGGACGGGCCGGGGCAACCGGTGGGGGCTGGCCCTGGTCGGCCTGGTGCTGACGCTCCTGGGAGGCTCCGCCCTGGCCCGCGGCCTGGGCGCGTTCTCGCAGGACTGGGCCGCCGCGCGGACCCCGGTCGTGGACGGCAACGTGGTGGGGTTCTTCGCCCGCAACAGCCCCTGGATCTGGTGGCTGGCGGCCCTGGCGTCCCTGGTCGTCGCGCTGCTGGCGTTGCGCTGGCTGTTCGCGCAGGGACGCAGGCAGACGCGCAGGACGCTGCGCGTCGAGGACGGCCCGACCGGCGTCACGGAGGTGTCGGCGGGCGGCATGGCGCAGGCGGTGGCCGCCGACGTGGAGTCGAGCCCCGCCGTGCTGAGCGCCGACGCGAACCTGGTGGGCCCGCAAACCCGCCCCGAGGTACGGCTGCGCGTGGTCGCCGACGAGTCGGTGCCGATGGGCGAGCTCAGCCGGCACCTCTCCACGGTGGCGCTGCCGCACATGCGGGACGCGCTGGACCGGGATCAGGTCCCGGCGGTGGCCCGCGTTAGCCTGGAGCCCGCACCTTCACCGCACCGAGCCGTGCGCTGACGAGAGGGGTCCTCTGTTGTCCGTCGTGAAGATCAACGTGCTGACCGTGCCCGCCGGGATGCGCGAGGAGCTCGAGAAGCGCTTCTCCAACCGGGCCGGGATGGTCGAGTCGGCCGACGGGTTCGAGTGGTTCGAGCTGCTGCGGCCGGTGGAGGGCACCGAGCGCTACCTCGTCTACACGCGCTGGCGCAGCGAGGCTGACTTCCAGAAGTGGCAGGAGGGCGAGGCCTTCCGGCGCGGCCACGCGCAGGCCGCCCAGGCCGCCGGCGCGCAGGGTCACGGGCACGGGCAGGGGCCCGCGGCGACGGGCTCGGAGGTGTGGACCTTCGAGGTCGCCGAGAGCACCGGCCCCAAGGAGTAGCGGCCTCAGCCGTCGAGCGGGTTGCGTAGGATGCGGTCGACGATGCCGTTGCGGACGAACGCGGCCGCGAAGCTCGACTCCTTGCGCGCGCCCTGGTCGGCGATGCACACGCTGAACTCCTTGACGATGTCCAGCCGCGGATGGCGCTCCAGCACCTCCTCCCGCACGAGGGCGGGGAGCTCGTCGGTGCGGCGGCCGGAGATGTCCATGCCGGTCGAGAGCTCCAGCAGGTGGCCTTCGGGGTCCTCCTCCAGCGGGACCTCCTCCCACATGTGCCTGATGATCACCTCGCAGGCGCGTGACCGCCGCTCGGGCGACCAGCCGGCCCCGGCGCAGAACGCCCAGGCCACGTGCCCCCCGGCCTCCTCGTAGGGCACCGTGTGGCTGTCGAACTCGGGCACCAGCCCGATGTCGTGCAGCATGGCCGACACGTACAGCAGCTCGGCGTCGAACGCGATGCCGTTGCCCTGCGCGTACGCCGCCGCCCACAGGTAGGCGCGGATCGAGTGGTTGAGCAGCGAAGGCGTGTGGTAGCGGGTGGCCACCTCGAGCGCGCCGCGGCAGGCGGGCGTGTCGGGGATCACCAGGTCGTCGAATCTCACGTGTACCAGCATGTCGCGGCGGACACGCGCTCGCCAGCCGGGGTGCGGCACAGCATCGGGCGGCTAACGAATCGGGAACTCAACTTGACCAGTTGATCGCGATTCCGAAAGCATGTCCCGCCCTCGTCTTTTTGTCCCGGAAGGAACTGGCGTGCGCCGGCTCGCGATCCCTCTTGCCCTCACGCTCGCACTCGGCGCTTTCGTGAGCCCCGCGCAGGCCGACAGGGTGGCCCGCACCGCCGAGTGCCAGGGCGACTGGCTGCCCGGCACGCCGACGGCCGAGGACGTCATGAAGGGCGAGATCTCGCTGGTGGGGCTGCCGGCGTACAAGCTTGGCAAAGACATCAACTGGGACGCGAGCCCGTACAAGAACCGGTCGTGGGAGTTCGTGTTCCAGTCGCTGCGCTGGATGGGCACCCTCGTCGTCGAGTACGAGAACACCGGCGAGCGCCGCTACCTCGACCGCGCCACCGAGATCGCCAAGGACTGGGTGGCCGGCAACAAGTACGGCGCCCGCGGCACGCAGCCGTACGTCTGGAAGGACCACCCGGTCTCGCTGCGCACGCAGCCGCTGCTCTGCCTGAGCAGGCACGTGAACGAGGGCTGGCTCAAGGACAGCCTGGCCGTGCACGCCAAGCTCCTCTCGGACGCCCGCCTGTACAAGAAGGGCCACAACCACGGCATCGACCAGGACATCGCGCTCATGGGCATCGGCTGCCGGTACGGCCGCAAGGACTGGGCGAACCTGGCCTCCAGCCGGTTGACCGGCACGGTGAAGCTGGACGTGGACGCGCAGGGCGCGCTGATGGAGCAGGCCCCCCGCTACGCCGTCTACGTGTACGGCCGGCTCCAGGTCGCCATGACCAACATGAAGGCGTGCGACCGCAAGGTGCCCGGTGAGATCGCCGAGCGCGCGGAGGCCCTCAAGGACTTCATCGCCCACTCGACCATGCCCAACGGCTACATGGTGCCCATCGGCGACGGCAGCGCCGAGACCGAGCCGAAGATGGACACGGGCACCCCGAAGGAGGAGGTCAGGGCCTACCGGGCCGGGTACGTCTTCGGGCGCACCGCGTGGGGCAAGCCCGAGTCGGCCTACTACTCGATCCGGTTCGGGCCGGGCATGAAGTTCCACGGTCACGAGGACCACCTGGGCGTGACGTACTACGCGCAGGGGCGCGACATCCTGGTGGACGGCGGGTTCCACTCCTACGAGAAGAGCTCCTACCGCTACTGGACGCTCTCGCCCGAGGCGCACAACGTGCCGACCGTGGTGGGGGCCGGGTTCAGGCCGCGCACGGCCAGCAAGCTCGTCGAGACCGACTACGGCAAGGACCGGCAGGCGTTCAAGCTGACCGACAAGGCGTACGGGGTGAGCCGTACCAGGTCGGTGCTGGTGAACCACGGCGAGGACCTGATGGCGGTGCTGGACACCGCGTCGGGCGGCAAGAAGGTCCGGAACGTGTGGCGGTTCGCCCCGTCGCTCAAGGTCGTCTCCAAGGGCGGCGGCAAGGTGGTCCTGGCGGACGGGAAGTTCAAGGTCACGCTGCTGCAGCTCGCGTCGTGCGACCGGGCCGGCGGGCAGAAGGTGGAGCGGGGCGGCAAGCTGGGCTGGGTGTCGCCGACGTACCTGTCGAAGCAGGCGACCAACGTGGTGGTGTCCCCGGCGGCGAAGTCGCTGCTGACGATCGTCGTGCCGGGGACGGACTCGCCCAAGGTGTCGTGCTCGGGCGGGAAGGTCACGGTGGACGGCGTGACCTTCTCCGCCGGGCTGATCTAGCCGCAGTCCCGGCCGGCGCGGAGCAGGCCGTACGTGACCGCCTGCTCCAGGGCCTGCCACGACGCGTCGATGATGTTCTCCGCCACCCCGACCGTGGCCCACTCCGTGGTCTCGTCGCTGGAGGTGATGAGGACCCTGGTGATGGCGTCGGTGCCGTGCGTGCCCTCGAGTATGCGGACCTTGTAGTCCACCAGCTCCAGCTTCGCCAGCTCGGGGTAGAGCTTCTCCAGCGCCAGGCGGACGGCCTTGTCCAGGGCGTTCACCGGGCCGTTGCCCTCGCCGGTGGCCACGATGCGCTCGCCCTTGGCGTGCAGCTTGACCGTGGCCTCGCTGACCAGCTCGCCGCCCTTCGTGCGCTCCACGATGACGCGCCAGGACTCGACCTCGAAGTGGCGCCTGCGCTCGCCCTCGACGGTGTCGCGCAGCAGCAGCTCGAAGGAGGCGTCGGCGGCCTCGAACGTGAAGCCCCTCGACTCCAGGTCCTTGACCCGCTCCACGAGCGTCTTGGTGTGCTCGGGGGTCAGCTCGTAGCCCAGCTCGCGGCCCTTGAGCTCCACCGACGCGCGGCCCGCCATGTCGGAGACCAGCATGCGCATGTCGTTGCCCACCTGGGCGGGGTCGATGTGCTGGTAGAGGTTGGGGTCGACCTTGATGGCGCTGGCGTGCAGGCCGGCCTTGTGGGCGAAGGCGGACATGCCGACGTAGGGGGCGTGGGAGTTGGGGGTGACGTTGGTGACCTCGGTGATCGCGTGGGCGATGCGGGTCATGTCGGCCAGCGCGCCCTGGGGAACGAGGTCGAAACCGCGCTTGAGCTGCAGGTTCGCCACGACCGTGAAGAGGTTGGCGTTGCCCGAGCGCTCGCCGTAGCCGTTGGCGCAGCCCTGTACGTGCGTGGCGCCCGCCTTGACGGCGGCCAGCGTGTTGGCCACGGCGCAGCCCGTGTCGTCGTGGCAGTGGATGCCGACCCGGGCGCTGGTGCGTACGGCGTCGAGGACGATCTCGGCCAGCTCGTCGGGGAGCATGCCGCCGTTCGTGTCGCACAGGGCGATGACGTCGGCCCCGGCTTCGGCCGCGGTCCTGAGGACCTCCAGCGCGTAGGCTGGATTGGACTTGTAACCGTCGAAGAAGTGCTCGGCGTCGAGGAAGACTCGCTGTCCCTCCGCACGGAGGTGGGAGACCGTGTCGCGGATCATCGCGAGGTTCTCCTGGAGAGTCGTGCGGAGGGCCAGCTCCACGTGCCGGTCGTGACTCTTGGCGACAAGGGTCACGACCGGCGCGCCGGATTCGCGCAACGCGGCTACCAATGGGTCGTCGGCTGCCTTGACACCTGCCCGGCGGGTCGCGCCGAACGCGGCTAGTTGCGCGTGCTTCAGATCGAGCTCTGTTCGAGCTCGTCTGAAGAACTCTGTGTCCTTGGGGTTGGCGCCCGGCCAGCCCCCTTCGATGAAGCCGACGCCCAGGCTGTCCAGGTGACGCGCGACGGCGAGCTTGTCGGCGACCGTGAGGTTGAGGCCCTCTTGTTGTGCGCCGTCACGCAGCGTCGTGTCGTATACGTGGAAGCGGTCGTCGGCCATGAGTCTCTCTTCTCTCTGGAAGAAGGTTTGTGGTGTCCGGGAAAACAAAAAGACCCCTCACGGACGTGAGAGGTCTGCGCGCTGGCGGTGTCCCTGTGTCAGCCAGCGCGCCTGCCGATAATGAGCAGACCGTAGAACATGGTGCCGCCCAGTCTGCCACATGAATTCACCATTCGGCACACCGGTCTCACGTCCTGGGACACCGCACGTCACACCTGGGCCTCAGACCTGGACCCCGTCGCCTCCCGTGATGGCCTGCTCGAGCGCCGCCGGGTCGAACGCCTCGTTGCCCAGCAACCGCCCGTCGAGCAGCACGGTCGGCGTGCCCTCCAGCCGGATCTTGGCCGTCTCCGCCACGTGCGCCTTCGCGTACGACTGCGACGTCACGCACGAGTCCACCGAGGCCCCGGCCTTCCTGGCGGCCTTGGCCAGCTCCTCGACGGTGAACCCGGAGGCCTCGCCGTGCGGCGCGGGCTGCATGGCGTACACCTCGTCCCTGAACGCCAGCCAGTTCGTCTCCGGGACGCAGCGGGCGGCCGCCGCGGCGCGGATGGAGTTGGAGCGCATGGGCTCGTCCTGGAAGATCGTCACGGCGTGGAAGACGACCTTGACCTTCCCCTCCCGCGCCAGCTTCTGGATCGTGCCGTCCACCTTGGCATGCATGTCCTTGCAAATGGGACAGTCGAAGTCCTCGAACACGTCCAGCACGGGAGCCTCGCTCGCCAGGTCGGCCAGGATCATCGAACCGTCCGCCTGCCGGGTCAGCGTCACCCCCTCGGACGACACACCGGTCCCCGAGAAGAACGACAGCGCCCCGAGCACGACGATCGCCACGAACGCCGCCGCCACCGCCATCAACCGCTTCATCATCAGCCCACTCTCACCTCGTCGATCGCGCAGACCCTATCCGAAGGGGAAACAATGGCCGCATGAAGGCATACCTCCTTGACTCTGCCGTAGCGAGATACGTGTTCGAGCACACCACTCCACCCGACCCCCTGCTGGAGCAGCTGGAGAAGGAGACGGCCGAGATCGCGGGCGAGAACGCGGCGATGCAGATCTCCCCCGACCAGGGCCGATTCCTCACCATGATCACGCAGCTCATGGCGCCCCAGGTGGTCGTGGAGGTGGGCACGTTCACCGGATACTCGTCCGTGTGCATCGCCCGCGGACTGTCCGGCGGCACCCTGCACTGCTTCGACATCAGCGAGCGGTGGACGTCCGTGGCCCGCCGCTACTGGCACGAGGCGGGGGTGGCCGACCGGGTGACGCTCACGATCGGGCCCGCCAAGGAGACGCTCGCCACCTTCGACCAGACGGTCGACCTGGCCTTCATCGACGCCGACAAGGGCAGCTACCCCGCCTACTACGAGCTGCTGATGGACCGGCTGCGGCCGGGCGGGCTGCTGCTGGCGGACAACACGCTGCGCAGGGGCTGGGTAGCCGACCCGGCGCACGAGGAGATCACGACGGTCGAGATACGGCAGTTCAACGACCTGGTGATCGCGGATCCCCGGGTGAGCGTGCTCATGCTGCCCGTGGCCGACGGGATGACGATGATCAGGAAGAACTAGCGCGGGCCCTCGGGGCGGGCCTGCCGCCCCGAGGGGACACGATCAGACGATCTTGTGGATCCAGTTGTGGGCGTCGGGGCGGGCGCCGTACTGGATGCCCACCAGCTCCTCGCGCACCCGCATGGTGACCGGGCCGGGCGTGCCGTCGGCGACGGTCCAGGAGCGGTCGGCGCCCTTCACCACGCCCACCGGCGTCACGACGGCGGCCGTGCCGCACGCGAACACCTCCGTGAGCTCGCCCGACTCGCACGCGGACTGCCACTCGTCCACCGAGACGAGGCGCTCCTCGGTCTCCAGGCCCAGGTCGCCGGCCAGCTCCAGGATGGACTCCCTGGTGATGCCGGGCAGCAGCGTGCCGGTGAGCTCGGGGGTGACGAGCTTGTTGCCGAAGACGAAGAACAGGTTCATCCCGCCCATCTCCTCGACGTACTTGTGCTCGCCCGCGTCCAGCCACACCACCTGGTCGCAGCCGTTCTCCACCGCCTGCCGCTGCGCGACGAACGCCGCGGCGTAGTTGCCGCCGCACTTGGCGAAGCCGGTGCCGCCCGGGGCGGCCCGCGTGTACTCGGTGGACAGCCAGACGGAGACGGGCTTGATCCCGCCGGTGAAGTAGGAGGCCGCCGGCGAGGCGATGACCATGTACTTGTACGTCTTCGACGGGTAGTTGACCCCGAGCCCCGCCTGGGTGGCGATCATGAAGGGGCGCAGGTAGAGGCTGTGACCCTCGGTGGTGGGCACCCACTCCTTGTCGGTCTCGACGAGGAGCTCGAGCGAGTCGACGAACGTCTCCTCGGGCAGCTCGGGCATGGCCATGCGCAGCGCCGAGCGGTTGAAGCGGGAGGCGTTCGCGTACGGGCGGAACGTCACGATCGAGCCGCTGATCTGGCGGTAGGCCTTCAGGCCCTCGAACAGCTCCTGCGCGTAGTGGAAGACCGAGGTGGCCGGGTCGAGCGAGAGCGGCCCGTACGGCATGAGCCTGGCGTCGTGCCAGCCCTGCCCCTCGGTGTAGTCGATCGAGATCATGTGATCCGTGAAGGTCTGCCCGAAACCGGGGTTCGCCAGTACCTGCTCCCGCTCGGCCGCGGTGCGAGCGTGGTCGGATAGCTGCACGTCGAAGCTGAGCTTCTGAGCGATGGTCATGACGGAGGTCCTTCTCTCTGCGATCTACCGAAATCTACCGGAATCTGCCCACTGTCTGCGGATCTGCGAGCCGGTGGCGGTGAGCGGCCGTGGCCGGGAGGGCAGTCCGTACTTCCTATTGTCTCGCCATATGGGATGGCAAGCGGCCAATGGGGGTGATAAGCCCATTCCACGGCCGGAACGCGGACGCGAAAAAGCGCCTGGCGAGTCCTCTCGGACCGCCAGGCGCTGTTTCGGGGCTAGGCGGTCCTAGCCGGATACTCGCGCGGTGATGTCGTCGCCGATCTCGGTCGTGGTGCGGCCGGCCCAGCCGGCGAGGCGCTCCACGATGTCGTCGGCGACCGCCTGCTCGACCCTGGCCGCCTCGGCGTGCAGGCCCAGGTGGTCGAGGAGCATGGCGACGGACAGGATGGTCGCGGTGGGGTCGGCCTTGCCCTGGCCGGCGATGTCGGGCGCGCTGCCGTGGACCGGCTCGAACATGCTGGGCGTGGTCCGCTCAGGGTTGATGTTGCCGCTGGCGGCCAGGCCGATGCCGCCCGCGACGGCCGCGCCGAGGTCGGTGATGATGTCGCCGAACAGGTTGTCGGTGACGACCACGTCGAAGCGCTCCGGCTGGGTGACGAAGAACATCGAGGCCGCGTCGATGTGGCTGTAGTCGGTGGTGACCTCGGGGTATTCCTCGGCCACCCGGTTGACCGTGCGCTGCCACAGGTCGCCGGCGTAGGTGAGGACGTTGGTCTTGTGGACGAGGGTCAGCTTCCTGCGCGGCCGCGACTTGGCCTTCTCGAACGCGTAACGCACCACGCGCTCGACACCGTGGGCGGTGTTGAGCGACTCCTGGGTGGCGATCTCGTGCGGCGTGCCGCGCCGCATGGTGCCACCGGTGCCGGCGTAGAGGCCCTCGGTGCCCTCGCGGACGACGATCATGTCGATGTCCTCGGCGGGCGTGTCGGCCAGCGGGGTCTCGACCCCGGGGAACAGCTTGACCGGCCGCAGGTTGACGTAGTGGTCGAACTCGAACCGGAGCCGCAGCAGCAGGTCGCGCTCGAGGACGCCCGGCGGCACGCTGGGGTCGCCGATGGCGCCGAGCAGGATCGCGTCGTAGCCGCGCAGCTCGTCGAGCACCGCGTCCGGCAGCGTCTCGCCGGTGCGGTGATAGCGTGCGGCGCCCAGGTCGTAGTGCGTGGGCTCGATCTTCGTGCCTACGGCCTCCAGGACCTTGAGTCCTTCGGCCACGACCTCGGTGCCGATGCCATCCCCGGGGATGACGGCCAAGCGGATGTTACGCGACTCCATGGGCGGTACCTTACCGGCTCGTCTCGTCTGACGAACACATCATCTCATTTTTCGGACGTCCGGTTTTGAGGCATTTGCGACCTTTTGACCGTTTCGTTAGAGTCCGTCTGGCCTAATCCACGCAGCCGCTGCGTGGAGCCGGGGACCCAACTTTCCCCCAGGGGCGAATCGGCACCGCCGTAGGGCCGTCTTCCAGGCCCGAGCCCGTCAGCTAACCCGGTCGGCCGCATGGAAGGACAGTGTTCTGTCTCGCATCGCCATTGCCCTGGCGGCCGGTGTCGCCGGGCTCATCCTGGCCACCCCAGCCGCCCAGGCCGCCACCGACGGACCCCGGGCCACCACGGACAAAGACACCACCACCCTGACCGGCGCCGAGATCAAGCGCATCCAGGAGGCGCAGGCCCCCACGCCCGCCTGGAAGATCGCCCTCGACTACGCCATGGACAAACGCGGCACCCCGTACGTCTGGGGCGGGACCAGCAGGAGCGGGTACGACTGCTCCGGGCTCATGCTCAGGTCCTACGAAGCCGCGGGCATCGAACTGCCGCGCACCGCCCGCGAACAGTACGGGGCATTTTCCAGGAAAATCGCATGGAACGATCTAGAGCCCGGTGACCTGGTGTTCTTCAGCAACCTGGGTCACGTGGGGATGATCTCGAAGCCCGGCTACATGGTGCATGCGCCGCGCACGGGCGACGTCGTGAAGGAGGAGAAGCTTTCGACCTGGCGCAGACAGGCGTTCGTGGGAGCGGTCCGGCCGGATCCCAAGGGCGTGCGCCAGTGGACCGAGGTGCTGAAGCAGCGCCGGTCCTCCGCCCCGGCCACGCTCACCGCCACCCTCTGAGAAGCCGAGAGCGGCCCCGCGAGCCCGGGGCCGCTCTCTTTCAGGTCGCCTCAGGGGCTCTCTTCCAGGTCGTCAGGGCACGATCGGGGCGGCCAGGCGCTCCACGAAGCAGGGGTTCGGGTACTGCTCGGCGAGGTCCAGCGGCTCGCCGTGGAAATGACCGTGGATCTGGACATCGACGGGGTCGAAGATCCGCGGGCACGGGACGTCCGGGCGGAACCGGATCTGGTCGAGGTCACCGCCGATCTCGCGCAGCCTGTCGCAGGCGGCGAACGGGTCGGGGTGGTTACCGTCGTCCGGGTCGCAGATCAGGACCCAGCGCTGGGCCACACCACCGTGGTACTTGGTGATGGTCAGCTCGGCCGCCTGCGCGTGGGCGGGAGCGGCGAGCAGGGCCGCGGTGGCCAGCGCGGGGACGGCGACGGCGACGGCGCGGCGGATCGCGGTCAGGGAAGCGTGCATGGGGGGGAACCTCCTCATGGAATGGATACGCAGCGCGACGCTACCAGCACTCTCCGTATCCACAACGGCAGGTGTCCGTACCCCCTGTCCCAGGCGTAGCGTGGCGGCGGATCGACCACGACTTCACCGGGACGGGCATCGGACCCGGCGGCGCCAGGCCGTGGCGCTCAGCCGCCGTCGGTCAGCTGGTACGACGTGGGCTACCCGGAGGTCATCGAGCTGCGCGACAGGCTGTTCCCCGGGCGCGCAGGCCACGCCACGATCGGGTCATCGGTCACCGATCTGGCGTGGCTGGAGCGGGTCCCCGGCGACGCTCCCGCGCTGGTGGTCACCGAGGGCCTGCTCTACTACCTCGACCCGGCCGAGGGCGCCGCGCTGCCGCGGGCGATCGTGGAGCGCTTCCCGGGCCGGGCCTGTCGGCGGTGAGCGCGTTCGACCTCGACGGATTCGACCGCCTGTCGATCACGCACCGCATCTCGGCCTGGATCGTCGGCGCCCTGCCGGCGATGAGGCGGACGGCCGTGTTCTACCGGCTGGAGTTCTGAGGGGCGCCGCCGTTGTCGCGGCGGTCCAGCGCGGTCTGGACGGCCTCGGCCGCCTCGTCGTCGTGGTCTTCGGCACGGTTCCAGGCATACATCTCGTACATGCGATTCATCTCTTCTCGCGGGCGCGTTCCAGAATTCCTGAAGGGGGAAGCCGGACTCCGGTCGCGAATCCGACCGGGCCTGATCTCGTGGTCCGGGTCACGGACCGGACGAAGGGACTTAGTGGCCGACGCCAACGCCGCTCTCCGCGGCGGGTCGTCGACCTGCCCTAACAGGCCCCGCCGCGGCAGGTAATGAGTACGAGAACCTGGCGCATTACCCGTCACAGTACCCGAGCATGCTGCTTGGATGTCCTACTATCTCGCATCGTGAGACGCAAGGGGGCCGTCACCCAAGACGGGTGACGGCCCCCGGCCGGTGTGGGAGGTCAGTCCTCCAGGTCCACCGAACGGCCGCTCTCGGCGCCGATCTCGGCCCCGATCTGCTCGACGACCTCGGCGGGGATGGCGGAGTCGACGGTCAGCGCGATGAGCGCCTTGCCGCCCTTGACGTCACGGGCCACCTGCATCGAGGCGATGTTGATGTTGTGCTCGCCGAGCAGCCTGCCCACCACGCCGACGATGCCGGGACGGTCGGTGTAGGTGTAGAAGCACAGGTGGGCCGTCGGCTCGATCTCCATCTCGTAGCCGTTGACCTCGACGATCTTGGTGATCTGGCGCGGCCCGGAGAGCGTGCCGGAGACCGAGACCGTACGGCCGTCGGCGAGCACGCCGCGCACGGTCACCACGTTGCGCCAGTCGGGGCTCTCGGAGCTGGTCACCAGCTCGACGGTGATGCCGCGGTCCTTGGCCAGCAGCGGGGCGTTGACGTAGGTGACCTGCTCCTCGATCACGTCGGCGAACACGCCCTTGAGGGCGGCCAGCTCGATCACCCGCACGTCCTGGGAGGCGATCTCGCCGCGCACCTCGACGTCGAGCTTGGTGGCGACCTCGCCGGCCAGCGCGGTGAAGACCCGGCCGAGCTTCTCGGCCAGCGGCAGGCCCGGCTTGACGTCCTCGGCGACCGCCCCGCCCTGGACGTTGACGGCGTCGGGCACGAACTCGCCCGCCAGCGCCAGCTTCACGCTCCGCGCGACCTGGGTGCCGGCCTTCTCCTGGGCCTCGTGCGTGGAGGCGCCCAGGTGCGGCGTGGCGACGACCTGGTCCAGCTCGAACAGCGGGCTGTCGGTGCACGGCTCCTTGGCGAACACGTCCAGGCCGGCTCCCGCGACCCGGCCCTCCTTGATCGCCGAGTAGAGCGCGCCCTCGTCCACGATCCCGCCGCGCGCGACGTTGACGATCCGGACGGACGGCTTGACCTGGTGCAGCTCCCGGTCGCCGATGAGCCCGAGCGTCTCCTTGGACTTGGGCAGGTGAACGGTGATGAAGTCGGCCTGCTTGAGCACCTCTTCGAGGCTGAGCAGCTTGACGCCCATCTGCGCGGCGCGGGCCGGCGGCAGGTAGGGGTCGTAGGCGATCAGCTCGACGCCGAACGGCTGCAGCCGCTGCGCCACGAGCTGGCCGATCTTGCCCAGGCCCAGGATGCCGACGACCTTCTCGTCGAGCTCGACACCGGTGTACTTGGAGCGCTTCCACTCCCCGTTCTTCAGCGCGGCGTGGGCCTGGGCCGTGTTGCGGGCGCTGGCCAGGATGAGGGCGATGGTCTGCTCGGCGGCGCTGGTGATGTTGGAGGTCGGCGCGTTGACGACCATGACACCGGCCTTGGTGGCCGCCTCGACGTCGACGTTGTCGAGGCCGACGCCGGCGCGCGCGACCACGCGCAGCTTGGGCGCCGCGGCGATGGCCTCGGCGTCGACCTGCGTGGCGGAGCGGACGATCAGCGCGTCCACCTCGGCGAGGGCGGGCAGCAGCTGGGAACGGTCGGCGCCGTCGGTGTGGCGGACCTCGAAATCAGCTCCGAGTACGGCGAGGCCAGCCTCGGACAGCTCCTCTGCGACCAGAACGACGGGCTTGTTCACTGGTGTGGATCCTTAAGGCACGGCGGGCTTGGGGGGACACGTCCACGGATCCCCCCGGCGGTCCCACTGAGTCTATCCGGCGCTTGTGAACGCGTTCACGAGGGACTCACGATGTGAGACGAGGACCGCCGTACCCAGCGCTCGGCAAACTCATCCACTCTGCGCACATCTTTGTCTTGATCGGGAGATTTATTCGCCATTAGCCTGATAAGCCGTGGCCGACTACCTATGGTTCGTCATATGAGCATCGGGAATCCTGCGCTTGCCGACGTGCTCGCTCAGCATGGCACGCCGCACCGCCTGCTGGGCGCTCTTGCCGACGGTGGAGTCCTGGTGGCAGTGCGACCAGATCGTTCCGTCGTCCTGGGGACGACCCAGGCCGGTGACCGGGTGCTGCTCGGATACACCGGCCCCGCTACCTATGCCAGGCACCGCGGCAGCCATTCCCTGTCGGCCTGCGACGCCGACACCATCCTGGACATCCAGCGCGTCACCGGGGTGCGCGAGATCGTGATCGACGCGGCCGGACCAGCCGCCGCGGCCGTGCCGATCGACGATCTGCAGCGCTTCCTCACCACGACGCGCACGGGGCCCACGCCCGTCCTGTCGGGGGCGGTGCCCGCCGCCTACGCGACAGGGGCGATGGCCACCGTGTCGCGCGGTGCCGCGCTGGCCCAGGTGGCTCCCCCGGCTCCGGAGGCTCCCACGTTCCCCTGGGTGCCCGCGCCCAGGCCGCATCTGTCGGGGCCGATGCAGCAGGTGGACCCGGGCTACCGGCGGTGCACGCATCCGATCCTGCCCGCGCTGCGGCAGGCGATCGCGTACCTGCTCATGGACTTCCCGCTCGTG
Source organism: Nonomuraea sp. KM90 (assembly GCF_052246675.1). NCBI lineage: Bacteria > Bacillati > Actinomycetota > Actinomycetes > Streptosporangiales > Streptosporangiaceae > Nonomuraea > Nonomuraea sp. KM90. The sequence goes on along the minus strand of NZ_JBQQCB010000002.1, from coordinate 39,643 downwards.
CACCACGTCTGGATCTCCGAGGCCCGCACGGCCTCCGGGGCGCCGGGGATCATGCTGCACGTGAAGGTGCACATGTCGGCCGCCGAGGACGTCGTACGCGACCTGCACCGCCTGGTACGCGCCCGGCTGCCGCAGTTCGCCGCCTCCGGGGCGCCGATCCTCATGGCCAGGGTGGCGGACGCGCGCAGCGAGCGGCGGATGATCGAGATCGGCGCCCACGTGGTCTGCGCGAACGTCAGCGACTGACGGAGGGCCCGCGAAAGTGGGCCCTCCCGAACAAGCCCTCGCTCCGCTTCAATGAGGGCATGATCGCACCGGCGGTGCCCGCGACCACTGTCCCCAGGGGCGTGCGGGTCGGCTACGGGGTGGGCTCGTTCTGCACGGCCACGGTCAACGCCGTGCCCGGACTGCTCCTCCTGTACTACATGACGAACTTCCTGGCCGTGCCCGCGTGGCTGGCCGGGGTGGTGGTCACCGCGCCCAAGGTGTGGGATCTGGTGATCAACCCCCTGGTGGGGCGGTGGTCGGACCGGACCCGCTCGCGCATGGGGCCGCGGCGGCCGTGGATGCTGGCGGGCGCCTGCACGCTGCCGATCGCGTTCTTCCTGGTGTTCGCCGGCCCGTCGCTGACGGGCTACGCGGCCGCCGCGTACGTGGGCGTGTGCTTCCTGGCGACGGCGACGGCGTACGCGCTGTTCGAGGTGCCGTACAAGGCGATGCCCGGCGAGATGACGCACGACTACCACGAGCGCACGTCGCTGCTGCAGTGGCGGATGGTGTTCATCGGCGTGGCCACCGCCATCAGCGGCGTGCTCGCGCCGGCCATCGCCACCGGCGAGGGCGAGGACGGCACGCTGGGCAGCTACCGGGTGATGGCGCTGACGATCGCGGTCATCCTGCTGCTGGCCATGCTCGGCTCGTTCTTCGGCACGGCCCGCGCCCCCATGACCGGCGCCCCCGAGCCGGATCGCGGCGGGTGGCGTGAGCAGCTCGCCGCGATCAGGGGCAACCCGCCGTTCCTCTGGCTGACGGTGCTGGCCTGCACGCAGATGCTGGCCGTCAGCATGATGCTGGCCGCGGCGCCGTACTTCGCGACGTACACGCTCGGGTCGGCCGGGGCCACGCAGACGCTCTTCGCCGCGCTCGTCGGCCCGATCCTGCTGACGATGCCGCTGTGGGTGCGGCTGGCCAGGCGGTTCGACAAGCGCGGCGCGATGGTGCTGGCGGCGGCGCTGTTCGGGGCCGGAACGACAGCGGCCATGGCGACGCCGCTGTTCGGCCCGGTGTGGGCGCACGTGATGATCCTGCTGGTCGGCATCGGGTACGCGGGCGTGCAGCTCATGCAGTTCTCGATGCTCGCGGACGTGATCGCGGTGGACGCGGCGCGGACGGGCAAGCGGCGGGCCGGGGTGCTGACCGGGTTGTGGACGGCCATCGAGAGCGGGGTGAGCTCGTTCGGGGCGCTGATCTTCGGGGTGATCCTGTCCATCAGCGGCTTCATCGAGTCCGAGCCCAGCACGCCCGTCCAGCAGCCGGACAGCGCGGTGACCGCGGTCCTCATCGGGCAGACCGCGCTGCCCGCGGTGATCATCTTCGCGTCGGTGCTGATCACGCTGAAGTACCGCCTGCCGCCACCCGTCCCGCCGGTGCCGGACACGTCCGCGTGAACAGCCCCCGCCAGGGCGGCGGCGGGCCGGGCACGACGCATGCCTATCGCAACTGATCCGCGTATTCTGGACACGAGGCGAGGTTCAGGCCGATACTCGCTACATGAGCTCCACGCATCCGCCCTTTCGCGCCTCCGATGGGGAACGTGACCGTGCGATCGACGAGCTCAGAGACCGTGCCGTGGAGGGCCGGATCTCACACGACACGTTCGTGGGCCGGGTGGACCAGGCGCTGCGCGCACGCAACCGGCACGAGCTCGACGAACTGGTGGCCGACCTGCCGCAACGGCAGACGTTCCGGCAGCGGCTGACCGACGCGGTGGCGTCGGTCTCCGAGTTCACCACCCGGCTGCAGTCGGCGTGGCGGCGCCCGCGCCTGCCCCGGCTGGCCCTGCCCGACGACGACCGGCTGCGTTACGTGGTGGGCCGCGGGTCGGCCTGCGACCTCGTCCTGTCGGACCTGACGGTCTCCCGCGTGCACGCCGAGCTGCGCCGCGAGGGCGACGGCGGGTGGATGCTGGTGGACCTCGGCTCGCTCAACGGCACCCGGCTCAACGGGTGGCGGCTGGTGGGGCCGGCCAGGGTGAAGTCGGGCGACGAGATCTCGTTCGGCGACTGCGGGTTCATGGTGACGTCGCACCAGCCGTCCTGACAGCTCCCGCCACACCCGATAAATACGGATATTTGCGGATTACAGGCTGACTGCGCTGATCCATGCTCTCATGCGATCCCCCAGTCACTTGGAGACCCCATGCGGCGCACCTCAGCCTCCCTCGTCGCGGGCGCGCTCGTCGCGGCCCTCGCGTGGGCGTCCGGACCCTCCTCCCCGGCCGTCGCGCTCGACCCCTCCGTGGGCGTGGCGGACCTGACCCAGGACCTCAACCAGATTCTCAGCGACTCGCGGCTCACGATCGCCAGGGCCGGTGTCGTGGTCAAGAGCGCACAGACCGGCGAGGAGCTCTACGCCACCGACGCCGGCAAGCTCCTGCTCCCGGCCTCCAACACCAAGCTGTTCACCTCCGCCGCGGCGGCGGAGACGCTCGGCCTCGACTACCGCTTCCCCACGACCGTGCTCAACACCGGCCGCAAGGCGGGCTCGGTGCTGGCCGGCGACCTGGTGCTGCGCGGCACCGGCGACCCGACCATGCTGGCCGCGGACTACGACGCGCTGGCCGCCGAGGTCGCCGCGGCCGGCGTGAAGGTGGTCACCGGCAAGCTGGTGGCCGACGACACCTGGTTCGACACGCAGCGGCTCGGCAACGACTGGGCCTGGGACGACGAGACCGCGTACTACGCGGCGCCGATCTCGGCCCTGACCGCCTCGCCGGACCGGGACTACGACGCCGGCTCGGTGATCGTGGCCGTGGCGGCCGACGGGGACAAGGTCAAGGTGTCCACCACGCCCGAGACCGACTACCTGAAGATCGTCAACCGGGCCACGGTGGGCGCCGAGACCGACGTGCTCATCGAGCGGCAGCACGGCACCCGGACGGTGGTCATCACGGGCACGGTGGCGGACCCGTACCAGGAGTGGGTGGCGGTGGACGACCCGACGGCGTACGTGTCGGCACTGTTCCGCAAGGCGCTGGCCGGGCACGGCGTCAAGGTGCTCGGCCCGACCGTCGCGGGCGCGGCGCCCGCGGGGGCCAAGGAGCTGGCCAGGCACGAGTCGATGACGCTGGGCGAGCTGCTGGTGCCGTTCATGAAGCTGAGCAACAACATCCACGCCGAGATCCTCACCAAGGCCATGGGCCGCAAGGTCGCGAACCAGGGCACCTGGTCGGCCGGGCTCAAGGTCAGCACCGACTTCGCCAGGGCGAACGGGGTGCAGGTGATCAACATGCGGGACGGCTCCGGGCTGTCGCGGCGCGACGGGTTCTCGCCGGGCTCGATCGTGCAGCTCCTGTCCGCCGTACGGGGCAAGCCGTGGTTCACCACCTGGTACGAGTCCCTGCCCATCGCCGGTAACGCCGACCGGTTCACGGGCGGCACCCTGCGCAGCCGGATGCGCAACACGCCCGCGGCGAACAACGTCCACGCCAAGACCGGCTCGCTGACCGGGGTCACCGCGCTCTCCGGCTACGTCACCAGCGCCGACGGCGAGCCGCTGATCTTCTCGATCATGCTCAACCAGTACCTGTCGGCCTCGCCGAAGGACATCGAGGACAAGATCGCGGTCCGGCTCGCCCAGTTCTCCCGTACGGCGGCCGCCGGCGACGCCGCCGCCCAGCTCCGGGCCGCGGTCCCAGGCGCGGCGGGCGACCTGGAGTGCTCGTGGCTCAAGCCCGCGCAGTGCTGACGGCCCGCTGACCCACCTTGCGGCCCCCTGACGCTCAGGGGGCCGTTCTGGTTTACCGGGTCTCAGACCAGGTCATATTACGATTCAGCGACTTGGAGCTCCAGGTAACGGCGGGAATTTCCGTACAAAGCCGACTTGGGCGGGCCAGAATTCGGGTTCGACGCAGTGTCGAGCCCCAAACCGGAGGACATGATGCGCGGACAGCTCAAGGCGATGGCCTGCCTCGGGAGTCTGGCGGCATTGAGCATCCCCGCGCCCGCCACGGCCTCCAGCGCGGCCGTACAGCCCGCCGTGCGACCTGCCGTACGACCCGCCGCCCAGCCCGTCACGCAGGGCGCGCGGCTGGCGTGCCGCGTGGTCGCGTCCAAGCCGTTCGTCTCCAAGGGCACCGTACGGGGCACGGTCGCCCGGACGGGCTGCGCCGACCAGGCCCGGCTCAGGGTGCGCGTCCAGGTCGCCGTGAAGGGCACCGACCCCGTCGTCAAGAGCGGCTCCAAGGTCATCGGCAACGGGCGGATCACCGCCAACGTGCGCTGCACCAGCACCCCGCGCCGCTACTACGTGGTCGCACTCGACTCGCAGGGCCGGGTCGACACCTCGCGCTCGGTGAAGCTGTCGTGCGGGCGCCCGGCCTCGGCCGGGGGCTTCGCCTCCGCCCCCGAGACAGCGGTCGTCACCCTCACCAACCAGGCCCGCGCCAAGAACGGCTGCCGGCCCCTCGTCCACGACGCCAAGCTGCACCTCGCCGCCGAGCGCCACTCGTCCGACATGGCGCGCAACAACTACTTCTCGCACGACTCGCGCGACGGCCGCACGTTCGACCAGCGGATCAAGGCAGCCGGCTTCGTCTTCCGGATAGCCGGCGAGAACATCGCCAAGGGCCAGCCCAGCGCCGCCACCGTGGTCAAGGCCTGGCTCAACAGCCCAGGTCACCGGGCCAACATCATGAACTGCTCCTACACCCACATCGGCGTCGGTCACAACGCCAAGGGACCCACCTGGACGCAGGACTTCGCCGCCCGCTAGGGCAGCCCCCGAACCAAGGGAGCGTCGGGCTTCCACCGGCCCCACCCCGAGCCGGTTTCCCACCGCACGCCCAAACGCTCCCCTCCGGGCGGACCCGGTCGCGCCTCCCCCCGCACACAGGACCGCGACCGGGTCCGCACCCACCAGCCCGCCACCCCGCGCCTTCCCACCGCACTTCGGCTGAGGTCCTTTTGAGGAGCGGTCGGGTTCACGCGCAGGCAGCCGGACGGCCGGCGCTCAGCGCGGGACCGCGACCGGGTCCGCACACGCCAACCCGCCGACCCGACCCTTCCCACCACACTTCGGCTGAGGTCCCTTGGGGAACGGTCGGGTTCATGCGCAGGCTCCCGTGCTGGTGCCTCGGGAGGACGCGGGCGTCGAGCGTAAAGGCTAAGCTCGCGCGGGACCGGGCGTGGGGACGCCGAGGGGCAGGGCGCTCAGGACGGGGTCGCGACGGAGGTGGTCAGGGTTGTGCGGAGGCGGTCGTAGCCGGGGGCGAGGCGGCGGAGGGTGGCCGCGACGGCCGGGTCGTCGCCCGTGACCAGCGGGTGCTGGAGGGCGCCGAGCAGGCGGGCCTGGTCGGCGGCGGCGGTGGCCGCTGCCGGTAGGCCCAGGTTCTGGAGCCAGGTGGCGGCGTCGGCCAGGCGCCGCGCGCCCACCCGTACGCCGAAGTGCACGAGCGTCCCCCGGACCGCCTCGTCGAGGCCGGCCTCCACCAGCTCGGCCAGCCGCAGCGCCGCGGCGGCCCCGCCCAGCGTGCCGGGCGGCACCGGCAGGTCGTCCCGGCCCGACAGCCAGCGGACGGCGGCGGGCAGCGAGGCGCGCAACGCCCGCGGCACGGACGTCCGCCTCGCCCGTACGAAGCCGGTACGCATCACGTAGGACGTGTCCAGATACTCCACCGCGTCAGCCCGCCAGGCGGCCAGGAAGTCGGCGGTGGGCAGCGTGGCCCAGGGGTGCCCGTGCGGGTCGTGCAGCACGACGGTGTCACGCTCGACGGCCAACGCCACCAGGTAGTGGTCCCCCGCCCCGCCGGGCACGTACGACAGCAGCGCCATGTCCACGGGCCCGACGAGCACGGGCCCCCGCGCGCACGCGGCGCGCAGCCGGTCGAGCGCCTCACCGGGCGGGCCCCCGTGGCTGCGCTCGCACCGCCACCCGAGCAGTTCGACGGCGGCGTCGACCCCGAGCTCCGGGTCCCAGCCGTAGGGGTCGAAGAACGGCCGGGTGCCGCCGACGAGCCGCATCCCGAACGGCGACCCCGTCAGCGTCTCGATCACCCCGACCTCGGGCGACGCGGGGCCGAGCACCATGGCCAGCGAATGGGCGTAACAGTAGGGTCCTGAACCCAGGTAGGCGAGCATGGTCGCCAGTGAACGGCCTGACACGGTGTCAGGCGCAACTCACTCCGCGGGCCGGTCCGAGAAGCGGGCCAGGACGAGCGGCTCGACGACGCCCACGACCGCGTACGCCAGGATGAACACCCCGGTGACGAGCACGATGTCCGCCCACACCTCGTCATGGCGGAACCCGCCGATCGCCCGCAGGATCTCGGCGCCGGTGCCCTGCCCGGTGTCCAGCCGCTCGGCGATCAGCGCGCCGATGATCGAGACGGGCACGGAGATCCTGGCCGAGGCGAAGACGGAGGGCATCGCCGTCGGCACGGCGACCTCGCGCAGGACGGTCAGGCGCGTGCCGCCGTACGCCATGATCAGGTCGGTGGCCTGCGGCGAGGCGGATCTCAGGCCGAAGGCGATGTTCACCAGCGCGGGGAAGAACACCACCTGCACATCGCAGGGCACCCTCGAACCCGAGCTCGTCGTCGAGCTGGCCAGGCGTAACCGGATCGACCTGCCGACCTTCGACGCCTCTTTCGCGTACGAAGCGTGAGCACGCGGAAGGGCCCGCCCTGCAGGCGGGCCCTGGGTTGGGCTTCTCGGCCGCTGAGGATCGACGTCAGCCGATCGAGCAGTTCCGCTCTTCGCCCTTGATGCCGAGGATCTGGCTCAGGATGTCGCCGGTCTTGAGGACGATGACGCCGCTCGTGCCCTGGTTGACATCGCCCTTCGCGAGGGTGAGGTCGCCGTTGGAGCAGATGTCGACGGTCTTCACGCTGCTCAGAGCAGCGCGCGCGTGCTCCTGGTCGATCTCGGTCTGGTCGTCGTTGGCGAACGCGGCGCCGCCGGACATGAGCAGCCCTCCGACGAGGCCGGCCAGAATGAGCTGTTTCCTGTACATATCGATTCTCCTCTGATAACTCTCGACTACTCTCCGTAGCTACCGGAGAAAGATCTGCCCCTCGCCCAAGTTTGACAAACACCTATATTTCGCTCTTGACCCGCGGAATTACCGGATCCGGGAGAAAAGATGACGAAGATCGTGCTACTTGGCGATCAGCTGCGGACGGCAGGAGAATCGGCCGCCCCAGTGAGCGCGGGGAAGGGGCCCGCCCTGCAGGCGGGCCCCTGGGTTACGCTTCCCGGCCGCTGAGAATCGACGTCAGCCGATCGAGCAGTTCCGCTCTTCCTTCTTGATGCCGAGGATCTGGCTCAGGATGTCGCCGGTCTCAAGGACGAGAACGCCCTCCGTGCCCTGGTTGACGTCGCCCCCGGCGAGGGTGAGGTCGCCGTTGGAGCAGATGTCGACGCTCCTCAGGCTGCTCTGAGGAGCGTGCGCGCGGTCCTGGTTGATCTCGGTCTCGTCGTCGTTGGCGAACGCGGCGCCGCCGGACATGAGCAGCCCTCCGACGAGGCCGGCCAGAATGAGCCGTTGTCTGTACATATCGATTCTCCCCTGGATAACTCTCGACTACTCTCCGTAGCTATCGGAGGAAGATCTGCCCTCTGCTCAAGTTTGACAAACACCTATATTTTCGCTCTTGACCTGCAGAAATGCACGCATGGTCGAACGGTGGATGAAGATCGCTCAACTTGACGATTATGTGTGCGCAGGGGGAAAACGACCGCCTCGATCCTTACCAGTCCATGACCCTGGATCACGCTCTCGTGCGGCGTCACACTGGTGCGCGTCACGGGGAAGGCAGAGGATCATAACCACACATATCGGACTATTCGTTATTTCCAAACGTCGCCCCGAACTCGACGCGATGCGCGGGGCGGGGTTGCGCCCGGCCGGGCGCGGCGAGCAGGGGCACGAGGTTCCCGTTCGGATGCGCGAACCTACGGCAAGGTCAGGATGACCGGGCCGTCCGCGGTGATGGCCACCGTGTGCTCGACGTGCGCGCTCCTGCTGCCGTCGCCCGAGCACACCGACCAGCCGTCGTCGGCCATGTAGTAGTCGTCGCCGCCCCCGGCCATCAGGCTGGGCTCGATCGCGATCACCAGCCCCGGCCGCAACCGCAGCCCGCGGTCCCGGCGGGCCTCGTTGGGCACGAACGGCGACTCGTGCATGGCCCGGCCGATGCCGTGGCCGCCGAAGTCGTTCTGCATGCCGTATCCGGCGCCGCGCCCGACCGTGGACATGGCGTGCCCGATGTCGCCCATCCGGCCGCCGGGCAGGGCCGCCTCGATGCCCGCGGCGAGCGTCTCCTCCGCGACCCTGATCAGCTTGAGGTCCTCCGCGCGGCCCTGCCCCACCGCGAAGCTGACCGCGCCGTCGGCGTGCCACCCGTCGACGTACGCGGCGCAGTCCACGCTGATCACGTCTCCGTCCCGCAGGCGGTACGGTGTCGGCAGCCCGTGCAGCATGACCCCGTTGACGGACGTGCAGATCACCCCCGGGTACGGCATCGCCCCGAACGACGGGTGGTACCCGAGGAACGACGCCCCCGCTCCCGCCTCCTCGATGACCGTCCTGGCCACCTCGTCGAGCTGTTTCAGCGACACCCCGACCGCCGCCCGGTCCCGCACCGCGGCCTGGACGGCGGCCACGACCCTGCCCGCCTCGCGCATCGCCGCTATCTCACCGGCTGACTTGAGCTCGATCACGACCCCTCCTCGTCGATAACTATACCGGTATTATTATCACGGATCGACGAGTCCCCGCCCCGGTCAGTCCATGCCCTTCCTCCCCGGGGTCCAGAACGGCTTCGTCCGCACGTCCCTGCGGTTCCACCCGCGCTCGCCGACCAGATGGGCGCGCACGGCCTGGATCGTACGGGCCTCCCCCGCCAGGTACGCCACCCCCGGCCCGGCGGGCAGGTCCAGCTCCCTGACCGCGTTCACCAGCACCTCGGAACGCGCCGCGGGCGCGCCGTCCCGGTTCACCCGCACCAGGCCGCCGCCGGGCAGGTCAAGATGCTCGCCCGGCCCCTCGGCCTCCACCACGCCGCACGCGCGCGCACCCTCGGGAAGGGCCCGCAACATCGCCCCGAACGCCACCGACGCCGTCTCCTCGCCGGCGAACAGATGATAGGAAGCCTCGGGCCGCACCACGAAGCTCCCGTCCGGGCGGGTGAAGGCGACCTCCTGGCCCGGTCGCGCGTTCCTGACCCAGGAGGCGCCCGGCGCGTCGCCGCCGTGGTCGTAGCCGATCAGCTCGACGGCCTCCCAGGCGGGGTCGTACTGCCAGATCGAGTAGGTGCGCAGGACACCGCCCAGCGGGCCGCTCCCGTCGCCGACCAGCAGCCGCACATGCTGGCCCGGGGTCCACCGCAGGTTCGACAGGTCCCCGCCGCCGATCCGGACCCGCCGCATGCGGGCGGTGAGCTGCTCGACCTCGACGACCTCTCCCGTGAGGAACATCCGGTCGAGCAGCCTGCGGGCAAGAGTGCGCCTCACACCTGCCTCCTGAGGTCCTCGATCCGGTGGCGGGCGTCCACGAAGATCTCCTGGATGCTCTCGATCACCCGAGGATCCCCGTGGGAGTGGGCGAGCGTCTTCACGGCCGCCTTGACCAGGCGCAGCGCGGGGCCGATGATCTCCGCCGCCTCGGGCTCGCGGAACATCCCCCACTCGCCCCTGCTGGCCGCGCGGCCCCACAGCCGCGCGATCTCCGCCGCGTGCTCCTCGGCCACGCGCCTGCCCTCGTCGGTGACGTGGTGGACCTTGCGGCCGTCCACGGGCTCGACCCGGACGAGGCCCTCGTCCTCCAGGAGTTGCAGGGTCGGGTAGATGGAGCCGGCGCTCGGCTCGTAGGTGCCGTTGAAGCGGTCGGCGAGGCGGCTCATGACCTGGTAACCGTGGCCGGGCTGCTCGGCGATCAGGGCCAGGACGGCCAGGCGCAGCTCGCCCGGCCCGAAGAAACGCCCCGTGGGGCCTCCCTGGACTGCGACGTGCGTTCATCATGTATCGCAGGCTATATCGAACGATATATCGGAGTAAACACGTCGTATCGTGAGTTTCGTGAAACGGCGGCTTCAGAGCTCGGGACCACCAGCGTGTGCCCCTGGGTGGCCTGGGCGATCCGGCAGAAGACACAGCTCATCGGGCGATGATCACCGCCGGCCGCACGGCGCTCGACAGATTTTCACCCGTCGAACAGCCGATGCGGGTGGGGTGTCAGACGGTGATGACGACCTTGCCTCTCGCGTGCCCCCGCTCGACGTGGCCGATGGCCTCGGGGACCTCGCTCAGCGGATGAACCCGGTCGATGACCGGGGTGAGCCCGCCCGCCTCGACCAGCTCGCGCAGGGTGTCGAGATCGGCCGCGTTCTCGCTGGTCATGAACGTCAGGAGCCGGTGCCGGACGAAGGCGGACGTCGCCTTCACCCGGATGATGCGGCCAATGACGCCGAACACGCGACCGCCGCCGGAGCCGCCGTTGGGGATGTACGCCCCGTCCGGGGTGAGCACACGCCGGCAGTCCGTCAACGAGCGGTTGCCCACATTGTCGAGGACGAGGTCGTAACGCCGCCCGGTGCGGGTGAAGTCCTCCTTGGCGTAGTCCACGACGTGGTCGGCGCCGAGCGAGCGGACCAGCTCCACGTTCCCGCTCCCGCACACGCCCGTCACCTCGGCCCCGTACGCCTTGGCGAGCTGCACCGCGAACGTGCCGATCCCGCCCGAGGCGCCGTTCACCAGCACCTTCTGCCCCGCCTTGAGCCGCCCCTTGTCACGCAGGGCCTGCAGGGCGGTCAGCGCCGACGTGGGCACGGCCGCCGCCTGCTCGAACGTCAGCCCGGCCGGCTTCCTGGCCACCGGGCCGCCCTCGGGCACGGTGACGTATTCGGCGAAGGCTCCGGGGGCGCAGCCGTACACCTCGTCGCCGGGCTGGAAGGCGGTGACGTCCTTGCCCACCGCCTCGACCTCCCCCGCGAAGTCGGCGCCCAGCCCGTGGGCCTTGGGCCGGGTCAGCCCCGCCATGGCGCGGAAGATGTAGGGGCTGCCTCTGAGCAGGTGCCAGTCCCCCGGGTTGACCGAGGCGGCCCGTACGCGGATGAGCACGTCCCCGTCACCGGCCGTGGGCTTGCCGACGTCCTGCAGCTCGATGACCTCAGGCGGCCCGTAAGCGTGGTAGCGGATGGCCTTCATCGTCATGGCGCTCCCTCTTACACCTGAAAGAAATTCCTGACATATGAAAACCATACCTCGCACCACCCTTCGGCGAGCGCCCCGCGAACGGGTCACCGCATTCCCCGCCCGGGCATGAAAAAGCGCGACGGGCGGGAGCAACTCCCGCCCGTCGCGCGTGTGAAACTCAGGCCTTGAGCCAGCTCATCATCGGACGGAGCTTGGCACCGGTCTTCTCGATCGGGTTCTCGGCCAGCTCGTCGCGGTAGCGCTGGAAGTCCTTCTGGCCGCTGTCGAACTCCTCGACGAGCTGCTGGGCGAAGGTGCCGTCCTGGATCTCACCGAGGATGCGGCGCATCTCCTGGCGGGCCTGGTCACCGACGACGCGCGGGCCGCGGGTGTAGCCGCCGTACTCGGCGGTGTCGGAGACCGACCAGTACATCTTGGAGATGCCGCCCTCGTACATGAGGTCGACGATCAGCTTCATCTCGTGCAGGCACTCGAAGTAGGCGACCTCGGGCTGGTAGCCGGCCTCGATGAGCGTGTCGAAGCCCGCCTTGATGAGCTCGGAGACGCCGCCGCACAGCACGGCCTGCTCGCCGAACAGGTCGGTCTCCGTCTCCTCCTTGAACGTGGTGCGCAGCGCGCCGGCGCGGGTGCCACCGATGCCCTTGGCGTACGAGAGCGCCAGGTCGAGGGCCTTGCCGGAGGCGTCCTTCTCGACGGCCACGAGACACGGCACGCCGCGCCCGGCCTCGAACTGGCGGCGTACGAGGTGGCCCGGGCCCTTGGGTGCGACCATGCAGACGTCGACGCCCTCGGGGGCCTCGATGAGGCCGTAGCGGATGTTGAGGCCGTGGCCGAAGAACAGCGCGTCGCCCTCGACCAGGTTGGGGGCCACGTGCTCGGCGTACAGGTGACGCTGGATGTGGTCCGGCGCCAGGATCATCGTGAGGTTGGCCTCCTCGACCGCCTCGGCCGGGGTGACCACGCGCAGGCCGTCGTTCTCCGCCTTCTCGCGGCTCTTGGAGCCCTCGGGCAGGCCGACGCGCACGTCCACGCCGGAGTCACGAAGGGAGAGCGCATGGGCGTGGCCCTGGCTGCCGTACCCCAGCACGGCCACGTGGCGTCCCTGGATGATCGACAGGTCGGCCTGGTCGTCGTAGTAGATCTCGGTCACTTGCTCAAAACCTTTCAGGCGGTACGGTCCAGTGCCCTGAGGGACCGGTCGGTGATGGAGCGGGCGCCGCGGCCGATGGCCACCATGCCCGATTGGACGAGTTCTTTGATCCCGAACGGCTCGAGGACCTTGACGAACGCCTCGAGCTTGTCGGGAGTGCCGGTGACCTCGATGGTCACCGCGTCGGCCGCCACGTCGACGCAGCGGGCGCGGAAGAGCTGGACGAGCTCCAGCACGTGGGAACGGCTCTCGGCGTCGGCCTTGACCTTGATCAGCATCAGCTCGCGCTGCACCGACTGCGACGGGTCGAGCTCGACGATCTTCAGCACGTTCACCAGCTTGTTGAGCTGCTTGGTGACCTGCTCCAGCGGCAGCTCCTCGACGCTGACCACGATGGTCATGCGGGAGATGTCGTCGTGCTCGGTCGGTCCGACCGCGAGGGAGTCGATGTTGAACCCCCTGCGGCTGAACAGCGCCGACACGCGCGCCAGGACACCGGGCTTGTTCTCGACAAGCACTGACAGCGTGTGCCTACTCATCCTCGTGCTCCCACTTCGGCGCCATGTCACGGGCGATCTTGATGTCGTCGTTGCTGGTGCCTGCCGCGACCATGGGCCAGACCATGGCGTCCTGGTGGACGACGAAGTCGATCACCACAGGCACGTCGTTGATCTCCATGGCCTTCTTGATCACGGCGTCCACGTCCTCGGGACGCTCGCATCGCAGGCCCACACAACCATAGGCCTCGGCCAGCTTGACGAAGTCCGGGATGCGGCGCGCCTTCTGCAGATCCGTGTTGGAGTAGCGCTCCTCGTAGAAGAGCGTCTGCCACTGGCGGACCATCCCGAGGTTACCGTTGTTGATGACGGCGATCTTGACCGGCACGCCCTCCAGGGCGCAGGTGGCCAGCTCCTGGTTGGTCATCTGGAAGCAGCCGTCACCGTCGATGGCCCACACGGTGGCGTCGGGCCGGCCCATCTTCGCGCCCATCGCGGCCGGGACGGCGAAGCCCATCGTGCCGAGGCCGCCGGAGTTGATGAACGTGCCGGGGTTCTCGTAGCCGATGAACTGCGAGGCCCACATCTGGTGCTGCCCGACGCCGGCCACGTAGTAGGCGTCGGGGCCGGCGATCGCGCTCAGCCGCTCCATGACGTATTGAGGGGCCAGCGAGCCGTCCTCGAACGTCTCGTAGCCCAGCGGGTACGTCTGCTTGTAGCCGTTGAGCACCGTCCACCAGTCGGCGTAGTCGCCCTTCTGCCCGGACGCCTGGATGGCGGCGATGAGGTCGCTGATGACCTCCTTGCAGTCACCCACGATCGGCACGTCGGCGTGGCGGTTCTTGGAGATCTCCGCCGGGTCGATGTCGGCGTGCACGACCTTGGCGTACGGCGCGAACGACGGCAGGTGGCCGGTCACCCGGTCGTCGAACCGCACGCCCAGGCCGATGATCAGGTCGGACTTCTGCAGCGCGCCCACGGCCGAGACGCTGCCGTGCATGCCCGGCATGCCCATGTGCTGCGGGTGGCTGTCGGGGAACGTGCCGCGCGCCATCAGGGTGGTGATGACGGGGATGTTCGTCAGCTCGGCCAGCTGCAGCAGCTCGGCCGAGGCGCGGGCCTTGTGGACGCCGCCGCCGACGTACAGGATCGGCCGCTTGGCCTCCGCGATCAGCTTGGCGGCCTCGCGGATCTGCTTGGAGTGCGGCCGGGTGACGGGGCGGTAGCCGGGGAGCTGCATGGTGGGCGGCCAGCTGAAGGTGGTCTCGGACTGCAGCGCGTCCTTGGAGATGTCCACCAGGACCGGCCCGGGACGGCCGGTGGAGGCGATGTGGAAGGCCTCCATGATCGTCCGGGCGATGTCGGCGGGGTCGGTGACCAGGAAGTTGTGCTTCGTGATCGGCATGGTGATGCCGGAGATGTCGGCTTCCTGGAAGGCGTCCGTGCCGATCATCGGAGCGGCCACCTGGCCCGTGATCGCCACGATCGGCACCGAGTCCATGAAGGCGTCGGCAATCGGCGTCACCAGGTTCGTGGCACCGGGGCCGCTGGTCGCCATGCACACACCGACCTTGCCCGTGGCCTGCGCGTAGCCTTCGGCCGCGTGCCCCGCGCCCTGCTCGTGCCGTACAAGCACGTGCCGGACCTTGGTCGAGTCGTAGAGAGGATCGTAGGCCGGCAAAATGGCACCGCCCGGGATCCCGAACACGGTGTCGACTCCAACATGCTCCAGCGCCCTCACCAGGGCCTGTGCACCTGTCATCCGTTCGGTCATCGGCTCGTTCCTTGCGTGGCTACTCGCTTAAGGACATAAAAAAGGCCCCTTCCCACCAGGTGGCGGGTCTGGGGCGGCGCGCAGGTCGTCGTGCTTCGCTATCGGCCTGCGCGCCGGCGAAGTACTACGAGAATCTCACTGCGAAGCATGGCTTACACCATAGCCGCTCGGAACGCCCCAGTGTCAACTTGCTGGACACAAGTCTCAAACAGTGAGACTCGTCCGCCGCAAGGAGTCGACCCCGCGCGCCGCCATCGGCCGTGCCACCAGGAAGCCCTGCCCCCTCGTGCAGCCCATCTGCTTCAGCAGTTCGAGCTGCTCGGGACGCTCTATGCCCTCGGCCACCACGATAAGCCCGAGGTCGTGCCCGAGCCGGACGATCGTGCGGGTGAGCAGCGTCAGCGTGTCGTCCCTGCCGAGGCCGGAGACGAAGGACGGGTCGATCTTGATCATGTCCACGGGGAGCTGCCGGAGGAAGGCCAGCGACGCGTAGCCGGTGCCGAAGTCGTCGATCGCCAGGCGTACCCCGAGGGCGCGCAGCTCGGACAGCCGCTTCATCGTCTCCTCGGCGTCCTCGACCAGCATCTCCTCGATCACCTCAAGGGTGAGCGCGGAGGCGGGCAGCCCGCTCTCGCTCAGCGCCTCCTCGACGGTCTCGACGAACCTGGGCGCCATGATCTGGCGCGCCGACAGGTTCACCGACAGCCCGATGTCCCAGGACGAGGCCCGCCAGGCGGCCACCTCGCGGCACGACTCGCGCAGGATCCACTCGCTCAGCGGCACGATCAGCCCGGTGTCCTCGGCCGGGCCGAGGAACTGCTCGGGCGGCACGAACACCGACCCGCGCCACCACCGCACCAGCGCCTCGACCGCGGTCACCCGCGACGTGGCCAGGTCCACGACCGGCTGGTATTCGATCGCGAACTGCTGCTCGATCAGCGCCCGCTGCAGGTCGGCGGCCAGCTCCAGGCGGCGCACCACGTCGGCGTGCATCTGCGCGGCGAACACCTCGACCCGCCGCCCGCCGAGCTCTTTGGAGCGCGCCATCGCCACGTCGGCGTTGCGCATGAGGTCGCCGGCCGGCATGTCGTCCTCGGTGAAGGCCACGCCCACGCTCGCGGTCAGCGCCACGTCGCGGTCGGCGACGCGGAACGGCTCCTGCGAGACCGCGCGGACCAGCCGCTCGGCCAGGTCCACCGCGACCTGCGCCTCGCCGCCGGTCTCCACGAGCACCGCGAACTCGTCGCCGCCCCAGCGGGCGAGCGTGTCGTCGGCGCGTACGGCCCCGCGCAGCCGGCGGGCCGCCTGCCCGAGCAGGTAGTCGCCGCTGGCGTGCCCGACCGAGTCGTTGACCGAGGTGAACCCGTCGAGGTCGAGGAAGATCACCGCCACGTTCCCCGACGTGCGCCCCGAGAGCACCTCGCGGGTGCGCTCCTCGAAGTAGGCGCGGTTGGGCAGCCCGGTGATGCCGTCGTGGAAGGTCAGGTGGGCGACCTGGTTGCGCAGCGCCTCCTCGTCGCTGACGTCCCTGGTCGTCACGAGCATCAGCTCGTCGCCGCCGACGTGGCGGGTGGCGACGGACTCGGTGGGCCGCCAGGTGCCGTCGGCCGCGCGTACGCGGCAGGCGATCAGGCAGGCGCCGGGGGCGGCGTTCTCCTCGTCCTGGTGCATGGCGCGCATGGCTTCCTGGATGCCCGGCACGTCCTCCGGGTGGATGTAGTCGAAGATCGACCCGCCGACCAGGTCGTCGGGGCGGTAGCCGTAGGTGACCTCGACCCCGGCGCCGATCTCCCGGACCTCACCCTCGTAGTCACAGGTGAACACCACGTCG
This sequence comes from Nonomuraea sp. KM90, assembly GCF_052246675.1. Taxonomy (NCBI): domain Bacteria; kingdom Bacillati; phylum Actinomycetota; class Actinomycetes; order Streptosporangiales; family Streptosporangiaceae; genus Nonomuraea; species Nonomuraea sp. KM90. The sequence goes on along the minus strand of NZ_JBQQCB010000002.1, from coordinate 22,959 downwards.
CCGGTGCTCTCCGCCAGCTCCCTGAGCTGCCGGGCGCCCAGCCTGACCAGGCCGCGCATGCGTACGTTGGCGACCGAGACCACGAACAGCCGGACCAGCAGGAGCAGCACCACGGAGGCGGCGACCACCACGACCCCGGACACCGGCGGCCCGGCGTTGCCGCCCGCCTGGTGGGCCAGCAGCGTGATCGTGGCCACGCCGACCAGCGCCAGCGGCGCGAGCCCGACCACGTGACCGGCGGCCGGCCGGCCGCCCTCCCCGAACCGCGGGCCCCACGGGACGGCGGCCACCAGCAGGAAGGCGACGGGAGCGAGCATGACGCTCCAGAGCTGCGGGTCGCCGTCGAGGAGCCGCGCCACCGCCGTGCCCACCCCGGCCAGGGTCATGGTGGCCAGCACGCCCACCCCCGCCAGGCCGAGCAGCCACGAGGACGACCGGCTCATGATCACCGACGGTATGACAGCGCACGTCACGAGCAGCGCGATCATCGGCGGCAGCATGACGAGCGTGAACGTGGGCGGGTCGGCGGACTCGGCGTAAACATGCCGCAGTGCCACGACCCAGCCGATCATGAAGAGCGAGGCGGCGCACAGGTAGGCGTCGGTGAGATGCCGTAAGGCGACCCTGGCCGGGAACCTGCGGTCGGCGGCGATCAGCGCCCCGCCCGCCGTGATCACCGTGCCGAGCAGGACGAACATGTCGGCGAAGCTGACCACGAAGCCCTCGGCGAACGACCTCAGCGCCACTCCCGCGGCCCAGACGACGGCGCCGCCGCCCATCCAGCGCGCGCCCATCGCCGTCGGGCGATGCGTGGCGACCTGCTTCACCGAGGCAACCAGCAGAGAGGCAGCGGCGATCACCGCCGCGAGCCCTCCGGCGACCGCACCGGTGATCGTGGCCGGGGCCTGCGCCAGAAGGACGGCGGCGAACGCCACCGCACCTGCCGCCGCCGCGGCGGCCGGCGGCACCCGTGGATCACGCCAGCGGATCACAGTCGTTGCCCATCCCGTCTCGAACTCTGCACCAGCGACCGCCGAAGCCCGGTCGATCACTTCGCCAGTGTGTGCTGTCGCGGGTGCGCGGGTGGTGACAACGGCGATGTCGTCACCGATCTGATAACCAGACAGACCAATTGCCGCCAAGAGCTCCTTGACAGTGAGTCAGGAACTCCCTGCAAACGCAACCGTACGCACCGGAGGTCACGGACCAGCCACGTTCAGGAATCCTCTCAATACGAGTCGGTTATGACGTTGATCAGCGGCTCACCTGCGAGGTAACGCTCCAACTGAGCCCGGATGAGGCGCAGCATGCGCCGCCCGGACGCGGGGGTGCTGCCCGCGATGTGCGGAGTGATCAGCACGCCCGGCGCGCTCCAGAGGGGGTGCCCCTCGGGCAGCGGCTCGGGCGCGGTCACGTCGAGCGCGGCGCGTAGCCTACCCGTTTTGAGCTCCGCGATCAGTGCGTCCGTGTCGACGATCCCGCCCCTGGCGGCGTTGACCAGCACGGCGCCGTCCTTCATCCGCGCGAGGAAACCGGCGTCGACCATCCCGGCGGTGTCGGCGGTGGCGGGCACCAGCAGCACGACGACGTCCGCCCCGGGCAGCAGCGCGGGCAACTCGTCCATGGCGTGCACCCCGTCGCGGGCGCTCCTGGCCACGCGTACGACGTCCACCTCGAACCCCTCCAGCCGCCTTTCGAGCGCGGCGCCGATGGAGCCGTAGCCGACGATGAGGACGGTCGAGTCGGCCAGCACGTCGGTGTGGTGGTAGGTCCACTCACCCCTGCGCTGCGCGTCCACGAACCCCGGGAACTCCCTGAGCACCGCCACCATCGCCCCGACCGCCCACTCGGCGGTCCCCGCGTCGTGCACGCCGCGCGCGTTGCACAGCAGCGCGCCCTCGGGCATGTGCGGACGGTACGGATCCACCCCGGCCGTCACGGTCTGCACCAGCCGCAACGAGCTCATCCTGGCCAGCGTCCCCGGCACGTCGGGCACGGTGACCAGCGGCGGGACCCATACCTCTACCTCGTCCACCCCTTCCGGCATCGAGGACGTGCCGTCATAGACAGCACATTCGACGCCGGGAAGTTCGGACAGTACATCAGCCACCGAATCGGACGGAACCCAGATCTTCATGCCGAGAACCTTACGACTCCAGGGGAAGTATGGGACACATGAAGAAGCTCCTGACGATCATGCTTCTGACCACCCTCACGGCCTGTTCCGGCGGCGGCTTCGGCGGCGGCTCCAGCGGCGGTGAGGTGCTCCCCACGGCCGCCGTGACCGCCGGCGCCGCCCCCGGCGATCCGAAGGACGTGGCGACCGGGCTGTCCGTGCCGTGGGCGATCGCGTTCCTGCCCGGGGGCGACGCGCTCGTGACCGAGCGGGACTCGGCCCGGCTGCTGCGGGTGAGCCCGGCCGGCAAGGTGACGGAGCTGGCGACGATCGAGGGGGCGCGGCCGGACGGCGAGGGCGGCCTGATGGGCGTGGCGGCCAAGGACGGCCAAATATTCCTTTACTACACCGCCGAACAGGACAACCGGATCGTCCGCTACCGCCTGTCCGGCGACAGCCTTTCCGACGAGCGACTCCTCGTGCGGGGCATCCCGAAGGGCGGCATCCACAACGGCGGCCGGCTCGAGTTCGGCCCCGACGGCTACCTGTACGCCACCACCGGCGACCGCGACCTGGCCCAGCAGCGGGACTCGCTCGGGGGCAAGATCCTCCGCATGACCGTGGACGGCGCCCCAGCGCCCGGCAACCCGTTCGGCACCCTCGTCTACAGCTACGGCCACCGCAACGTCCAGGGCCTGGCCTGGGACGGCTCCGGCCGCCTGTACGCCTCGGAGTTCGGCGCCAACGCCTACGACGAGGTCAACCTGATCAGGCCAGGGGCCAACTACGGCTGGCCGGAGGTCGAGGGGCGCGGCGACGACCGGCGCTTCGTCAACCCGATCCTCACCTGGCCCACCGGCGAGGCGTCGCCGTCGGGGATGGCGTACGCGAGCGGCTCGCTGTGGGTGGGCGCGCTGCGCGGGGCCCGGCTGTGGCAGATCCCCCTCGGGGAGGACGGCTCGGCCGGCACCCCCGCGGCCCACTTCACCGACCGCTACGGCCGCCTGCGCGCGGTCACGGCGTCCCCTGACGGCACCCTGTGGGTCGGCACCAGCAACAAGGACGGCCGCGGCTCCCCCCGCCCCGGCGACGACCGCATCCTCTCGGTCCCCCCGTCCTGACCCGATCCCCGAAGCCCTACAGCGCGACGAATGACCTCAGCCCGCTGCGCCGCCGTAGCGAGCTGAGGTCCTTCGGGTGGAGTCGTGCGTTGACGCGGCGGAGTCGCGCTACAGCGCCACACCACACCCCACCCCCGAGGAACCCCGGCGCCCCACGGCGTCGCACCCCCGAAAGACCCTGCGCCTGACAGCGCCGCACCCGCCCCGGACTCCGACGGACCTCAGCCCGCTGCGGCGCCGTAGGGGGCTGAGGTCCTTCGGGTGGAGTCGTGGGTTGACGCGGCAGTGCTGAGCGCCGGGGACGCGGCCCGAGCCGGGAAGCCGGGGCGGCTGCGATCCGCCCCGAACCCCCGGGGGCCTCAGCGGGTTACGGCGGTGCAGGTCATCTGAGCCTGGGGGCGGTACTTGGTGGTCAGCTTCTTGTCCTTCTTGACCACCTTGCCGTCCTGGTGGAAGACCCGGGTCACATCGATCGTGAACCCCTGCTCCCCCACCGTAGGCAGGCAGTCAGCCGCAGAGCTGCTCTCCCGCCGGAACGGCGTGAAGTTCCGCCGCTCCGACTCCACGACCGTGATCTCGTCGTACCGCTTCGTGCTCCACAACGTCACCGTCACCGACGTCTCGGTGAAGGCGGTCTTGATCAGCACACCGCTCTCGGAGTCGTTACGCCACTTCAGGTCCAGGTCCGGATACAGCAGCGCCGCATCGCGCCCGGCCGGATAACGCGGCGCGTAATAGTCCATCGGCTGGTGCGCCACGTCCTCGAACCCGCCGAAGAACGCCGCGTTGTACATGGTGGTGGCGAACTGCGAGGCCCCGCCGCCGATGATGTTCACCATCCGCCCGCCGACGATCTGCCCCGCCTCGACGTACCCGTCCTCGGCCGTCCGCTCGCCCACGACGTCGTTGAGCGAGAACGTCTCCCCCGCCTTCACCACATGGCCGTCGAGCTCCTGCGCCATCCGCTGGATGTTCTTCACCCGGGGCTGGCAGCAGTCGAAGTTCGTGGTGAACGTGCTGACGAGCTCCTTGATGCCGAGCCCCTGGATCTCCGAGGTCTCCACGAGGGGCGCGACCGTGCCCAGCCGGACCGGGATCGTACGGCTCCCGCCCTGGTCGAACACCTTCTCGGCATCCCTGGCCAGCAGCTTGTCGTTGACCCCCCGCCCCGCGCGGGCGGGCACGAGGACCGGCTTGCCGTCCACGATCTCGTACGTGGCGTCGCGCGGCTGCTGCGCGGCGTCCACCAGGCTGCTCTCCACGACCTCCAGCACCGCCTTGGCGTTGAACTGGGGCACGAGGCCGCCGTCGCCGTCGGCGATGTACGTCAGGTTCGCGGCGATCATGGCCGGGGAGATCTGCGCCTGCTTGGCGCCGAGGGTCAGCGTCAGGGGGGCGGAGACCGCGGCCCTCGCCTTGGTCAGCGCGGCCTCGACGGCCTCGGGGGTGGTGGCGGGCTTGGCGGGCCTGAGGGTGAGGACGACCGTGCCGCCCCCGCCGAGGAACGCGGCGCTGATCCTGCGTACGGCGTCGTCCCTGTCGAGCAGCACGCCGTCCTCGGGCTGCCGGGCCCTGGGCTGCAGCCCGATGAAGGTCACCCGGCCCTCGTGCGCGCGCTTGTCGGCGGCCTCGGCCATGCCCTCGACGGTCCTGGTGAGCTGGGAGGAGTCGACGGTGGTCTTCGGCTGGAGCTCGGTGGTGCCGGTCAGGCCGCGCCACACCTCCTCCGGGCTGGGGAAGCCGCTGGGCGCCTGCCCGATCGTGCCGACCACGTCGAGTTCGAGCCCGGCCTCGTCGGCCTGGATGGTCTCCTTCTTGCCGCCGATGTCCACCACGACGGGCTTGCTGAGCTTGGTGGCCAGCTCGCCGCGCAGCTTGTCGGCCGCCTGCGTCACGGTCAGCCCGCCGATGTCCACACCGGAGACGCGCGTGCCGCGTAAGACCGATCCCGACATGAGCACGGCCGGGATCACGTACGCCAGAGCCGCCAGCAGCAGCACGAACACGATCAGGCCGGGCAGCAAGCGCCGGCGCCGGGGCGACTCGGGCTCGTACGAGGAGGGCCGCTCCGGCGAACCGCCCCCGCCGAACACGGGAGCGGGCGGGATCGGCGGCTCCTTGCCGGCCATCGGCCAGGGCTGTGCGGGCGCGGCCACCGGCGGCAGCGCGCCCTTGCCCGACGAACCGCCCTGGTTGCTCGGGCCCTGGCTCCCCCGGGACTCCTGCCGGTCCGGCGGGCCGAAGATGTCCCGGGAGACACCTGGAGGCAGCCCTTCGATCCGCGGCTTCTTGGAGACGCCCGACGTGGGTAACGGCACCGAGGCGAACGGGTCGGTCGGTGACTCGATCGGTCCGGCGTTTCGCACGCCTCAATCTCCTCCCGGTCCGCAGCCAAGTCTCAGGCAACAGTAAGGCACGGGGATCCGCATATGTCACGGAAAATGACTACGGAAGTGTGTCAACCTAGCCACCGGTAGCGATGTTCCGGTCGGCCGGCCGTGCCGTAACGCGGCCGGAGCTCGGCCTGCCCGGCCGCGCACAGGTATTCGAGATAGCGGCGGGCACTCACCCGCGACAGGCCCGTGAGCTGGGCGGCCTCGGCGGCTGACAGGTCGCGGCCCGCCTCCCGCAGGGTATCGGCGACCAGCGCGCACGTGGCCGAGGACAACCCTTTCGGCATGGGGGCGGCGGTCATGAAGGTGCCGAAGAGCCGGTCCACGTCGTCCTGGCGGGCCTCGGGGCCGATGGCGGTCAGGCGCTTGCGGGTGTCGGCGTACTGCTGGAGGCGTTCGGTCAGCGCGGCGGCGGTGAACGGCTTGATGAGGTAGTTGACCGCGCCGCCGCGCATGGCCTCCCTGACGGTGGGCACGTCGCGGGCGGCACTGATCATGATGACGTCCACGTCGTGGAGCGACTTGAGCACCTCCAGGCCGGACATGTCGGGCAGGTAGATGTCGAGCAGCACGAGGTCGGGCCGGAGCTCGGTGACCGCGGCCAGCGCGTCGGCCGCGCTGTGCGCGACGGAGACGACGCTGAACCCGGGCACGCGGCTCACATAGCCGCTGTGGATGCGGGCGACCATGAAGTCGTCGTCGACCACCAGCACCTGGATCACGGGTGCCCCCTGACCGGGAGCAGGGCGGTGAAGACGGCGCCGCCCGAGTTCCGTACGCGTACCCAGCCGCCCCTGCGCAGGCACGCCTGCCTGGTCAGCGCCAGGCCCAGCCCGCGCGGCCCCGAGTGCGCGGCCTTGGTGGTGAACCCCTCCCTGAAGACCTCCTCCACCAGGTCGGGCGCGATGCCGGGGCCAGAGTCGCCGACCCGTACGTGCAGCCCGCCGTCGTCGGCCCGCACCGACACCTCGATCGTGCCCGCGGCCCCGTCGAGGGCGTCGATGGCGTTGGCGACCAGGTTGCCGACCACCAGGACCGCGTCCCTCGGGTCGCCGAGCAGGCCCGAGGGCACCGAGGAGTCCTCCGACAGCACGAGCGTGGCCCCGCGCTCGGCCGCCTCGGCGGACTTGGCCAGGAGCAGCGCGGCGAGGGTGGGGTCCTGGATGCGTTCGGGCAGGTCGGTGGCGTACGCGCCGCCGGTGGTGCGGGTGATGAAGGAGATGGCCGCCTCGTGCTCGCCCAGCTCCAGCAGGCCGACGACGGTGTGCATGCGGTTGGCGAACTCGTGGGCCTGCGCCCGCAACGCCTCGGTGGCGCTGCTGCTGTCGTCGAGCTCGCGGGCCAGCCGGACCAGCTCCGTACGGTCGCGCAGGGTGACCACCCAGCCGCGGTGGCGCCCGCGTACCCAGACCTGGGTGCGGTTGAGCACCAGCACGCGATCGCCGTGCAGCACCACGCGGTCCTCGCCCGGGTCGGCGCCGCTGAGCACGTCGCGCATGCGCTCGGAGACCGGCATCTGGGTGAGGTCCTCGCCGACCTCGCCGAGCAGCTCGCGGGCGGCGTCGTTGACCAGGGTCACCCGGCCGGCCAGGTCGAGCGCGAGCACGCCCTCCTTGACGCCGTGCAGCACGCCTTCGCGCTGCTCCAGCAGCGCGGCGATCTCGCGCGGCTCCAGGCCGAACGTCTGCTTGCGCACGCGTGCGGTGATCAGCGCGGCCAGCGCGAGCCCCGCGAGGAGCACCGCCAGCGCGGTCCAGACGAGCGGCGGCAGGGCCCGGGAGACCTGGCTGATGACCGTGGTCTCCAACACGCCGACGGAGACGAGGCCGATGACGGTGCCGTATTCGTCGCGGATGGGCGTCTTGCCGCGGACCGTGGTGCCGATCGTGCCGGTCTCCGTGCCGACCCAGCTCCGGCCCGTACGCAGGACCGTGGTGCCGTCGGTGGACAGCTGCTTGCCGATCAGCGAGGCGTTGGGGTGGGCGTAGCGCTTCTGGTCGATGTTGGCGATCACGACGTAGTCGGCGCCGGTCTCCTGCTGGACGCTCATGGCCAGCGGCTGCAGCACCGTCTCGGGATGCTCCAGCTCGAACGCCTCGCGGACCTGCGGCAGCCCGGCCACCGACTGGGCGATCGCCAGGGCCCGCTGCTGGTGCAGCGAGTCGAGCTGGTCGCGCGTGTGCTCGGCCCACACGCCTCCGGTGCCCCCCACGGCGAGCAGCACGATCACCATCTGGAGCACGAACAGCTGGGTCCCGAGGGAGGCGTCACGAACCCGTCTCACCCTGCACATGGAAACAAACGGAGGTCACGTCCAGGTCGCGACCAATACGACCACTACGACGGCAACCGCGCAAAGCCTCGACGCCGCGGGGAAGGAACTTCACCATGCCAGTTCCATAGACGTGAAATCCCCCCTTGGAGTGATCATGCGCTTGCGCGTATTCGCCGCCCTCGCGGCACTCTCCCTCGGCGCGCTGACGGGTTGCGGCGAGTCGGGCACCTCCGCCAACGCCTCGTTGCGCATCATGGCCCCGGCCGCGCCCGGTGGCGGCTGGGACCAGACCTCCCGTACGGCCGAGCAGGCGTTCAAGGCGGCCGACCCGAAGCGCAAGGTCGAGGTGTTCAACGTACCCGGCGCCGGCGGCACGATCGGCCTGGCCCAGCTCGCCGGCGAGAAGGGCAACGGCAACCTGCTGATGACCATGGGCCTGGTCATGGTGGGCGCCATCGAGCAGAACAAGTCGAAGGTCACGCTGGCCGAGACCACGCCCATCGCCAAGCTGACCGAGGAGTACGAGATCGTCGTGGTCCCGGCCGCCTCCCCGTACAAGTCGCTGGCCGACCTGGTCGCGGCCTGGAAGGCCGACCCGGCGAAGGTCTCCATCTCGGGCGGCTCGGCGGGCGGCACCGACCACATCGTGGCCGGCCTGATGGCCAAGGCCGCGGGTGTGGACCCCAAGCAGGTCAACTACATCGCCCACTCCGGCGGCGGCGAGGCGCTGAACGAGCTGCTCGGCAACAAGGTCAGCGCGGGCATCTCGGGCGTGGGCGAGTTCGCGGAGCACGTGAAGTCGGGCAAGCTGCGCGCCCTGGGCGTGAGCTCCGGCGAGCGGCTGCCCGACCTGGACGCGCCCACGTTGAAGGAGGCCGGACTGGCCGTCGAGCTGGCCAACTGGCGCGGCTTCGTCGCCCCCGGCGGGATCTCCGACGCCGACAAGAAGGCCCTGACCGACCTGGTCACCAAGATGCACGACTCGCAGCCGTGGAAGGACGCGGTGGCCAAGAACGGCTGGATCGACTCCTTCCAGACCGGCCAGCAGTTCGCCGACTACCTCAACTCCGAGCAGACCCGGGTCAAGGGGATCATCGCCGAGATGGGGCTCGTCTCCTGATGACTCGGTGGTGGCGGCCCGAGCTCGGGCTGGCGGTCGTCGTGCTGGCGCTGGGCGTGCTCGTCGTGGTCGGGACGCTCGACGTCTCCGCGGCGGCCTCCCAGCTCGGCATCGGGCCGCGGTTCTTCCCCATGCTGGTGGGCGGCGCCATGGTGCTCATCGGCCTGTTCTACGTCGCCGACGTCGTACGCGGCGGGCACGGCGACCCCGAGGAGAGCGAGGACGTGGACGCCGCCGCGCCCACGGACTGGCGCAGCGTCGGCCTGGTCAGCGGCATCTTCCTGGCGTTCGCGGCCCTGCTGAACGTGCTCGGCTGGATCATCGGCGCGAGCCTGCTGTTCTTCGGCCTGTCCGTGGCCCTGGGCGCCGAGCACAAGCTGCGCGCGGCGGGGATCGCGGTGGTCATGGGGGTGGCGACGTACCTGCTGTTCGTCAAGGGCCTCGGCGTGACGCTGCCGGGCGGGCCGCTGGAGGGGGTGATCTGAGGTGACGTCGTTCCAGCTCCTGCTCGACGGGTTCGCCGCCGCGCTCACCCCGGTCAACCTCCTGTACGCGCTCATCGGCGTCACGCTCGGCACCCTCGTCGGCGTGCTGCCCGGCATCGGTCCGGCGATGACCGTGGCGCTGCTGCTGCCGATCACGTTCACGGTGCCGTCGGCCAGCGCGTTCATCATGTTCGCCGGGATCTACTACGGCGGCATGTACGGCGGCTCCACCACCTCCATCCTGCTCAACACGCCCGGCGAGTCGGCGTCGATGATCACGGCGCTGGAGGGCAACAAGATGGCCAGGCGCGGCCGGGCCGCCCAGGCGCTGGCCACGGCGGCCATCGGCTCGTTCGTGGCCGGCACCATCGCCACGGCGCTGCTGGTCGTGGCCGCGCCGGCGGTGGTCAGCTTCGCGATCTCGTTCGGTCCCGAGGACTACTTCGCCCTGGCCGTCCTGGCGTTCACGGCCGTGTCCTCGGTGCTGTCCCGCTCGATCGTGCGCGGCCTGGCCTCGCTCGGCCTCGGCCTGGCGATCGGCCTGGTCGGCATCGACCAGCAGACCGGCCAGGCCCGCCTGACGCTCGGGATCCCGCAGTTGCTCGACGGCATCGACGTGGTGATCGTGGCGGTCGGCCTGTTCGCCCTCGGCGAGGCCCTGTACGTGGCCTCCCGGCTGCGCCACGTACCGCCCGAGGTGATCCCGGTGGGGCGGGCGTGGATGGGCCGGGCCGACTGGGGGCGCTCCTGGCTCCCGTGGCTGCGCGGCACCGCGCTCGGCTTCCCGTTCGGCGCGCTGCCGGGCGGCGGGGCGGAGATCCCCACGTTCCTGTCGTACGCGGCCGAGAAGCGCCTGGCGCGCGGCGTGGCCCGCGAGGAGTTCGGCAAGGGCGCCATCGAGGGCGTCGCCGGCCCGGAGGCGGCCAACAACGCCTCGGCGGCCGGCACCCTGGTCCCGCTGCTCACGCTGGGCCTGCCCACGTCCGCCACGGCCGCGATCCTGCTGGCCGCCTTCCAGCAGTACGGCCTGCAGCCCGGCCCCCAGCTCTTCGACCACAACCCGGCGCTGGTCTGGGGCATGATCGCCTCGCTGTTCATCGGCAACGTGATGCTGCTGGTGCTGAACCTGCCCCTGGCCCCGCTCTGGGCCCGGATCCTGCACATCCCCCGCCCGTACCTCTACGCCGGGATCGTCCTGTTCGCCGCCCTCGGCGTCTACGCGCTGAACGGCACCGTGGTGGACCTCTTCGTCCTGTACGTGCTGGGCCTGCTCGGCTACGCCATGCGGCGCTTCGGCCTGCCCGTCGCCCCCGCGGTGATCGGCATGATCCTGGGCCCGATGGCCGAGATCCAGCTCCGCCGGGCGCTGGCCATCGGCGCGGGCGACGTCAGCGTGCTCGTACGCAGCCCGATCGCGGCCGTGCTGCTGGTGCTGGCGGCCCTGGCGCTGCTCACGCCCCTGTTCAGGAAGCTCCTGGCCCGCCGGGGACTCGCACCCTCACGTGAGGAGTAACCGCGGCTCCGGCCGGGAACCCCGATAAGCGGTTCTTGGCTGACTGGCCCCGCCGATTTGTCCGAATCGGCGGGGCCCACCGGACGGCCTGCCTACTCGGAGACGCCCAGCTTCTCCAGGATGAGCTGCCGGGCGCGGCCCGCGTCGGCCTTGCCCTTGCTGGCCCGCATGACCCCGCCCACCAGCGCACCGGCGGCGGCGATCTTCCCAGACCGCACCTTCTCGGCCGCGTCGGCGTTGTCGGCCAGCACCTGGTCGATGATCGCCGACAGCTCGCCCTCGTCGTTGACGATCTGCAGCCCGCGCCGCTCGACCACCTCGTCGGGCGTGCCCTCACCGGCCAGCACGCCTTCGAGCACCTCGCGCGCCAGCTTGTCGTTGAGCGCGCCCGAGGCCACCAGCTCGGTCACCCTGGCGATCTGCTCCGGGGTGATGGGCAGGTCGGCCAGCGGCGTGCCGGTCTCGTTGGCCCGCCGGGCCAGCTCGCCCATCCACCACTTGCGCGCGTCGGCCGCCGGCGCGCCGGCCGCGACCGTGGCCTCGACCAGGTCGATCGCGTCGGCGTTGTGCATGGCCTGCATGTCGAGGTCGGACAGCCCCCACTCGGCCTGCAGCCGCTTGCGCTTGACCGACGGCAGCTCGGGCAGGGCCGCCTTCAGCTCGGCCACCCACGCCGTGTCGGGCGCGATCGGCACCAGGTCGGGCTCGGGGAAGTAGCGGTAGTCCTGCGCCTCCTCCTTGGACCGGCCGGACGTGGTGGTGCCGGTGTCCTCGTGGAAGTGGCGGGTCTCCTGGACGATCTTCCCGCCCGCGGCGAGGAGGCCCGCCTGCCGCTCGATCTCGCTCCGCACGGCGCGCTCGACGCTGCGCAGGGAGTTGACGTTCTTCGTCTCCGTACGGGTGCCCCACTCGGACGAGCCGCGCGGCATCAGCGAGACGTTCACGTCACACCGCAGCGAGCCCTCCTCCATCCGCACGTCGGAGACGCCGAGCGAGCGCATGATCTCCCGCAGCTCGGTGACGTAGGCCTTGGCCACCTCCGGCGCGAGCCGGTCCGTGCCCGGGATGGGCTTGGTCACGATCTCGACCAGCGGGATGCCGGCCCGGTTGTAGTCGACGATCGAGTAGTCGGCCCCGTGGATGCGCCCGGTCGCGCCACCCACGTGCGTGGACTTGCCGGTGTCCTCCTCCAGGTGCACCCGCTCGATCTCGATCCGCACGGTCTCGCCCTCGACCTCGACGTCGACGTAGCCGTCGAAGCAGAGCGGCTCGTCGTACTGCGAGATCTGGTAGTTCTTCGGCATGTCCGGATAGAAGTAGTTTTTCCGGGCGAAGCGGCACCACTCGGCGATCGAGCAGTTCAGCGCCAGGCCGATGCGGATCGTCGACTCGATGGCCGCGGCGTTGGCCACCGGCAGCGCCCCGGGGAACGCCAGGCAGGTCGGGCAGACCTGCGTGTTGGGCGGGGCGCCGAAGGTCGTCTTGCAGCCGCAGAACATCTTCGACTTGGTGCCCAGCTCGACATGCGTCTCCAGGCCGAGCACCGGCTCGAACCGGTCGAGCGCTTCGTCGTACGGCATGAGCGTACCGGCAGTCATGGTGAGGTCCTTAGTTCAGATCGTTGCGTTTGCGTGAGCACGCCGCAGTCCCCTCTTACCCCTGCAGCTCCGGCGCCTTGGCCAGCAGCCCGCCGCCCCAGCGGCTCTCCAGGGCCTGCTCCACGGCCGCGCCGACGCGGTAGCAGCGGTCGTCGGCCAGGACCGGGGCCATGATCTGCAGGCCCACCGGCAGGCCGTCCTCGTCGGCCAGGCCGCACGGAACGGACATGGCCGCGTTGCCCGCCAGGTTGGACGGGATCGTGCACAGGTCGGCGAGGTACATCGCGATCGGGTCGTCCGTGCGCTCGCCGAGCGAGAACGCCGTGGTCGGCGTGGTCGGCGACACCAGCACGTCCACCTGCTGGTAGGCGGCCTCGAACTCGCGGGAGATGACCGTGCGGACCTTCTGTGCCTGGCCGTAGTAGGCGTCGTAGTAGCCGCTCGACAGCGCGTACGTGCCCAGCATGATGCGCCGCTTGACCTCGGGACCGAACCCGGCGGCCCGGGTCAGCGCCATGACCTCCTCGGCGCTGCGGGTGCCGTCGTCGCCCACGCGCAGGCCGTAGCGCATGGCGTCGAAGCGCGCCAGGTTGGAGGAGCACTCCGAGGGGGCGATCAGGTAGTAGGCGGGCAGCGCGGTCAGGAACGACGGGCAGGAGACCTCGACGACCTTGGCCCCGAGCGACTCAAGGAGCTGGACGGCCTCGTGGTAGCGGGCCAGCACGCCGGCCTGGTAGCCCTCGCCGGCGAACTCCTTGACGACGCCGATCCGCATGCCGGCGATGTCGGCGTTCTTCGCCGCCTCGACCACCGAGGGCACGGGCGCGTCGACCGAGGTGGAGTCCATCGGGTCGTAGCCGGAGAACGCCTCGTGCAGCAGCGCCGCGTCGAGCACGTTGCGCGCGAACGGGCCCGGCGTGTCGAGCGAGCTCGCGAACGCGATCAGCCCGTAGCGGGACGAACCGCCATAGGTCGGCTTCATCCCCACGATCCCGGTGACCGAGGCGGGCTGCCGGATGGAGCCGCCCGTGTCGGTGCCCGTGGACAGCGGCGCCTCGTAGGCGGCCACGGCGGCGCTCGAACCGCCCGACGAGCCTCCGGGCACCTTCGTCAGGTCCCAGGGGTTGCGGGTCGCGTGGTAGGCGGAGTTTTCCGTGGAGGAGCCCATGGCGAACTCGTCGAGGTTCGTCTTGCCCAGGATGACCAGGCCGGCCTCGCGCAGGCGCGCGGTGACGGTCGCGTCGTAAGGAGGCCGCCAGCCCTCGAGGATCTTGGAGGCGGCGGTCGTGGGCATGTCGCGCGTGGCGAAGATGTCCTTGTGCGCGATCGGCACCCCGGCCAGCGGGCCGAGCCGCTCACCGGCCCTGAGCCTGGCGTCCACGGCGCGTGCCTGCTCCAGCGTCGTCTCGCGATCGACGTGCAGGAAGGCCTTGACCTTGGGCTCGACCTCGGCCATGCGGTCGAGATGCGCCTCGGCCACCTCGACGGCCGACACCTCGCCACCGGCGATCATCGAACCCAGCTCGGCGGCGGTCTTGCGGATCAAACTCATGCCTCCTCCCCGAGGATGCGCGGCACCCGGAATCGGTCGTCCTCGACGGCGGGAGCGCCGGAGAGCGCCTGGTCAGGCGTCAGGGACTGTCGCACCTCGTCGGCACGGAAGACATTGGTCAGCGGAAGCGCGTGCGACGAAGGCGGCACGTCCTCGGCGGCGACCTCGGCCACCTTCGCGACCGCCTCGATGATGGCATCGAGTTGGGTGGCGTAGTGATCGAGCTCGTCGCCGGTCAGCGCCAGCCTGGACAACCGGGCCAGGTGTGCGACCTCGTCGCGGGTTATGGCGGACATGAGTCGTTGAACCCGTTTCGTGGATGGAGTCTTTGGACACTGCCATCCTAGGGGCCTTGACCGAGCAGCCCCGAACCATTAAGCCCCTGGGGCCACCTCACCCGTAGAGCTCGTCCAGCCCCACCGCCCGCACGTCCCGCTCCCCGGACAGTGAGGCGTCGAACCCCACGCCGCTGTAGCAGGTGAGCACGGTGTCGCGCACGTCGTACCCCTTGGCGTCGAGCAGGTCCCTGGCCCTCCTGAGCCGCGCCACATGCCCGGAGCCCATGGCCTTGCCCCATTTCACCTCTCCCAGCGAGAGGACCCGCCGCTGCTCGCCGGGCATGGCAGGCGCGAAGACGACGACGTCCACTTCAATCTGCTCGCGGCGTACGGGGTCCGTGACGATCCCCGAGCCCACCTCTCCGGGGAGGCCGCCGAAGTAGTCCGGCTCCAGCATCACGAACTGGCGGCACATCTCCTCGAAGTGAGGACCGAGCACTTGATCGCGAAATCTGGCCCCGGAGTCGGCCCAGACGTTTTCCGCACGGCCGCTCTCCAGAAAGCCCCAGCGCGGCCGCATGATCACCTCATAGAAAGTGACCAACGGCTCGCAGATGCGGTAGATCGACCGGGAAGGGCGGAATGCGTCGGGCTCCCTTCGCAGCAGGCAACAGTCCTCCAACACGTTCAGATGGTGGCCTATGTCGGTGGCCTTGCGTCCGACGTAGGAGGAGATCGCACCTCTCGTGCGGTTGCCCGCGGCCACCGCCGCCAGCACCGAGTGATACATCGCGGAGTCTCGCATCTCCGCCTCTTCGCCGAGGAGATAGCGCGCCTCCCTGAAGAGAGGGGTCCCGGGATCGAGGACCGTGCGCCGCACCCAATCGTCGAAGTCATCGGGCCCCTTCGGCACGTCGTCCTCCACAAAGGGCAGATACGCCGGGGTGCCGCCCACGATCGCATGGGCCTGCACCGCCAATCGCCGATCAGTTATGCCCCAGTAGCGGGCGGCAAGGCGGAAGTCGAAAGGACGCAGCACGAGCTCCAGCACAGCCCGGCCACGCAACGGGGCGTTACCCGCCAGAAGCCGCCCCATGACGGACATCGCCGACCCGCACAACAGCAGGGACACAGGCGAGTTCCGCGAGACCGCCCGGTCGATCTCCCGCTGGATGATGGACGGCAATGCCGGCGCGGCCTTGCCGAGGTAGGGAAACTCGTCGATCACCATGAGCTCTCGCCTCTCGGCGCTGGTGGCGAAAAGCTGCTGGATCGCCACATCCCAGCTCGGAAAGCTGAACGGAGCCGATGCCCCGACATGCTCGGCCAGGGCCGAGGCGAACAGGTGCAGCGATTCCGTCTCCGTGGCCTCCGTCGCACTGAAGTAGAAGCCACCCGTCTGCTGGGCGAGCGAGACCATCAGAAAGGTCTTTCCCTGCCGGCGCCGCCCGCTGACGACACCCAGCTTGGGACGCATGCTGGAGCGCTCGGCGAACCTGGCCAACCGCTGCCATTCGAAGTCGCGAGCGAAGACCTCACCGGGCTTCGGCAGCATCGGCATCCCCTGCGCACAGAAGTAGATTCCTGAGAAGTGTACTTCTAAGAACCATACTTCTGCTTGCAATCAATGACAGTCGGTCAGGCCGAGCTGCTGACCTCGGGCTGGTAGCCGTACTCGACCGCCGTCCCCGCCTGCTCGCGCAGCCACACCGCCGCCTCGGCGGCCGGCATCGGCCGGCCGAACAGCCAGCCCTGGCCCACCTCGCAGCCCATCTCCACCAGCCGCATCGCCACGTCGTCCGACTCCACGCCCTCCGCGACCGACCTCAGCCCGAGCGAGCGGACCAGGTCCACGATCGAGCGGACGATCCGGTAGTCGTCCTCGGACTCGGCGATCCGGCGGACGAACGAGGCGTCGATCTTGACCTCGGACACCGCCAGCCGCTGGAGCCGGATCAGCGAGGAGTAGCCGGTGCCGAAGTCGTCGAGCGCCAGGGGGACGCCGAGCGTGGCCAGGGCCTTGATGGTCTCCTGGGTGTAGGCCTGGTCGCCGGTCAGGATGCGCTCGGTGACCTCCAGCTGGATGGCCGCGGGCGGCAGGCCGTACCGGGCCAGTCCCACTTCCAGTTGCTCCGGCAGGGCCGAGGCGAGCAGGTCGCGGGCGGAGATGTTGACCGAGATCTGCACCCGCAGCCCGGTGTGCCACCAGGCGGCCGCCTGCTCCAGGGCCTCCTCGACCACGTACGCCGTGAGCTGCCGCATCAGGTACGACTGCTCGGCCAGCGGCACGAACTCCGACGGCGGGATCGGCCCGTGCACCGGATGCCGCCAGCGCAGCAGGGCCTCGACCCCCTGCACGTCGCCGGTGCCCAGGGCGACCTTCGGCTGGTAGTGCAGGCGCAGCTCGCGGTTGTCGATGGCGCGGCGGAGGTCGCCGAGCAGGGTGAGGCGTTCGGGGGAGTTGCGATCCTTGTCCGGCTGGTAGAGCTCGACGCCCGTACGGCCCTCCTTGGCCAGGTACATGGCCACGTCGGCGCGCTGCAGCAGCAGCTCGAAGTCGGGGGCGTGGTCCGGATAGAGCGCTATCCCGACGGAGCCGTCGAGGTCGAAGGTCATGCCCTCCAGCCGCACCGGCTCGGTCAGCGCCGCCCGCAGCCGGGCCGCCACCTCCCTGGCCGCGTGGGCGTCCCTGATGGACGGCAGCAGCACCGCGAACTCGTCGCCGCCGAGCCGGGCCACGACGTCGCCGGGCCGTACGGAGTGGGTGAGCCGGTGCGCCACCATCTGCAGCAGCCGGTCGCCCACCGGATGGCCCATCGTGTCGTTGACCTCCTTGAACCGGTCGAGGTCGAGCAGGAACAGGCCGACCCGCTCGTCCTGGCGCACCTCGGCCAGCGCCTCCTCGGTGCTGACGATGAGCATCTTGCGGTTGGGCAGGCCGGTCAGCTCGTCGTGCAGGGCCTGGTGGTCGCGGCGCATGGAGAGCGTGGCGGTGAAGTAGACGGCGGCCAGGGGGGCGACGAAGAGGGGCACGAGCCCGGGAGAGTGGTTCATGACCACGACGACCAGGGGGGCCAGGCCCAGCAGCCCGGTGTAGACGAGACCCTGCGGGCCCACGGTGGCCTTCAGCACGCGCATGATCGAGCGCCGCTCGTGCAGCGCGACCGCGCCGGAGACGAGGGTGGCCCTGGTGACGAAGTAGGCGACCCCGGCCAGCGCGATCGCCAGCAGGTCGGCCCCGCTCGGCACCCAGGGCGCGGCCGGGCTCGGAACGATCCCGAACGTCCCCAGCACCACGGCCGCCGCGGTCAGCGCCAGGGTGGACTGGGCGATGTTGAACATGACCCGGTGCCACGCCTTGCGCGTCACCACGCCGTTCATGGCCACGGCGACGGCCTGCATCAGCACCGCCACCGGCAGCCCGAAGTGCAGCAGCACAGCGAAGGTGAACATGGTGGACGGATATGTGCCGCCCACGGCCGTCGCGGACGACACCATCACGGGCCGCAGCTCACCCAGGACCACCAGCACCCCGAGCACCCAGAACAACGGCATGCGGGCGAGCTCGACGAGACCGGCCGGGTCCAGCCTGAGCATGGCCACCACCAGGGCGGTGAAGCCGATCACGGTGATGCCCGCGAGGAACGCCCACAGTGGCGTGCCGACGCGTGGTCCAGTGTCGCGGGTGTCGGTTGGGTCAGTCATCGGTAACAGAACCCCCATTAGGTCACTATGGGAGGGTACGACCTTCACCCCACTTCGCGAAACCAAGCGCGTACGTTCCGTCACTTCTCCTTTCCGACATATACCCAAAAAGCACCCTCAGTAGCAAACCATGCACGCTAAGACCCGAGCGGCCCGCCACACGACGCATGACACGACACATGACGCGGCACACGGCGGGGCACACGGCGGGGCACACGACAAGGGGGCCCGCTCGTCCACACGAGCGAGCCCCGGTAGAACGGAGATCAGGCCTCCGGAGTGACCACCGCCCCGGCCGCGGCCTCCGGCCCCTCCTTCAGCAGCACCTCGAACCCGGCCCCGTCGAGGATGGGCACGCCGAGACTCACCGCCTTGTCGTATTTCGACCCCGCGTTCTCCCCCGCCACCAGGAACGAGGTCTTCTTCGACACCGACCCCGACACCTTGCCGCCCCGGCTGGTGAGCGCGTCGGAGGCCGAGTCACGCGTGTAGCCCTCCAGCGTGCCGGTCACCACGAACGTCAGCCCTTCGAGGGTCTGCGGCCCCTTCTCGGGAGCCGGCTCGTCCTCCATCCGGACCCCGGCGGCCCGCCAGCGCTCGACGATCTCCCGGTGCCAGTCGACCTCGAACCACTCCTTGACCGTGGCCGCCACCCTGGGCCCGATGCCCTCGACCGCGGCCAGCTCCTCCTCGGAGGCGTTCATGATGGCGTCGATCGACCTCATGGCGTCGGCCAGGGCACGGGCCGTGGGCGGGCCGATGTGCCGGATCGACAGGGCCACCAGCACCTGCGCGAGCGAGGACTGCTTGGCCCGCTCCAGCTCCTCCATCAGCCGCAGCGCGTTCTGGCTGGGCTCGCCGCTGATGTTGGAGAAGAAGGTGACGACCTTCTCCTCCCCCGTCTTCGGGTCGATCTTGGGCAGGCCGGTGTCCTGGTCGCGGACCACCGACTTGATCGGGATGAGCTGCTCCAGCGTCAGGTCGAACAGGTCGGCCTCGGTGCGCACGACCGGCTCCTGCGGCGGCAGCGGCTGGCTGAGCGCGGTGGCCGCGACGTAGCCGAGCCCGTCGATGTCGAGCGCGCGCCGGCCGGCGGCGAAGAAGATGCGCTCGCGGATCTGGGCCGGGCAACCGCGCGCGTTGGGGCAGCGCAGGTCGGCGTCGCCCTCCTTCTCGTACGCCAGCTCCGTGCCGCACTCCGGGCAGTGCGTCGGCATGACGAACTCCCGCTCGGACCCGTCACGCAGCGCCGTGACCGGCCCGACGATCTCGGGGATGACGTCGCCCGCCTTGCGCAGCACCACGGTGTCGCCGATGAGCACGCCCTTCTTGACCACGATCGCCGCGTTGTGCAGCGTGGCCCGCACGACGGTCGAGCCCGCCACGACGACCGGCTCCATCACCGCGAACGGCGTGACCCGCCCGGTGCGCCCGACTCCCACCTGGATGTCGAGCAGCTTGGTGTTGACCTCTTCCGGCGGGTATTTGTACGCGATCGCCCACCGCGGCGCCCGCGAGGTCGAGCCCAGCTCCCGCTGCAGCCGGAAGTCGTCGACCTTGACCACGACGCCGTCGATCTCGTAGGGCGGGTCGTGCCGGTGCGCGTGGTAGTGCTCGATGAACTCGTTGATCTGGTCGAGCCCCGGCAGCACCTGGTAGAGGTCGCTGACCGGCAGGCCGAACTCCCGCAGCCGGTCGTAGACGTGCGACTGCGCCCGCGGCTCCGCCGCGCCCTCCCAGAGGCCGATGCCGTGCACCAGCATCCGCAGCGGCCGCTGGGCCGTGATGCGCGGATCCTTCTGCCGCAGCGTGCCGGCCGCGGAGTTGCGCGGGTTGGCGAACGGCGTCTTGCCCTGCTCGATCAGCTGCTCGTTGAGCTTCTTGAAGTCCTCGACCGGGATGTAGACCTCGCCGCGCACCTCGACCAGGCTCGGGATGTCGTCGCCCTTGAGGCGGTGCGGGATGCCCTTGATCGTGCGTACGTTGGCCGTCACGTCGTCGCCCGTGCGCCCGTCGCCGCGCGTCGCGCCCCGCTCCAGCTTCCCGTCGCGGTAGACCAGCGCGATCGCCAGACCGTCGATCTTCAGCTCGCACAGGTAGGGGCCGGGGTCACGCTCGGCCAGCCGCTCGGCCCGCGCCTGCCAGGCCGCCATGTCCTCGGCGTTGAAGGCGTTGTCGAGGCTCTCCATCCGGTTGAGGTGCTGAACCTTGGCGAAATCGCCCGAGACCGGCGCGCCCACCTTCTGCGTGGGCGAGTCGGGCGTCTGGAGCGTCGGATGCGCCGCCTCCAGCGTGAGCAGCTCCTTGAACCACTCGTCGAACTGGGCGTCACTCACCGTGGGCTGGTCGAGCACGTAGTAGCGCCAGCGTGCGTCCTCGACCAGCTCGCTCAGCTCCGCATGCCGCTTGAGCGCGGTCACCGGCACGCCTCCGACCTCGGTGTCAGCCTCACTCACGCCGACCCTCCTTCCATCCGACAACCTGAGCAAACGCTACCGCCGGGCACCGACGGTGACACGCTCAGTCGCCCGGCATCCCGTTCGCCGGATCGTCCCTGAGCACCTGGGCCGCCTTCCTGCAGGCCGCCAGCGCCGCCCGGGCGTACGCGGGAGAGGCCCCCGCCAGCCCGCACGCCGGGGTCAGCACGACCTGGGTGGCCAGCCGGTCCGGCTCGAACCCCAGCCGCCGCCACAGCTCCACCGCCGGCTTGGCCACCACCCCCGGACCGGCCAGCCGCACGTCCCTGCCCGGCACGACGCCCAGGAACAGCGCCATCCCCGCCTCGAACAGCTCCCCGAGCGCGTCGTCGTCCCTGCGCCGAAGCAGCGCGGCGTCCACGGAGACCCCGCGAACCCCGGCCCGGCGCAGCACGGCGAACGGCACGGCGGGGGCGCAGCAGTGCACCACGGGCTCGTCGAACAGCCGCAGCGACTCCTCCACCCGCCACTCCTCGACCGCCGCCAGCCGCCCGAACCCCGAGGCGGTCGGCACGTTGCCCGCCAGCACGCCCGGCAGCCCGGGCTCGTCGAGCTGCAGCACGATCTCCGTCACCCCGGGCACCCTGCGCCGCACCTCGGCGCAGTGATCCGCGACCCCCTGCGCCAGCGAGGCGGTCAGGTCGCGTACGGCCCCGGCGTCGGAGAGCATCTTGTCCCCGTACTTGAGCTCGATCGACCCCGCCAGCGTCCACGGCCCGCAGACCTGCAGCTTCAGCGGCCCCGAGTGGTCGTGCCCGATCTCCTCCAGCCCGTCGAGGTCGCGCCGCAGGTGGTCGACGGCCCGCTGGTGGTCGCGCCCCGGCCGGTCGCTCAGCCGCCACCCGGAGGGCTGCACCTCGACGTGCAGGTCGACCAGCAACCCCGCCGTACGCCCGACCATGTCGGCCCCGACGCCCCTGGCGGGCAGCTCTGGCAGGTACGGCAGGCCGGGCACCTCGCCGAACACGATCCTGATCGCCTCAAGATGATCCTCACCCGGATGCGAACCAACCCCGGTGGCTTCCCACGTAGACATGGGCACCAGCGTAGGCTCTGCCGAATGAAGCTCACGAAACTCGACCACGCCTGCGTCCGGTTGGAGAAGAACGGCAAGGTCCTGGTCATCGACCCCGGCACCTTCAGCAAGGGTCCGGTGCTCGACGGCGCCGACGCGGTGCTCATCACCCACCAGCACTTCGACCACGTGGACGTCGAGAAGCTGAAGGCCGCCTCGCCCGACCTGGCGATCTGGACCTGCGAGGGCGTCGCTGCGGAGCTGACCGAGGTGCCGGGCAAGGTCCAGGTGGTACGGCACGGCGACGGGTTCGAGACGGCCGGTTTCGGGGTGAAGGTGTTCGGCGAGTGGCATGCCAAGAACCACCCCGACATGAGCATCGTCCAGAACGTCGGTTTCCTGCTCGACGACGAGCTCTTCTACCCGGGTGACGCGCTGACCGTGCCGGACGTGGAGGTCTCCACGCTGCTGGTGCCGACCGGCGCGCCGTGGCTGAAGCTGATGGAGATGGTGGAATACCTCCGTACGATCCGCCCGGCGCGCGCATATTCCACCCACGACGCCCTCTACAGCGAGATCGGCCTGGCCCTGGTCGACAACTGGCTGCGGATGGAGGCGGAGAAGCAGGGCGCCGACATCCGCCGCCTCGCGGTCGGCGAGTCGACCACCCTCAGCTAGTCGGCCACCCTCAGCTGGTCAATCAGCTTCAGCCGGCGGACACGATGGTCGCCGATCCGATGACCGTCGAGCCGGAGTAGAGCACCGCGGCCTGGCCGGCGGCGACGCCCGTGGCCGCCCGGCCCAGGTCGATCCGCAGCCCGCCCGCGATCTCCTCGAACGTGCACGGATAGACCTCGCCGTGGGCCCGCAGCTGCACGGTCACGTCGTCGGAGGCGGCCGGCCCGTTCCGGACCGGCCCGTTCGAGACGGGCCCGTTCGAGACGGGCCCGTTCCAGACCGGGCTGCCGCAGACGATCGAGGTGACCTGCAGCGCCGCACGCGGGCCGACCGTGACGGTGTTGGACACCGGCTCGATGGACAGCACGTAGCGCGGCCGGCCGTCCGCGGCCGGCCGGTCGATGTGCAGGCCCTTGCGCTGCCCGATCGTGAACCCGTGGGCGCCCTGGTGGCTGCCCACGACCGCGCCGCTCTCGTCGACGATCGGCCCCTCGGCCGAGCCGAGGCGCTCGGCCAGGAAGCCGCGCGTGTCGCCGTCGGCGATGAAGCAGATGTCGTGGCTGTCGGGCTTGTCGGCGACGGTCAGGCCGCGCCTGGCGGCCTCCTCGCGCACCTCGGCCTTGGTCGAGTCGC